>JAVBUG010000008.1:0-3998 GCA_031555515.1 Microbacterium sp. | reverse complement strand
CGACACCAGGTTGCCGACGATGCAGCCGATCACGATCAGCGCCGAGTTCCACATGTAGACGTTGAACGGATACGCGAGCGCGTTCCACCCGTCCGTGTAGTTCGAGACCTCGAAGCTGTCGGGGATGATGCTCGGATCGCGGAAGATCTCGTCGTTCGGCCGCAGCGAGCTGACGACCATCCAGATGACCGGATAGAGCATCGCGAGCGCGAGCGCGATGAGCAGGGTGTGGCGCACGACACTCGCCATGGGCTTGCGGAACGGGCTGCGCCGCCGGGCGCGCGGCGGACGGCCGGTGACGATCGTCTCGGTCGCGAGCGGGGCCGTTGTGGCGGCGTCGTCAATCTTGGTCATCGTAGAAAACCCAGAATCTCGAGGTCCAGAACATCAGGACGGTCAGAATGCCGATGATGACCAGCAGCAGCCACGCCATGGCCGACGCGTAGCCCATGTTGTAGTTCGTGAAGCCCTGCTGGTACAGGTACAGCGTGTAGAAGAGCGTCGAGTCGACCGGGCCGCCGGTGCCGCCCGAGACGATGTACGCCTGTGTGAACGACTGGAACGTGCCGATGAGCTGCAGCACCGCGTTGAAGAAGATGATCGGGGTGAGCAGCGGGATCGTGATGCGGAACAGCTGCTGGCGTCGGCTGGCGCCGTCGACGTCAGCCGCCTCGTAGTACATGGTCGGGATCTGCCGGAGGCCGGCGAGGAAGATCACCATCGGTGAGCCGAAGGTCCACACGTTCAGGATCATGAGCGTGCCGAGGGCCGTGTCGGGGTTCGAGATCCATCCCTGCCCCTGGATGCCGAACACCGCGAGCACCTGGTTGACGAGGCCGTCGACGCCGAAGATCTGGCGCCACAGGATCGCGATCGCGACGCTCGCTCCGAGCAGCGACGGCAGGTAGAACGCCGAGCGGTAGAACGCCAGCCCCCTGAGGCCCCGGTCGAGCACGATCGCGAGGAACAGCGCGACGGCGAGCTGCAGGGGCAGCGACACGAACACGTAGGTGAACGTGACCTGGAGGGCGGAGTGCAGCCGCTCGTCCTCCCACATGCGGGCGTAGTTCTGGAGCCCGATCCACTTCGGTGCGCTGAGCAGGTTGTACCGCGTGAACGACAGGCCGAACGAGGCGACCATCGGGCCCATCGTGATGAGGATCAGCCCGACGAACCACGGGGCGAGGAAGAGGTAGGCGGCCTTGTTCTGCTTCTTGCCGTCGCTCTTCGCGGACTTGAGCTTGCCGAGCTCGCCGATGGCGCTCATGCGGAGCCTCCGCGTGCGCGGCCCGGGGGCAGCATTCTAGGGCGGTGCGTCGTCGTCACCGTATCCTCCGGTCTCGTCTTCGAGGGTGAGAATGCGCTTTCTGGAATGCGCTTTCTCATTCTTGCCAGAACGGATGCCGAAGCGCAAGAGCATCCGTGAAATCAACCGGAATCCACGCAAGAAACCCGAGAAAGGGGTTTCACAGAATGCGCAGTCTCACCGCTGAGCACGTGACCCGCAGCACAACGAAGGCCCGGATGCCGAGCATCCGGGGCCTTCGTGAATTCGCTGCAGAAGCAGCGCGGGATTACTTGAGGGTAACCGTCGCGCCGGCCTCTTCGAGAGCGGCCTTCGCCTTGTCGGCGGTCTCCTTGTTGGCGCCCTCGAGGACGGCCTTCGGAGCACCGTCGACGACGGCCTTCGCCTCACCCAGGCCGAGCGAGGTGAGCTCGCGGACGACCTTGATGACCTGGATCTTCTTGTCGCCGGCGGCCTCGAGGACGACGTCGAACGAGTCCTTCTCCTCGACCTCTTCCGGAGCGGCACCGGCGGGCGCGCCCGCAGCGGCAACCGCGACCGGGGCGGCGGCGGTGACGTCGAAGGTCTCCTCGAACGCCTTGACGAACTCGCTGAGCTCGATGAGCGTGAGCTCCTTGAACGCGTCGAGCAGCTCCTCAGTGCTGAGCTTTGCCATGATGTTTCTCCTTGATTGTGGTTTTGCTACGCCGAGGCCCGGTGTCAGGCCGCGGACTCCTGCTTCTCGCGCAGCGCGTCGACCGTGCGGACGGCCTTCGACGGAAGCGCATTGAAGACGTATGCCGCCTTGGTCATCGAGGCCTTCATCGCACCGGCGAGCTTCGCCAGCAGGACTTCACGGCTCTCGAGGTCGGCGAGCTTGTTGACCTCGTCAGCGCTCAGGGGGTTTCCGTCGAAGAAACCGCCCTTGATCACGAGAAGAGGGTGTGCCTTGGCGAAGGCACGGAGACCCTTCGCGACGGAGACCGGGTCACCGTGCACGAATGCGATGGCCGACGGACCCTTGAGGTCGTCGTCCAGCGACGTGATCCCCGCGTTGTTCGCGGCGATCTTGGTCAGCGTGTTCTTCACCACGGCGTATTCCGCGTCCTGACGGATGCTGTTGCGCAGCTCCTTGAGCTGGGCAACCGTCAGACCGCGGTACTCGGTCAGCAGAACGGCGGTCGAGTCCTCGAAGTGCTTCGTGAGCTCGGCGACCGATGCTTCCTTCTGCGCCATGGCCACTCCTTGTGTGAATGAGACGCTCCGCGGTGGCGGGGCGCCGGCCGAAGGCTCCCGGTCATCCTCGTCGCGGCAACAAAAAAGCTCCGGCGCAAGCGCACGGAGCGGAATTCCTGAACCAGGAGAATCGTTCGTGACACCTGCGCGGGCCCCTGCGTTGCAGAGCTTCGATCTCCATGCGTTCGCACGCACGTCGATGACCGGCGGTCTTCGGCTTCATCAAGGGTAAGGGATGCTGCGTCCTCGGCCAAATCGGGCCCCCATTGCGCGAGCCCTCCGGAAGGAGAAGGCTCGCACCGAGCCCCACGTACGACGAAGTCGCACGGCCGCGTCTGCCGCGCGACGGAGAGGACGACGATGTCTGCAAACAGGGCGGTGGCCTACAAGGGCCCCGGCGAGGTCGAGGTCATCGACACCGACTACCCGGAGTTCGAGCTGAAGGACGGGCCGGGCGTCAACCCCGCGAACGTCGGCAGGAAGGTCCCTCACGGGGCGATCCTCAAGACCGTGTCGACGAACATCTGCGGATCCGACCAGCACATGGTACGCGGCCGCACCACGGCGCCCGCGGGACTCGTGCTCGGCCACGAGATCACCGGCGAGGTGGTCGAGGTGGGCCCCGACGTCGAGTTCGTCAAGGTGGGCGACATCGTGTCGGTGCCGTTCAACATCGCGTGCGGCCGCTGCCGCAACTGCAAGGAGGGCAAGACCGGCATCTGCCTCAACGTCAACCCCGACCGGCCGGGCAGCGCCTACGGGTACGTCGACATGGGCGGCTGGGTCGGCGGCCAGGCGGAGTACGTGCTCGTGCCCTACGCCGACTGGAACCTGCTCGTCTTCCCCGACCGCGACCAGGCGATCGAGAAGATCCTCGACCTCACGATGCTCTCCGACATCTTCCCCACCGGCTTCCACGGCGCCTACACGGCCGGCGTGCGCCCCGGATCCACCGTCTACATCGCCGGCGCCGGACCCGTGGGCCTCGCCGCGGCCGTCGGGGCGCAGTTGCTCGGCGCGGCCGTCGTCATCGTCGGCGACCTGAACGCCGACCGGCTCGCCCGCGCCCGCTCGTTCGGCTGCGAGACCGTGGACGTCTCGAAGGGCGACCCCAAAGACCAGATCGAGCAGATCCTGGGCGTGCCCGAGGTCGACTCGGGCGTCGACGCCGTCGGCTTCGAAGCACGCGGACACGGAGCGGATGCCTCGCACGAGGCGCCCGCGACCGTGCTCAACTCGCTGATGGACCTCACCGCGGCGGGCGGCGCCCTCGGCATCCCCGGTCTCTACGTCACCGGCGACCCCGGCGGCATCGACGAGGCCGCGAAGGTCGGCTCGCTGTCGCTGCGGCTCGGGCTCGGCTGGGCGAAGTCGCTCTCGTTCACCACCGGCCAGTGCCCGGTCATGCGCTACAACCGGCAGCTGATGATGGCCATCCTGCACGACCGGGTCACCATCGCCAAGAACGTCAACGCCA
>JAVBUG010000053.1:0-38823 GCA_031555515.1 Microbacterium sp. | reverse complement strand
CGGCTACAAGTTCCAGCGCGGACTCGAGACTGTCGACCAGGCCAAGCGCGACGAGATCAAGGACTACACGTTCTCGCTGCTCTACGAGCTCTACGACAACGAGGTGCAGTACACGCAGGACCTCTACGACGGCGTCGGCCTGACGGAAGACGTCAAGAAGTTCCTGCACTACAACGCCAACAAGGCCCTGATGAACCTGGGCTACGAGGCCATGTTCCCGTCGACGGTCACGGACGTGAACCCCGCGATCCTGTCGGCCCTCTCTCCGAACGCCGATGAGAACCACGACTTCTTCAGTGGGTCGGGCTCGTCGTACGTGATCGGCAAGGCCGAGGCGACAGAGGACGAGGACTGGGACTTCTAGGAAGAACCCGCCTTCCGCCTCACACCCACACGAACGCCCGCCCCCTCCGGGGCGGGCGTTCGTCGGCTTACTGGGTGGAACGAGCTTTGCGTGTCGGCACAGGCGGTGCCTAGGTTGCTGACCAGCCCCGAGGCCCGTCTGACTCGACACGCCTCCGGGGATCGCGCGAACGATCAAAGGAGATCACATGAAATCGCTCATACGCTCCGGAGTCGCTCTCGTGGCCGCGGCTGCGCTCGGCGCAGGGCTCGTGGTCGGGGGAGCGGCCTTGGACAACGGGAAGGGGAATGGCAATGGCCTCGGTGGCCAGCCGGCGACGGCCAGCCAGATCTATCTCGACGACATCAAGGACTACGGCGTGTGCCGGGGAACCGATCCGTCCTGCTACCACGAGTGGGGCAACGGCTGGAAGGAGGGTGAGCAGAAGAAGATCCTCATCTGGAGCCGCACCGCGGGTCCGCGCCACGCTCACCTGGGCACGCCACTGGCGCCGGGCCTCAACCCGCCGCTCAACGCCAACAACGTGGCGCAGGCGACCCTCGTCGCGTGGGCGGCCGAGCGAGGCATCCAGGCCGACTACACCGAGGACCTCACCAAGTTCAGCCTCAACAATTACCAGGCCGTCATCTTCATGAGCTCCAACCGGGACACGCTCGATGACACGGCGCAGACGACGCTGATGCAGTACATCCGCGGGGGTGGCGGCTTCGTGGGCATCCACAACGCCTTCGGGGCCGAGTACAGCTGGCCCTACTACGAGGGCCTGCTGGGCGGGGCGAACTTCTTCAACCACGGCCCCAACCGCGAAGGCACCGTCGAAACGATCAACAACCGCGATGTGTCGACGACCGGAATGCCCGCAACGTGGCCTTTCAAGGACGAGTGGTACAACCTCACGCCCTACCCGAGCTTCGTCAACGTCCTGCTCGAAGTCGACAAGGCCACCAGCGAGGCGACAGCGGCAGGCCACGGCGAGCACCACCCGGTGAGCTGGTGCCAGTACTACGACGGCGGGCGGGCGTGGTTGACGACGCTTGGACACGACAACGCGGTGTGGCAGGGCACTCTGCCGGGAGACGGCGACGCGTTCTTCAAGGAGCACGTCATGTCCGGCATCGAAAGCGCCATGGGCATCAAGCCGTTCTGCACGGTCTGATGCCTTCGCGAGAGTTCGTCGAACTCTGACGGCGGAGGTCCGGATCGCCACAGTGACGCATCCGGGCCTTCGCCCGCGCACTCGGCCGACTCGTCTGAGACGGTCGAGTCCCACTGAATGGAACCATTCCTGCGGTCGAGCCCGATTTGCTTGCCGCCCCACCTCACGCGACAGATACTGCACACATGCGATCCGCCCCTGGAGAAGAGCCGGTCTCGGTGCTCGACCGGATCCTCGCCATCCTCGAAGCAGTCCGTGAATCACACGGGTCGACGACGATCACCCAGCTCGCGCGGGCCACCGGCATCCCCAAGTCCAGCGTGTCGCGCCTCGTCGCGGACCTCGTTCGGCAGCGCTACCTCGCCCGAAACACGGACGGGGTCGTCATCGGTCTTCGGCTGTTCGAGCTCGGCGCGCGCGCCGCCACGCCCCGGCGGCTCACGGTGGCGGCACTGCCAGTGCTGGCCGAACTCTTCAACGCCACGGGTGAGCACCTCAACGTCGCGGTCCAGGAAGGTCGCGACATGCTCTCCGTGGTCTCCGTCCGCGGCCGCCTCGAACCGGCTCCATCCCATGCCGGAGTGCGCGTGCCGTCGATCACGACGGCCCTGGGCAAGGCGGTGCTGGCCTTCACTCACGATGAGGCGGTGTACGGCGGTGTGGTCACCAGCCTCGACGTGCGCCGTCGCCTCACATTCGAGAGGGAGCTGATGTCGGTCCGGACGGAGTGGGTCGCGATAGACAGGTGCGAGACGTTCCCGGGTGTCGTCGGCGTTGCGAGCCCCGTCCTGTCTCCCGACCGCATCCCCGTGGCTGCGATCTCCGTCGCGGGCCCAGCGACGGACATGGACCCGAACAGGATGGCGCCGCTCGTGCGTCACGCGGCCCTCACTCTCACCCACCGGCTCGCTCTGCAGGTCGCCTGACACATGCGCGACGCGGATGGCGATGCGGTCGGGGTCCTTGACCGGATGACCCGCATCCTCGAGGCATTCGATCAGGACGACGGCGGGCTGGGGATCTCGGAACTCGCGTTGCGCACCGGACTTCCGAAGTCGACGGTGTCACGGCTCGTGGGCACGCTCGTGCGCGGGCGGTATCTCGAGCGTGATGGAAGGCGCATCCACCTGGGCCTGAGGGTCTTCGAGCTGGGGCAACTGGCGCAGCAGCCGCGGGAGCTCAGGGCTGCGGCCCTTCCCGTGATGGCTGAGCTGCGGAGTCAGACGGGGTTGAACGTACTTCTGGCGATCCGTGACGGCAGAGATATGGTGTGCATCGCCGTGATGCGGGACCGCTCGACTGCTCCCACGCGTGTGCGAACAGGCGGGCGGCTGCCGGTGCACGCGACTGCGCTCGGCAAGGCAGCGCTTTCGCAGGCCTCATCCGCCGAGGTCGAGGACGTCCTCTCCGGCGGGCTGAAGGCGTTGACGCCCCACACGATCACCGACCCCGCTGAGCTCCGACGCCAGCTGATCGACATCCGGCACGGCGGTCTTGCGGAGGGGCTGAGAGAGTTCGCGCCGGACGTGTCGTGCGCGGCGGCAGCGGTGCTCGCGCCGGACGGCTCGGCGGCAGGAGCAGTGTCCGTGTCGGGACGCGCGGACGGATTCGATGCCGGTCACTTTCGGATCCCGACTCGCGCGGCCGCTGCCAGACTCGCGCATCGTCTCGCGGCGGCCACGCCGGTGTTGCGCTGACATCGGCTGCCGTCGCGATCACGGGGTCGGCTGACTGGTCATCGTCGCCACGACCATGTCGCCGATCAGCCGCCGATGCGACGCCTGCAGGCTCGGGTCCAGCATGTCGCGGTGGAAGATGGCGGCAAAGGTGTGCCGGTTCGCGACGTGGAAGCAGGCGTAAGCGCTGATGACCATGTGCACGTCGACCGCGTCTATGTCATCGCGGAAGATGCCGGACCGCACACCCCGCTGAATGACCTCCTGCAGCAACGTGATCGCGGTGACGTTCTCGCGCATGATCGTCTCGGAGTGCCGCAGATGCTCGGCGCGGTGGATGTTCTCGATGCTCACCAACTTGATGAACGCCTCGTGCGTGGTGTGGTGGTCGTACGTCGTCTCCGCGATCGTGCGCAGAGCATCGTCGGGCGCCAGCTCGTCGATCCTGATGTCGCGCTCGACCTGACGGATCTGCGCGTACACCTGCTCCAGCACGGTGAGGTAGAGGCCCTCCTTCGAGCCGAAGTAGTAGTAGATCATCCGCTTCGTCGTGCGTGTGCGCGCGGCGATCTCGTCCACCCGTGCGCCGGCGAGACCGTTCGCAGCGAACTCCGCGGTCGCCACTCTGATGATGTCGCTGCGCGTCCTCGCCGCCCGCTCGGTCAGAGGGCCGGTGGGGGCTTCTCGCACGTCATCAGTCATCGCGGACCGGTCCCGTGGTCTGGCCGTCGCTCCTCTGCGGCGACGAGCCTCCCGAAATGCGCCCGCATCCTTTCGCGATCCGGTTCGATGCCGGTGATGATCCGAAGACTGGCCCAGGCTTGGCCTACAGCCATCCTGCCCCCGTCCAGGACGGGGTGACCGCGTCGTGCGGCCTCTCGGATCAACTCGGTCTCGAGAGGGCGGTACACGACGTCCGACACCCACGTGCCGGGTGAGAGCAGATCTGGATCGAAGGCCACGCCGGGGTGGTGCAGCATTCCCGTCGGGGTCGCGTGCACCACTCCCGTGGCGTGGACGATGGCGTCGGCCAAGGCCCCCGAGGCGAGCGATTCGATGGACCGCGAGGGGAAGCACTTCCTCATGCGATCGGTGAGGCCTTGGGCGCGCACGGGGTCTGCATCGGACAGCTGGAGGCGCTCGGCTCCGTGTGTGAGAAGGGCGTACGCGGTTGCAGCCCCCGCGCCGCCGCAGCCGATCTGAACGACGCGCTCGAATGAGGCGCCAGGCAATCCGGCCACCAGCCCGTCGCGGAAGCCCATCCAGTCGGTGTTGTGCCCGACGAGACGGTCGCCGTTGAACACGACCAGATTCACCGCCTGCAGGTGCGCGGCGTCCGCCTCGAGCTCGTCGACGAGGTCGAGAACGAGTTGCTTGCAGGGGTGAGTGATGTTCATGGCGGCGAAGCCGGCTGCGCCGGCCTCGGCGAGGATCGCGCCGACGTCGGTCGCAGGGCGTCCGAGTTCGATCAGATCGAAGACGCGGTACTCGTAGTCGAGGCCCAAGGCGTGTGCTTCGGCCTCGTGCATCGGGGGCGTGAGCGAGGCGCCGATGCCGTCGCCGACGAGGGCGACGAGGTAACGGCGCCGCGGACCAGCCGTCGTGGGGGAGGCGTGGTGCTGCGAGCCTGTCATGCTGCTCCCGTGACTTCGAAGTCGACGGTCGCGAGCGACGCCTTCACCGGGCCGGAGATCTTGAGGACCTCCGCGTGCGCGGGATGCCTGTTGTACGCCGCCAGACCCTCGAGATCGTCGAAGTCGGCGACGATGGCGAGCTCGTGCGACGCGGGGCCGCCGAGCACGTCCGTGCCCACGCTGAGGCTGCGCAGTTCGGGGATCTGTCCGGGAAGCCTGCGCAGCAGTTCCATCCAGTGCTCGCGCTGTTCGCTCGTGAACTCCGGCACGAACCGGAAGACGGCGACGTGTCGGATCATGCGGGGATCCCGTGGCGCGTGCGGTGCTGCTTCTCGTCGAATGCGCCGCTGAGGCACACTGTGGCGATCGATATGCGCATGACGCCTCTCCTCGGGGCAACGGCGGCGATGCCCCGCCTTCTGCATGAGTTCGTTGCACGACTCCGTACTAACTAGTACGTTCGAAGTGCAACCGGATCGACGATGATTCAACCCTTTGTGAGGGGGTGCTCGATGGCCAGTCTCGCCGAATGGAACACGTCTTCTGCGGCGAAGGGAAGGCCGATGTCGGTGCTCGACCGCATCATCGCGGTCCTGGACGCCGTGAAAGAGTCCCAGGGCACGATCACGATCACCGACATCGCGGGGCGCACGGGGTTGCCGAAGTCCACCGTGTCGCGCCTCGTCACGGATCTCGCGGCACAGCGCTACCTCGAGCGCACCGAGGAGGGCGTGGTTCTCGGCCTGCGGCTCTTCGAACTGGGGGCACGGGCGAGCCTGCCGCGTCGGCTGGTCAACGCCGCAGCTCCGGTGCTGCGCAACCTGAGCGACATGACGGGCGAGCGCGTGGGGCTGTGGGTGCAGCAGGGGACCGACATGATCTCCGTTGCGGCTGTCGCCGGGCGCCTGCCCATGCTTCCGACGCGCGCGGGCATGCGCTCACCTGCGCTGACGACGGCCAGCGGCAAGGCCTACCTCGCCTTCTGTACCGATCTCACCGTCGTCAACCGGATCAGCGCCTCGCTCATCGCCGATGACGCTGACATCTTCCGCGAGGAGTTGGCGCATGTGCGGGCCTCGGTCGTGGCGGTGGATGTCGAGGCCTCCTACCCTGGAATTCTCGCTGTCGCGACGCCCGTCCTCTCCAGCGAGCGGGCGGTCCTGGGCGCGATCTCGATCGCGGGCCCGAGCGGTTCGATGGACCCGGAGCGCGCCGCCCCCTTGGTGCGTGCCGCAGGTACGACGGTGACCAGACGGCTCGCCGCGGCGTAGGGCGGGCGATGCGTACCGCGAAGTGGACGGAATCCGTCAGCGTCCTCGACCGGGTCACCGCTGTGTTCGACGCATTCGGCGAGCAGGATGAGGGGCTCGGGGTCTCCGAGCTCGCGCGGCGAGCCAACCTGCCGAAGTCGACAGTTTCGCGGATCGCCGCCGACCTCGTCGCCCAGCGCTTCCTTGATCGTGACGGCGACCTGCTGTACCTGGGCGTGCGCCTGTTCGAGCTCGGGCAGACGGTCCAGCAACCGCGCCGACTCCGCCAGCGCGCTCTTCCCGTGATGAAGGAGCTCCGCCAGGTGACCGGTCAGACGGTTCACCTGGCAGTGCTCGACGGGTCCGATGTCGTCGTCGTGGCAGTCATGCGCGGTACGCCGACGTCTCAGGCGCTGGTGCGCATCGGCGGACGCCTTCCGGCACACGCGACAGCCCTCGGAAAAGCCATGCTGGCGTACGCGCCGCATGACGCCGTGTCGCGGGTCGCCTCCGGTGGGCTGGAGAGACGCACAGCACACACGGTCACCGAGGCCGCGGTTCTGCGGCGCGAACTCGTGGACATCCGCGCGCTCGGAGTGGCCACCGAACGCCAGGAGTGTGCGCTCGACCTCGTCTGCGTCGCCGGCCCGGTCCTCGGCCGCGGCGGGCTGCCGGCGGCGGCCATCGCGGTTGCCGGACCCCTCGCGAGCGTCGTGCCCGATCGTGTGACACCCGCGGTGCGCGCTGCCGCCGCGACCTTGAGCCGCCTGCTGGCGTCTGACCGGTGAGGGTGGCGTAGGTCCGGGTGACGAAACGGGGTGGGTGCGCACGCGCACCCACCCCGTTCGTCGAGGAGCTGAGGTCAGCCGGCCGACTCGCGGATGGCCTCGTACGCCTCCAGATTCTCACCGGTGTAGTGATCCTTGAAGTAGTCCTCGGCCTGGCTGATGAACGCGTCCGTGTCGATGTCCTCGGTCTCGATGACCGTGAAGTTGTCGTCCGCGCGGTAGTCGTCGAGGATCTCGTCGGTCGCTTCTTCGACGCAGTCGCGGTTCTCGGGGCGGATCTCGCGGATGGTCTCCTCGAGCAGCTCGGCCTGCTCGTCGCTCATCTTGTCGTACGTCTTGTCGCTGACGAGAATCCAGTGGATTCCGACGTTGTGGTTGTTCAGGACGACAGTGTTGAGCACCTCGTCGTAGCTGGACGAGTGCGTCGCGACGATCGGGTTCTCCTGACCCACGGCGATGCCCTGCTGAAGCGCGGAGTAGACCTCCTCGACCGCGACCGAGACGGGGTTCGTCACGCCGAGCGCCGCTGCGTTGGCGAGGAACTGCGGGGAGTTCGGGAATCGGATGGGCACGCCTTCGAGATCATCGGGGCTCGTGACCTCGACGTCCTTGGTCGTGAACGTGCGGTTGCCGAAGAACCAGCCGTCGACGATGTTCACGCCCGTCGCCTCGTGGAACCCGGTGAAGAGATCCTGCGACCCTTCGTCGATCCACTTGAATGCGTGATCGACGTCGTTGAAAGCGTAGGCGGCATCGACCACGCCGATGGGCTCGTACGTCGAGCTCAGCGCCGACGCGCCCTGCAGGTCGATGTCGATGTCCCCGGCCTGCACGAGAGGGAAGCGGTCGGCGTCGGGGCCGAGTTGGCTCGCCGGGTAGAGCTCGACGGTGAAGCCGATGTCCGCCGCCTCGAGCTTGTCCTTGAGCACTTCGACGCCGCAGTAGTAGTTCGGCGTCTGCTCATTCTGGCTGGTAGCGACCGTCAGCGTGACGGGCTCGTTCGCCGACGCGCTCTCGGTGGGGTCGCTCTCGGTGGTGCCTCCGCCGGCGCAGCCGGCGACGACGAGAGCGGCTGCTGCGAGTGCCGACGCGGCGGTGATGCCGCGGCGCATCGAGCGGGCTGTGCTCATGGGACTCTCCTCTGATTGTGCGCACGTCTTCGTGCAGGTTCTGACGTGACTCTGACCCACTTCGACCGGTCGGCAAAGCAGTGTCCCGTCGAATGGAACATGGGCGGCGATCACGGAACACCGGTCATCACCGCGCATGTCTGCCGCGACCGTCAGCCGGCAGCAGTGAGTCGGTCCGCGGTGCGGATCGCGAGTTCGTAGCCGTAGACCCCCGCGCCGGCGATCACCGTGCGCGCGACGCGGGAGATGAGTGAGTTCTGATGGACGGCATCGCGAGCGTGGATGTTCGTGATGTGCACCTCGACGACAGGTGTCGACAGCATGAGCAGCGCGTCCAGCAGCGGCACGGAGTTGAAGCTGAAGCCGGCGGGATTGATGACGACACTCGCCTGCTGGCGGAAGGCGTCCTGGACCCACTCCACGAGCTCGTACTCCGCGTTGGACTGCGCGAAGAAGAGCTCGAAGCCGAGCTCGCCGGCGACGCGCTCGCAGTCGGCGCGCACATCGTCGAGGCTTGTGGTGCCGTACAGTGCGGGCTCGCGGCGACCGAGCATGTTGAGATTCGAGCCGTTCAGCACGAAGAGATTCCGAGTCACGGATGACTCCTTTCGATGACCCGATCCTCCGATGTCCCTGCGGGTTCACCGCAGGGACATCGGAGCCGGGGGGCGGATACCGGCGCGGCTACAGCAAGCCGAGCAGTGAGGGAAGGAAGGTGACGATCACCGGGAAGAGCGTGAGCAGCAGGAGGACGGTTCCCAGCGGGATCAGGAACGGAAGGATGCCGCGGAAGAGCTCACCCATCGGTCGCCGTGTGATCGAGCCGACGACGAAAAGCACAGCTCCCACTGGTGGTGTGAGCGATCCGATCATGAGGTTGAGGATCATGATCACGCCCAGCTGCACGGGATCGATCCCGAACTGGGCGACGATCGGCATGAGGATCGGCACCAGCACGAGGATCACTGGAGGAGCCTCGAGGGGGATTCCGAGCAGGATCAGCAGGACGTTGAGCAAGAGCAGAAACACCAGCGGGTTGTCGGTGAAGCCGGTGAGCCACTCACCCAGGGCGCGGGAGACCTGCTCGCGGGCGAGGACCTGGCCCATGAGGTTGGATGCACCCAGGATCAGCAGGATTCCGCCGGCGATGACGACCGTCTCCTTGGCCGACTTCCAGAAGACCTTCCATGTGAGTGTGCGGTAGATGGCGCCGAGGATGAGCATGTACACCGCCGCGATGCCGGCGCTCTCCGTCGCCGTGAACAGTCCGCTGAAGATGCCGCCGAGGATGATCACGGGCAGAAGGGCGGGGCCGATGACGCGCACCGAGGCCTTTCCGAGCATCGCGCCGTCGAACGGACGGCTGACCGCGACGTCGGGGTGCCGTCGCACCCAGATGAAGATGTACAACGCCAGGCCGAGCGCCATGAGCAGGGCGGGGATGATCGAGCCGGCGAAGAGCGCTCCGGTCGAGATCGAGGCTGTCGCCGCGAAGAGGACCGCTGGGATGCTCGGTGGCATCACCGTGCTCATGAGAGAGCCGGAGGCCGTGAGGCCGGAGGCGAACCCGTACGGGTAACCGGACTTGAGCATCTGCGGAATCTGGACCTTGCTCGTGGAGGCAGCGTCCGCGAGGGCGGACCCGCTGATCCAGGAGAAGCCGATGGCCGTCCCGAGGTTCACGTACGCGAGGTTGCCGGGTAGGCGCGGCAGGAGCGCGCGAGCCAGGTCGTACAGACGCGTGGCGATGCCGAGGTTGTTGGCGATCGTGCCGACGAAGATGAAGAGCGGGACGGCAAGCAGTGGAAAGCTGTTGATGCCGTTGACGATCGACGAGATCGCATAACCGGCCGAAAGGCCGTGGCTGTAGAAGTACAGCATGCTCGACGCGATCATCGCGAAGGCGACCGGCACCCGCAGAAGGAGGAAGACGACGAACAGAAGGATGTAGAGCCAGAGATCCACGATCAGCCCTCCATCTCGCCGATGTCGAGCTTGCGCTCGGGACGGTTCGCGTAGGGGATCTTGAAGGACGAGTGGATGGCGGCAGACAGGAAGCCGACGAGGGCGAAGATGTAGAGCACGCCGAGGGGCATGTGCATGGCCGCGCTCAGCCGACCCCATTCGGTGTCGATCTTCACCCAGGCCTCGTACGCGAGCGCGAGGCTCGTGACGACCATGATGACGGCCGAGATGATGCGCAGGGCGACGAACAGCCGCGTGCCGGCGAGCATCTCGTCGAAGATCTCGAGCACGATGTGGCCGTTGCGGCCGACGAGGTAGCCGGTCGTGATGAAGGTCAGGGCGATCATGGACAGCAGGGCGAGCTCGCCCGCGCCGACCCAGCTGATCGCGGGGAAGTACCGGCCGAGGACCTGGTACATGACGCCGAAGACGATGCAGGCGAACAGCGCGACGCCGATCGTGATCTCGATTCCAGAGAGCACCCGGATGAAGACGGGATCTGCGGGCACGCCCCTGTTCAGCTTGGGCTCCGTGAAGAACGTGTTGGTGTGCGGGTAGATCGAATCGCCGATGCCCTCTTCGCGGGCGGCTTCCGCGGCCGCTTCCGGCTCGGTCTCCGGACCCTCTTCGGGCTCCTGCCCGGGGTCCTTGTCGTTCATGGCTCGACCGCCATGGTGTCAGGGTGCATTGCGAACCTCTCTGTCGATGCGGGCCGAGCGTGCGCGCGCGCATCGCTGCCTCTGTGACTCTGGACTGCTGGTGATCGCGCGCAAAGACGAGTTTCGCCGAGTGGGACACGACCTCGAACAGACTGATCCGCCCCCGTCGTGAGTGACAGGGGCGGATCAGTGCTCTGCGGGAAGAGCTACTTCGTGACGGTCACTGCGGCGGTCGAAGAGAGCTGCTCCTGGACGCCCGCGGCGTTCAAGACGTTGACCCTCACCGTGAGGCTCGCCTGCCCGGTCGGCACGTTGTTGTCGACGTCGTCCGCGTCGAACTGGACGATGACGCGGTTCTTGTTGGATGTGACCTTCGAGGCCTGTACGGGCGACGACGAGAGGGGCGTCACCAGGAGGGCGCCGCTGTCGTACGTGTAGCCCGCGGGCAGTTCGAAGTGCGCCGAGACCTTGCCGTTCACGCCGGTGAACAGCCCGGTGCCCGAACCGAGGTTCAGCGAACTCGGCGTGAACTTCAACGCGCCCGGCTGATCCTGCGGCGTGAGGTAGACCTCGATCTTGCCCGTGGGACGCGGATCGGTGCAGTCGTTGAAGAAGTACTCGCCGGCACGATCGAACGTGTGCTGGTAGCTCTCGCCCGGCTTCAGCCTGACGTTGAACTCGCCCTCGAAGAACTGCGTCGCGCAGTGATCCTTCAGGTTCGGGAAGTTCGGGAACGTCTCGGTGCCCGGGTTGCGGAACGTCACCGTCGTGCCGACCGGCACACGCAGGTGCGTGGGCTGCATCCCGTTCTGCGACACGCTGTCGCGCGAGGCTGCGGTGTCGGCGGTGCGGCTCGTGCGTGCGAGGAGCACCGTGTTTCCGACGGAGGAGCCTTCGACCGCGGCCCCGCCGACCGGGCGGCGGATCGTCAGCGGCGCCGTGTCCGGACCCTCCTGGCTGCCCGACTCGGTCGTGTAGGTCCCGCCCAGCTTGAACGACCACAACGAGTCCCCCTGCGTCACGGACGCGCCGTAGGGGTTCGTCGACCCTGCCGCGAGGACCGCGACATACTGCTCCCCGTCGACCTCGTACGTGACCGGCGCCGACGCGATGCCGTTGCCCGTCTGGAAGTCCCAGAGCACGTCACCGGTCGCGGCATCCATTCCCAGGAGGCGGCCGTCGATCTGCCCGGCGAAGAGCAGATCGGTGGCGGTCGTCAATGGGCCCTGACCGTGCGACATGTCGGTGCCGAGGTGGTTGCGCCATACGACCTCGCCTGTCGATGCGTCGTAGGCGAGGATGCCGCCTGTCTGGTACTGGCCGATCGCGCGCAAACCGTTCGACGCTGCGCCGTCGTAGTGCGCGACCGGATTCGTGCCGTACGGGAAGTAGACCAGGTTCGTGCTCTGGCTGTACGAGTTGTTCGACCAGTCGCCGCCGCCGTTCTGGCTCGTCGTCGACAGGATCGGCAGCTCGTACTGCGGGTCGTACAGACAACCCTCGCGGTGGCCCGACGAGCCCGTCGGATACGTGAGGAACGGCTCGTCGGCCGAGACGTAGCTGTCGGGGTTGAACACGAGGTTGCCCTCGGCGTCGGCCTGATACCCGTTGAAGTTCGGCACACCGCGCCAGGGGTTTCCGGGCACGTTGGCGGGGTCGAGCTTCTCCCACACGACGCAATCCGGCAGGAGCCGGGTGTCCGGCATGGGCTGGGTCGCGGTGTTGTGCTGGCGCGAGTCCGTGATGACAGGCTTCTCCGTCACGGGGAGAACGGGTTCGCCGTTGGTGCGGTCGATCACGAACTGGTGCCCTGACTTGCTGCCATAGAAGGCGACCTTGCGCTCGACGCCGTCGACCGCGATGTCGGCCAGCGTCGGCGGGTGCACGTTGTCCATGTCCCACACGTCGTGGTGGATGGACTGGTAGTGCCACTTGAATGTGCCGGTCTTGGCGTCGACCGCGACCATCGTGTCGGAGAACAGGTTGTCGCCGGGGCGGCCCGAGGCGTTCTGCGACGACGTGCAGCTGCGCGCGTTGCCGAACGTCATGATGTAGTAGCCCTGCTCCGGATCGACGGCGCCGTGCATCCACGACGTCGCACCGCCCTCCTCAGCGCAGTCGGTCCCGTCCGCCTGGACAGGGCCCCAGGTCGCCGATGCGTCGAACGTCACGCCGTCGAGCCCGGTGAACAGCTCCCCGCGCTGGGGTCCGCCGAAGAAGTGCCAGAGGTAGTGCCCGTCGCTCGCGTCCAGGGCGACGACCGCACCGCGGTCGCCGTCAGCGGCGTGGGCGTACACGACGCCGTCGTAGTAGACGGTCGCGACCTTGCCGACGCGGCCGAGGTCTTCGCCGTCGGGGCCGGTGGGCTGGACGGCCCAGAGCTCGGCGCCCGTGGCCTGGTCGAGGGCGACGACGCGGCTGCCGCCGGCCAGCGTGTAGATGCGGCCGTCGCCGGCCGAGACGCCGCGGCGAGTGGTCGACGTTCCGTAGGACGGCTTGTCCCACTTCCAGATCGCGTCTCCCGTGACGCCGTCGACGGCGATGACGCCGCCGCTGGGCGTGTCGACGTAGATGACGCCGTCGACGACGATCGGTGTCGTCTGCTGGCCGACGTTGTTCGACGCGGGCGCGACGGCGGACAGATGGGTCCGCCAGGTCGGTGCGAGATCCTTCAGGTTCTGCTTCGTGATGTGCGTCAACCCCGAGTAGTGCTGATTTCCGAGGTTGCCGCCGACGGTCGGCATGTCGGCGCCGGTCGGGTCGAGGCCCGAGAGACCCGTTGCCGCAGGGGGTTCGGCTGGTCTCACCTGTCCGTACGCCGGTGCGGCGGCGACGGCGAGCGCCAGCGCCAGCGCTCCGATACCCGCGGCCGCCAACCTCTTGGTCGGTCGTGTGCGCATGCGTTGCTCCTTGATCATCGTCGATCTGACGACGAGCGGGCTCGCGCCCGCCCGGCGCCATCGTGGGGAAGCCGTCCGGCACGCCGATCTGGGGGATCGGAGTGCACCGCCAGCGCTCCGGACGGTAACGGCGTGACCGGAAGCGGGCAACCGCATGACCCATCGAGTGGTACACGCGAACTCGGAGAGGTCGTTGTTGATATCAATCATTGACATCAGAGATAGTTGTTACTACTGTCGGCTGCGGAAACGTTTTCTCGGATGCCAACGTGGATGTCCGACAGTTCGAAGGGGAGCAAATGAAACGTCTCATCCGCACGCTGGGAATCGCGGCTGTCCCGATGGCTCTCATCCTCGCCGGCTGCAGCGGCGGCCAGTCCCCGGCGCAGCCGACTGAAGAGACGGGCAGCGGCACGGTCCAACTCTGGGACTGGTCGATGTCTGAAGACACGCAGGCCATCCTCGATCTCTGGCACGAGACCCATCCCGACATCGAGATCGTCGTGACGAATCCCGGATCGGGTCCCGAGTACCAGGCGAAGATGATCGCCGCGAACGCCGCCGGCGAAGGGCCGGATGCCGCGGCGCTGCTGTTCCAGGACCTTCCTGCCTTCATCTCCAACGGCACCATCGCGGACTCGAGCGCCGAACTCGCCCAGTACAAGGACGAGTATGTGCCGAGCGCGTGGGCCGGTGTCGAGTTCGAGGGTGCGACGTATGCGCTGCCGAGCGACGTCGCGCCGATGATGTTCTGGTACCGCACCGACCTCTTCGAGCAGTACGGTCTCGAGGTTCCCGAGACCTGGGACGAGTATCGCGAGCAGGCCGAGAAGCTTCGCCAGGCGGATCCGTCCAAGCGATTCGGCAACTATTCGCCGATGAGCACGAGCGGAAACTGGTTCATCGCGCTGACCAACCAGGCGGAGTGCGACTGGTGGAAGCCGAAGGGTGACAAGTGGTCCGTCGGCATCGACGGCGCCGGCTGCGAGAAGGTCGCCGACTTCTGGGGAGGACTCGTCGGCGACGACCTCGTGTCGACCTTCAAGGACCGCACCCCCGAGTGGAACGCAGCGATCTCGGCCGACCAGATCGTGACGCTCGTGGGCTCCACCTGGTCGTGGCGCTCGCTGGCCAACAACGCGCCGCAGAGCGAGGGGAAGTGGGCGGTGGCGCCCATCCCGCAATGGGAGGCCGGCGACAGCGTCGAGACCTTCTACGGCGGCGCGACCTACATGATCCCGTCGAACTCCAAGAACCGCGAGGGTGCACGAGAGTTCATCCACTGGATCACGTCCGACCCGAAGGCCGTCGCACTCCGCGAGGAGCTGCTCGGCAACTTCCCCACCACGACGGCCTCCCGCGAGACCATCGACGAGCTGGCGCCGCCCGCCTTCATCGCCAACCAGCCCGACTTCTGGGTGCTCGCGGATCAGATCGACGCGACCGGGCGCGCGATCAGCTATGGCCCCGACGTGCCGGCGGCGTACAGCGCATACGAGGCGGCGTTCTCGACCGCCGTGGAGAACGGTACGAGCTTCACCGATGCACTGAGCCAGTTGAACGAGGCGGTGATCGCGGACATGAAGAAGTCCGGGTTCACGCTCGCGGAGTGACGGAACGGAGGCGACGGCAATGCCTGCAGTGATGGATCGGACGACAACGCCCTCGACGGCGGCAGCACCGCCGTCGCCTCCCCGCCGCCGGCGCAGCCGGCGCGGTTCCACCCTCGCACCATGGGCCTTCACCGCCCCCGGCCTCATCATCTCGGTGCTCGTGCTCATCATCCCGATCGCCTACACGCTCTTCCTCAGCGTGCGCGGCGCGAAGGTGGGAGCGGGTCTGCTGGGGCCGCGCCAGGAGGGATTCGTCGGCGCCGACAACTACGCGTCCGTGTTCGCCGACCCCGAGTTCTGGGCGAGCCTCGGTCGCATGCTCGTCTACGGCGTGCTGTACGCCCCGCCGATGATGGCGCTCGCGCTGTGCTTCGCTCTCATCATCGATGCGCTGAGCACGCGGTGGAGCCGGTTCGCCCGGCTGGCGCTGTTCCTCCCGTTCGCGGTGCCCGGGGTGGTGTCCTCGATCATGTGGGGGTTCATGTACATCCCGGCGGTGAGCCCGATCGCTCCGCTGTTCGCCGCGATCGGCGTGGACCTTCCCAATCTGCTCGGAAAGGACTGGATCTTCGTCGCTCTCGCCAACATCGGGATCTGGGCGACCGTGGGATTCAACACCGTCATCATCTACACCGCCCTGCGCACGGTGCCGGCGGAGCTCTTCGACTCGGCACGGCTCGACGGCTGCGGTGAGTGGCGCATCGCCTGGCACATCAAACTTCCGCTCATCGTGCCCGCGATCCTGCTGACGACGATGTTCGCCATCGTCGGCACGCTGCAGGTCTATACCGAGCCGCAGATCCTGCGTCCGCTCACGACCGCGCTGACGAGCACCTTCATGCCGCTGATGGCCGCGCACGACCTCGCGTTCATCCAGAACGACCTCTACCAGGCGGCGGCGATGTCGGTGGTGCTCGCACTCCTGTCGCTCGTAGCATCCGTCATCGTGCTGGCGTTCAGCCGCCGGCGCACCCCGAGAGGCAACTCATGACCACCATCACCCGCAGCCCCGGCCTGCGACTCGACCGCGTCAGCGTGTCGTCCTCCGAGCGTCGGAGCCGGCTCTGGCGCGTGCTGCCGAACGCGGTCCTGCTCGTCGGCGTGCTCTACGCCCTCTATCCCGTGGTGTGGCTCGGGCTCGCCTCGACCAAGACCGCCGCCGAGCTCTTCAGCACGCCCTCCGGCATCCCGAACCTGAGCGGCGGGCTGTGGCAGAACATCACCGAGCTGTTCGCCTGGAACAATTCAGCCTTCCTCTCGTGGTGCGTGAACAGCCTCATCTATGCCGGCGGGGGAGCGGTGCTCTCGACTCTGGTGTCGGCGATCTCCGGCTACGGCCTCGCGAAGTACAGATACCGGGGCCGCGCCGTCGTGATGATCGTGCTGATCTCGGGCATCCTCATCCCGGGCGTCATGCTGGCGATCCCGCAGTACTTCCTCATGGCGGCGCTGGGGCTGTCGGGCACCCACTTCTCGGTGATCCTCTGCTGCATCGTGAATCCGCTCGGGATCTTCCTCGCGATGGTCTACGCGCAGGCGGCCGTCCCCGACGAGGTGCTGGAGGCGGGCCGGCTGGACGGCGCGGGCGAGTTCTCGATCTTCGCGCGACTGGCATTCGTGCCGATGCTCCCCGGCCTGATCACCGTCTTCCTCCTGCAGTTCGTGGGGATCTGGAACAACTTCCTGCTGCCGTACGTCATGCTCACCGACGACAGGACGTTCCCGCTGACGGTGGGGCTGTCGATGCTCCTCAACCGCGGTTCCACCGAGCCCTCGCTCAACAACCTCGCGATCACCGGCGCCTTCCTCTCGATCATCCCGCTGATCGTGCTCTTCATCGTCCTGCAGCGCTATTGGCGGCTCGACGTGCTGAGCGGATCGCTGAAGGGCTGATCGACGGATGCTGCAGCCCAGTCCACCCCGCCGCAGGAGCGTGCGGAACGTCCTCGACGCAAGGAGAACGAACAGATGAGTGCGAAGCCGAAGGCTCTGGTGACGAGATACTTCGCCGGAGACGCCACCCCGTTGAGGGAGGTCTTCGACGTCGATGTCCACGACGACACGGTTCCGCTCGGACCGGACGAGCTCGGGCGCCGGATGAGCGATGCCACGGTCGTCATCTCGTACGGCGACCGGATCGGGGAGCGCGAGCTGAGCCAGGCCTCGCAGCTGCGGCTCATCGCCGACTTCTGGGGCGGGGGATCGGTGGATCTCGAGGCGGCAGCGCGCCACGGTGTGACCGTCGCCGGTGCCGGCGGAGCAGACTGGATCGTCTGGTCGGAGGCGGAGCACGCCATCGCACTCCTCCTGGCCGTCGCCCGCCGCATCCCGGAAGCGGATCGCTTCGTCCGAGCCGGCTCCTGGACGCGTCAGGAGCAGAGCGTGCGCGAACTGCGCGGGTCCGGCATCCACGGCAAGACGATCGGCATCGTGAACGGCGCGCGACGTGCCGGGCTGGAGACCGTGCGCCGACTGCAGGGGTGGGATGCCCGGATCCTGCACTCCGGCGAGGTCCGCAGCGAGACGATCGAGGCCGCAGGGGCGGAGTTCGCCGAGCGCGACGCACTGCTCCGGGAGTCCGACTTCGTGCTCGTGCTGCACGGCGACTTCTCGGATCCCGGCTACGTGATCTCGGAGCGGGAGCTCTCGCTGATGAAGCCCGAGGCGATCCTCGTGAGCATCACGATCGGCCGCGCGATCGACGAGAACGCGCTCGTCCGTGCCCTGCGGGGCGGACGCCTCCGCGGCGCCGGCCTCGACAAGCTCGAGAGGCAGCCCGAGCCGGCGGAGGGCCTCCTCGACCGCGACGACGTGGTCGTGACTCCGCACGCCGACGGCGCTCTCGACGCTGAGCGCGCCGCGATGTTCGCCGAGCTCGTCGACGCGAGCCTCGCCGTCGTGCGCGGCGAGTCGCCGAGGCACGCAGTGACGGGCGGTGCGTGATGGCCGAGCGGTTCAAGGTCCTCGTGACCCGCACCCTTCCGCAGGAGGCGATCGACAGGCTCGCCGAACGCTGCGAGGTCGATGTGCGTGAAGGCTACGTCGACATGACCAGGGACGAGCTGATCGCGCGCGCCCAGGGCGCCGATGCGCTCTGCGCGTACTCCGACCTCCTCGACGACGCGGTCTTCGATGCCCTGCCCGGGCTGAAAGTGGTGGCGACGCACTGGGCGCGTGCGGATGGTCCGCTCGTCGCGTCAGCGACCGCACACGGTGTGATGGTCACCACGCCTCCCGAGCAGTACCGCTGGGTGGTCACGGGAGTGGCGGAGCTGGTGTGGGGGCTGTTCATCGCGGCGGGCCGCCGGTTCGGGCAGGCTGACGCATTCACCCGAGCGGGGTCGATGGACCATCCGGAGGCCAGCACGGTCCGTCTGCTCGGCGAGGGCCTCGCCGGGCGCGTCCTGGGCCTGATCGGCGCCGGCGCGATCGGGACCGCCGTTGCGCGTCGAGCGGCAGGCTTCGAGATGGACATCGTCTATGCCGATCCGGTTCCCAATCCGGCGATCGACGCCCTCGGCGGCGTGCGCGTGGATCTCGACGACCTGCTGCGGCGCGCGGACTTCGTCAGCCTGAGCGTGCCGCCGATCGAGCAGAACCGGCGGCTGATCGCGGAGCGCGAGCTGCGTCTCATGAAGCCTTCTGCGGTCTTCGTGAACACGGCGCGGGGAATGAGCGTCGACGAGGCCGCGCTCGCCAGGGCGCTTCGGGAGGGGTGGATCTTCGCCGCGGGCCTCGACGTCTACGAGGAGGAGCCCCTGGTGCACCCCGACCTCATCGAGCTCGACAACGTGATCCTCATGCCGCACACCGGCGGTTCGCTCCGCGAGGAGCGGATCCGCGCCGCGCTGGCGATGGCGGACAGCATCGTGGACGCCGCCGACGGACGCGTCCCGCGCAATCTTCTCAATCCGCAGGCACGAGCGATCGGAGTGACCCCGTGAACACCGACGAACGCGTCCTCTTCGCCTTCGATCCCGAGGCGTTCCCCTTCCAGCGCGGGGTGCGCCTGCGACTGAACACCTTTCCCGGACACGCGGACAGCGGACCGGAGCGGGTGTTGACCACCGGCGGGCTCGGCACGCCCGACTCGGAGTCGGTCTCCTACTACGGGACGGTCCTTCGCGTCGGCGCCGAACTGTGGATGTGGTACCTCGGCAACGACGACGCCGCGCGGCCGCGGCAGCGGCTGCTGCACGCGCGGAGCACCGACGGACGCACGTGGCACAAGCCTCCGCTGGGACTCGTCGAGCACAACGGCTCGCTGGACAACAACATCTGTGCGCTGCCCGTCGACGGGCACATCCAGGCCGCGGTCGTCTTCCACGATCCTGACGACCCCGACCCCGGACGGCGGTTCAAGCTCTCGTTCGAATCGGAGGTCTTCGACAAGCGCATGGCGGTCGCCTTCAGCGCCGACGGCCTCACCTGGACGCTGCACCCGGGCAACCCGGTGGGCCCGTACTTCTTCGAGCAGAGCGGCGGCGCCAAGTTCGGCGGCAGGTACCTCGTCAACGGTCAGGGCGCGACGGGACAGTGGTCGCCGGCAGGCTCCGCACGCCGCCTGGTGACGCACGAGTCGACCGACTTCGTGCACTGGTCGCCCATCGGCGCGCCGGGGTTCTCACGGGATCCCCTTCCGCCCCGGCCCGGGCACTACGGCGGTGTCGCCGGTCCGCAGGTGCATCTCGGGGCCGCGCTGTGGAATCGCGGCAACGTGCTGGTCGGGTTCTACGGGATGTGGAACGGCCCCGAGTCCAACGACCGTCGACTGGTGAGCATGGATATCGGCCTGGTCACGAGCAGGGACGGGCTCCGCTTCACCGAGCCGATCCCCGACCAGCCCATCGTGGCCGGCCGTGAGACGAAGTCCACGGCGGTGCACGGCTACTACCCCGCTCTGATGCAGGGGCAGGGGTTCGAGAACATCGGCGACGAGACCCTCTTCTGGTACTCGCCGTGGCCCGAGACCGACGCGGACTCGATCCTTCTGGCGTCCTGGCCGCGGGACCGGCTCGGCTGGCTGCAGCCCTTCACCGCCGACTACCCGCCGACCGTGATCTCCGAGGTTCTCGAACTCGGCCCGGACTCGCGCGTGCACCTCAACATCGACGGTGTGGGCGGACACTCCCATGCGCGGGTCGAGCTGCTCGACGAGGACTTCGCCCCGCTCGAGGGTTTCAGCGGTGCGCAGGCAGCGATCGTCGACGCCTCCGGGCTCGACATCGCGGCGATATGGGCGAGCACGCTCGACACCCGTCGAACGGCACGACTGCAGGTGACGTTCGACGGTATCCGCCCGGAAGACGTCAGGCTCTACGCGGTGACGGTCTCGTGACGGTCAGGGTTCCGGTCACCGAGGCGGTGCGGGTCGCCTGCGAGCTGCTGACGGCGGCGGGCATGGATCAGGATGCCGCGACCGCCGTCGCGACCGGGCTCGTCGACGCCGACCGCCTCGGTCGACGCACGCACGGCCTGCGACTCCTGCCCTCCTACCTCGAAGAGATCCGGTCGGGTCGGATGCGGCCGGATGGCCGTCCGCGCGTGGTGCGTGACGAGGGCGGGCCTGTCGCCCTGTGGGACGCCGAGTGGCGCAGCGGCGTCTGGGCCGTCCACCTCGCGGTCCGCGAGGCGGCCGATCGCGCCCGACGCACCGGCGTCGGCATCATCAGCATCGCGCGCACGCATCACATCGCAGGCCTGCAGCCCTACCTGATGGAGCCGCTCGAGGCGGGTCTCGTCACGTTCGTGACGTGTTCCGATCCCTCGGGCGCAACTGTCGCTCCGTTCGGCGGAGTGGAAGCGGTGCTCCAGCCCGACCCCATCGCGATCGGCTTCCCGACATCGGAGGGACCCGTGCTGGTCGACATCAGCACCTCCACCACCGCCAACGCTGTCGTAGAAGAAGCGATCCGCGACGGCCGGCGTCTCCCCGGGAAATGGGTGCAGACCGCCGACGGGATCCCGACGGACGATCCTCGCGTCGTGCACGCCCAGCCCCCGGGGACGCTGTTGCCGGCCGGCGGAGCAGACCACGGCCACAAGGGGTACGGACTCGCGGTCGCGATCGAGGCGCTCACCCAGGGGCTCGCCGGCTACGGGAGAGAAGGAGCCGAGGACCGGTGGGGCGCCAGCGCGCTCGTGCAGGTCACGAACCCTGCGTTCTTCGCCGGCGGCGAGGCCTTCGATCGGCAAGCGGCCGGTCTGGTCTCACGGTTGCGCGGGTCGAAGCCGGCGCCGGGCAACGACGCGGTGCGGGTCCCCGGCGATGCCTCCCTCCGTGCGCGCGAGGAGGCCGACCGGCTCGGCGTCGCGCTCACCGACGCGACAGCCAAGGAACTCGATGACGAATGCCGCCGCGCCCGCGTGGCAAGCCCCTATGGCAGGCGCGCGTGAGACACGCCATGATCGCGGTACTCCATAATCGAGGTGACCATGCCTGCCAGTAGAACACTCCCGCAGAGGAAACCCCTCGAGCGTCTCAGCGACAGCGAGCTGTACGAAGACATCAGCTTTCTCTTGGCCAAGGCCAGCGCGGTCGCCCTCGCGGAGGGGAACCGCTCACTGGCCAAGCTCGGCCTGAGGGTCCGCTCGTACTCGGTACTCGCCCTCGCCGCGGGTCAGGCGCGCCCGAGCCAGCGAGATCTCGCACACTTCCTCCGACTCGATGCCAGCCAGATCGTGATGCTCGTCGACGAACTCGAGCGCGATGGACTGGTCGTGCGCGAACTGGACCGCTCCGACCGCCGCGCGAACGTCGTCGTCGCCACGCCGAAGGGCGTCGAGGTGTTCCAGGCGGCCAGGATCGCGGTGCGCGACGCGGAGGACGTGGCGTACGCAGGGCTGAACACCCGGCAGCGGGCGCAATTGGCTCAGCTGCTCCACGCGATCGCATTCGGCGACCCCGAAGCCCGCTGAGACGCGGCGCTCCAGGGTCGTCGATGCGGGTGGGGGCGTCAACCCTTCACACTCCCCGAGATGAGGTCGAGTCGCCAGTACCGCTGCAAGACGAGCACGACGGCCGAGACGAGGACGATCGTGATGAGCGACCCCATCACCACGAGGTGCCACAGCGGCTCTTCCGTGGTCGACCGATTGAGGATCTGGTACAGCCCGACGGTGACGGGGAACCGCTCGGCGCTCGAGAGCATGAGGTACGGCAGGAGGAAGTTGTTCCAGATCCCGATGAATTGGAGGAGGAACACGGTCACTAGCCCGGGCGCCATCATGCGCATGCCGATGCTCGCGAAGATCCGGAGCTCGCCGGCGCCGTCGAGGCGGGCGGACTCGATGAGCTCGAAGGGGATCGCGGCCTCCGCGTAGATGCGGCAGAGGAAGATCCCGAACGGGCTGACGAGCACCGGGACGAGGACCGACCAGTACGAGTCGGTCCAGCCGAACTGTGCGAAGAGGAAGTACTGAGGCAGGGCCAGCACGATCCCCGGAATGAGGATGGCGCCGACGATGACGCCGAACAGCACGTTCCGGCCGCGGAAGCGGTAGATCGCGAATCCGTACCCGGCGGCGGCCGAGACGAGCATCGACAGCAGCGCGCCGCCGCCCGCGTACACCAGCGAATTGAACAGCCACCAGCCGAAGACGCCTCCGTCGTAGGCGAAGACGGCGCTCAGGTTCGTCAGCAGTGAACCCCCGAGCTCGAAGGCGCCGGTCGAGAAGAGCTCGGTTCCCGTCTTCGTCGAGGCGACCCCGAGCCAGGCGAGCGGCGCGAGGGCGCTGATCACTCCGAGCAGGAGGATCACGGTCGAGAGGGCCGGCGCTCCGCGCTTCTCGCGGAGAGGTCGGGCGTGAGCGGTCACGAGGCTGTCTTCCTGATACGGCGATTGATGAGGAGGACTCCGGCGGAGAGCACGACCACGCCGACCGCGAGGACGATGGAACTCGCCGCGGCGCCATAGAGGTCGTTCACCCGGAAGGCCTGGTTGTAGACGGTCATGAGGGGGAAGAAGGTCGAGCTGATCGAGTCCGTGAGCGTGCGGAGCACCATCGGCTCGCCGTACACCTGGACGGTGCCGATGAAGGTGAAGATGCCGGTGAGCACGAGGGCCGGGGCGACGAGCGGCGTCTTGATCCGGACGGCGATCTGCAGCTCGGTGCATCCGTCGATCCGCGCCGCGTCGTAGAGCTCGGCGGGAATCGCCCGCAGCGACGTGAAGATCACGATCATGTTGAAGCCGACGCCTCCCCAGATCGAGATCGTCGCGAGCGACACGTAGACGAGCGGCAGATCGAGCAGGTTCGGGGCGGTCATCCCGAGCGCGGAGAAGAAGTCCGTGATCGGGCTCGTGCCCGGAAGCAGGAGGAAGCCCCAGAGGATCGCCGCGACCACGCCGGGTGCGGCATAGGGAAGGAGCATGCTCAGCCGGGAGGTGCGGACGAACCTCTGCGCCGGCACATCGAGAACGAGCGCCAGCACGAGAGCGAAGAGCATCGTCGCCGGTATGACGAGCACGGCATACACCCCGAGACGGGCGAGGGATGCTGTGAACTCAGGGTTGGACACGGCGGCGACGTAGTTCTCGAAACCGACGAAGGATTCGACGGGGCGCGCGAAGGCGCCCTGCCCGTCCGAGCGCAGGTTCAAGAAGCTGAGCACCACCGTGTAGGCGAACGGGATGACGAACGAGATCGCGAAGAGGAGGACTGCGGGACCCACGAGGATCAGGGGGGCGTAGCCGCGCAGCCATCGCGCACGGAGTTGTCTTTTCACTGGGATCTCCAGTCGGAGGCCCGGGGATGCACGCATCCCCGGGCCTGGGATATCACCTGGGACTATTGGGCGACCGGGTAGCCGGAGCGCTTGAGGTCTGCGACCGCGAACTCCTCCACCGGCTCGAGGGCTCCGGCGATGCCGGTTCCGGCCTGCATCGAGCGCCCGACCTCGTCCTGGTACGCGATCGAGACGGAGGGTGTGTTCGGGGCCCAGGTCACCGACGCGGTGTCGGCCGCGATCTTCTCGAGGATGCGGTAGTAGTCGTCCTGACCCTTGGCCAGTCCGTTCTTCGGCGAGCCCGACAGCTGCTCCTGCCCGACGATGGCCGCGGGGTACTCGCCGACCGTGGAACGGGCGGCGCTGGCCTCGGGCGCGGTGGCGAGCCAGGTGAGGAACTCCATCGCCTCGTCAGGGTGCTTCGTCGACGCGGCGATCGATGCGGCGGACCCGCCGACGAACCCGTTGGGGTCGCCCTCCGACCACACCGGCAGCGGAGCGATCCGCCACTTCTCCAGATCGGGCTTTGCGGCCCGGAGGCCGATGGTCGTGGTCAGCCACGCGCCGCCCACGAATGTGGCGATCTCGCCGTCGACGATCTGCTGCGTCCACTCCGGCGTGTACCACGGCGCCTGCTGAACGAGACCGTCGTCGACCAGGGCGTCCCAGTACTCCGCGACGTCCTGCTGCGCCGGGCTGTCGGCATCCACGACCCACTCGCCGTCGTCGATCGACCACCACTGCGCGCCGTTCTGCTGGGTGAGTCCCGAGAACAGGCTGAAGTTCGAGGCCGGGAACACGGTCATCGTGGTGCCGTTGCCGAGCGCCGCGATCTTCTCCGCCGTCTCGCGGTACTCGTCCCACGTCGTCGGCACCTCGGCCCCCGCCGCTGCGAGGATGTCTTCGCGATACCAGAACGCCATCGGGGCCACATCGACGGGCACCCCGTAGGTCGCGCCGTCCACGTTCACGAGATCCCACACCGACTCGGTGAACGCGTCCGGCATATCGCCGACGCGATCCGAGATGTCCAGCGCGATCTCCTGAAGCGCCATGGACGGCACCGACAGGTACTCGTTGTGGAAGATGTCGGGACCCTCGCCGGCCTTCACCGCGGCGATCACCTTGGCGGGCTGCGACTCGGCGTTTCCGTTGTCGACGGCCGTGACGCGGATGTCGGGATGGGTCGCGTTCCAGATGTCGATCGCGGCGACGGTGGGCGCCGACCACGTCCAGTAGGTCAGCTCGACCGGCTCGCCGGACGCTTTCGTCGATTCGGGCTCGGGAGTCGCGGCACAGCCGGCGAGCGCGAGGCTCGCGATGGCGACTGCGGCCGACATGAGTCGAATCGCGGGTCGCGCCGGACGGGACGATGTGACGGTGGTGCGCATTGCTGGGTCTCCCCTTCAGTGGGTGCCGAGTCGGCGTCGGGTTATCGGGTGTGGAGCGAGAGATACTCGGTCGGCGTCACGCTGGGGTGCGCGGGCCAGAAGCTGTCGTAGTAGTCGATGAACGGGCGGTAATCGTCGAAGATCGATCGCAGTTCGTGCACGGCGTTCCCGCCGGCGGCCGGCGGAGTGTGCGATCGATCGACCCGCAGCGAGACGCGGGGATGCTTCTGATCGGCTGAGGCGGTCAGCAGACTGGCAGACAGGTGGCCACCGGCGTCGCCGCCCACGAGCATGCCGGCTTCGATCGTGGCGAGCAGGCGCTCCTCGAAGATCTCGTCTTCGGATGCTGCCTCCCAGGCGTCCTGCATCGCGTCGAGCACGTGCGTGCCGACGATGCCGTTGCCGAGGAGGGCGTACCCGTCTCCGGTGAGAACGTGTCCGCCCCGACCCGCGGAAACGGCGACGGCGCCGGCATGATCGACGATTCCGATCTGACGGAATTCGAAGTACTCGTCCAGGGAGCGGAGTTCGTCGAGTGCCGCCTGCGGGGCGATGCCCGCTTCGAGGAGCGCGATGGCCGCAGGGCCGAGCCGCCAGTCTGTGTGGTACTGCGTGGTGACCGCCGCGACCCCGCCGGCCACATGGGAGCATCGCGAGCCTACGGCGATGGCTCCCGTGGCCGAACTCAGTCCGAGAGAACCATCAGCGCGATTTCGGGCGACAACTGTGAACGTCATACTCACTTCCAATTCCACTGGAAGCGAGCTGAATCCCGCTTCCAGTGAACAGAATTTCACTGAGAGTGAGCAGGTGTCAAGTGCGTGATGTAAAGATCGTGTTTCGGTGGCTGCGTCAGCGGCCGGTCGGCGGCGTGGTGATCCACATGGCCTCGCCGACCTCCGGCCCCAGGCTCTTCACCATGTGGGGCATCGACGAACGGAAGTCCATGCTGTCGCCCTCCTCGAGGAGGAACTCCTCGCCGTCGAGCCTGAAGAGGAAATTCCCCCGGATCACGAAGAAGATCTCGTGGTTGTCGTCGTCGTGCGTGTAGTCGTCGCCGCCGATGTGCGCGCCCGGTTCGTACTCGACGACGCCCACCTCGACATCGAGCAGGGGAGGAAGGGTGATGGCGTAGTGCCGCTGCCCTCCGCCCGGATCGAAGCGGGGGCGCGCGGCCTTCTTGAGAGCGCCGCGCGCGGTGGGCGGATCGTTGTAGAACTCGACCCATTCGATGCCGAACACCTCGGCCAGGCGACGCAGCATCACCACGCTGACGTTCGCCGACCCGGACTCGATCTGCGAGATGTAGCTCACGCTCACACCGGCGCGCTGCGCGAGGTCGCGCATCGTCCATTTCCGGCTCTTCCGGAACTCGCGCAACCTGCCACCCAGGCGCCGCCGGTCCCGCTCGTCCGCGTCCAGGTCGTCATGGTCGCTGCTCACCGAGTCCTCCGATCGTCAGTGAACGACTGTACACAGGCAGTGAGTACGTGTGCGTTAGCTCGGCCGGGCGGCCGGACGGCCAGTCCGCCGTGGCACATGCGACGCAGACGTGATGCGATCAGAGCGACGAGACGTGCGAGAAGCTCTCGGCGAGCTCACGCGCGGCGTCCCGCACCGTGGCGGTGAACGCCGCGGGGTCGAAAGACGTCACCGGTCCCATCAGCGTCAGCGCCGCCACTGCACGGCCGCCGCGGAGCACGGGGGCCGCGACCGCCGCATGGCCGAGCATGAGCTCCTGCCGCTCGATCGCATACCCGACGCGGCGGATGCTCTCGAGCTCGGCCTGCAGGGGGATCGGATGCACGATGGTCTTGGGGGTGCGACGCGTCAGCGGCGCGGCGAGAACCCGAGCGACGAACTCCGGTTCGCCGAACGCGAGCAGCACCTTGCCGGACGCGCCCGCGTGGAACGGTGCGCGCCCTTCGATCACCTGGAGCGCGATGCCGTCGCTGTGCTGTCCGACATACTGCTCCAGGAAGAGCGTCTCGTGCGTGCCCGGAAACGCGATGAGCGCCGTCTCACCGCTGAGCGCGGCGAGTCTTCGCAGGTGCGGCATCGCCAGCACCCGCAGGTCGCGCGTCCACGGCACGCGTTGGCCGAGCTCGAAGAAGAAGGGTCCGAGCTCGTAGCGCGTGCCCCGGCGGCGGACCAGTCCGACCTCGTCCAGCTCGGCCATGAGGCGGGTGACAGTGGTCTTGGCCAGGCCCGTCCGTCGCGCGAGATCGGTGGCGCCGAGGATGGCGGTCGCCCCGGTGAACTCCTCGAGCAGCCGACGCACCTTGCGGAGCACGGAATCGGGAGGCGGCGTACGCGTCATCTCCACCTCCTCCCTCTCCGCCGTCTGTCATTCAAGCACCGCTGGGGCGCGGGATCACCCACCCACCTGCGCGGTGAGACGTTCGTCGCCGAGGCCTCGGGCAACGACGACTTAGCCCGAGAGCGGGAGTTCCCGCCATCCCTCCTCGGTCCAACGGCGACGCGTCCACGGACGCACCGGCACGTCGACCGTGCGCGTCTCTCCCGGGGCGAGGGTCGCGCGCGCCCAACCCACGAGCCGCAGCACTTCTCCCGCGGGCCGCCAGTACACCTGCACGGTCTCGGTCGATTCACGTTCGCCGGTGTTCGTGATGTCCACGGAGACGCCTTCGAGCACGTCGGCGACCTGCAGAGCGAGGTTCGAGTACTCCCACGTCGCATACCCCAGACCATGACCGAAGGCGAACAGGGGCGCCTGCGTCCAGCCTCGGTAGCCGACCGCCAGCCCCTCGCTGTAGACGTTGTCGCCGTCCACGGGAATGCCCGACCAGACGGGTCCGTCGCCATCGCGAGACGGGAAGGTGGTGACCAGGCGACCGGCCGGCTCGGTGCGCCCGGTAAGGGCATCGGCGATCGCGTCACCGGCCTCCTGTCCCGGAAGGCCGGCGATGAGGACCGCATCCACGTCGTCCAGCCATGGCATGAGCACCGGCGTCGCGGCGTTCACGACGACGACGGTGCGGCGGGCGACGCGCGCTACCGCAGCGACCAGCGCGTCCTGTGCACCGGGGAGTGCGAGAGTGAGCTTGTCGACCTCCTCCGTCTCCTGCTCCGGTGTGAGACCCACGGCGACGATCGCGACATCCGCCTCCCGTGCCGCCTCGACGGCATTGCGGATCGCCTCGATGTCGCGCACCGCGGCCCGACGGACCGCGAGACCGAGGATGCGATCGTCGGACGGCGCCTGCACCAGCGCCCGAATGACAAGTGGCGACGTCCCGTCGACCACCGCGGTCCGGTAGGGGACGCGAAGCACCTCGCCGGCGGTGTCGACGCGATCGAGAACGACGTGCTCGCTGTGACCCGCGACCTCGAAGTCCCACTCGCCACGGCCACGAATCCCGACCTCCCAGCGACCGGCATCGGGGAGAGCGATCTCGGCTTCGAGCTGGATGGCGGCCCCGGTGCGAAGCCAGGGCCGCTCGCGCGTGAAGACCTCGCCCCATTCGATCCGCTGCGTCTCGAGCACTTCGCCGGCGTCGTCCAGCGTGGACACGCGCATCCCGGGCAGACCGGTGGCGGGGTCACGAAGGAGCGCGATGTCCGCCGTGAGGGGATCCGGTCCGATCGCGACCCCGTCCACGACCTCGATGCGGGCCCCGAGCGCCGTCTTCAGACCGTCGGCCAGCGACACGACGTGCGGCGGGCGTACCTGCGCCGACCCTGCTCCCTGTGCCACCGTCGCGAGCGCGTGGCGCCCGATCAGTGCGACACGGCCCGGCGAGGCAAGCGGTATCGCGCTGTCACGATTGCGCACCACGACCATCCCGGCCGCGGCGATTTCGCGCAGCTCCTCGCGACGTCCGGGTGAGGACGGTGCAGGGCCGGGGACGCGCGTTGCGCGGTCTCGGCCGAGCGCACCCACGCGGTCGGCCAGCTGCAAGACGCGCTCGACGTGCTCATCGACCGTCCGCTCGGCGACCTCGCCGTTCTCCACCGCGGCGACGAGCTGGTCGCCCCATACGCTCGCCGGCCCCGGCATGATGAGGTCGAGCCCGGCGTTCGCCGTGGCGGCGGTGGTGGTGGCGGCATACCAGTCCGACATCACGAGCCCGTCGAAGCCCCACTCACCGCGCAGCACGTCGGTGAGGAGTCGGCGATTCTCGGTCGCCGGCACGCCGTTGATGAGGTTGTACGCCGCCATCGCGGTCCACGGCTGCGCTTGCGCGACCGCGATCTCGAAAGGCAGCAGGTACACCTCCCGAAGGGTGCGCTCGTCGACGACGGAGTTCGACGTCTTGCGGTCGGTCTCGGACTCGTTCGCGACGAAGTGCTTGATCGTCGCGCCCACACCGCGCTGCTGGAGGCCGTCGATGTAGGCCGCCGCGAGCTCACCGGTGAGGAGAGGGTCCTCGCTGAACGACTCGTACAGTCGTCCGCTCAGTGGAGTGCGGTGGAGGTTCACCGTGGGCCCGAGGACCACGTCGACCCCCTGCGCTCTCGCTTCCTCCGCGAGGAGCCGGCCGACGCGGGCCATCACCGCGGGATCCCACTGCTGCGACAGGAGCGTCGCATTCGGGAGAAGGCAGGCCGGCTCTCCGCCCGCGAACACCGGACCCCGCACACCCGACGGCCCGTCCGACAGGACGATCGAATCAAGCCCGATCTCCGGCTGTGGCGCGAGGGTGAAACCCGACGCACCGGTGAGCAGGCGCACCTTCTCGGCAAGGGAAAGCCGAGACACGAGGTCGGGGTAACGGCTGAGCGGTGTCGTGGACGGAGAGACCGGGGTTGCCATCTGAGGTCAACGCACCTTTCTGATGGGGATGATGAACAATGCGCCGACGATGCTGACGATGGCAGCGACCCACAGCAGGAGCGAGTAGTTGTGACCGCCACCGACGCCGACGAGCACCGCACCGAGGCCGGGAGCGATCGTCTGGGGGAGCACCTGCGACATGTTGAGCACGCCCAGGTTCTTGGCCGAGTCGTTGAGACCCGGAAGCACATCGATCACCAGGGCCAGGTCGACACCGAGGTAGACGCCGAATCCGATGCCGAGGACGAGCTCCGCGACGTAGAAGTCGAAGATCGAGTCCGACTGCACCAGAAGCACGAGACCGATCGCGAACACGACGGCAGCGCCGGCGACGAAGATCTTGCGCCGGCCGAGCCGGTCCGAGAGCCAACCGGCGATCTGACCGCACACGGCGAGCGCCACGGTGTAGATGAGGACGGCCGTCGGAAGGGCCGCGGTCGCCTCTTCGATCGTGAGATCGAGTTCGAACTGCATGTACAGCAGGCGGTAGGTCATGAACAGGTACAGCGACAGCGTGATGAGAAAGCGCGACCACCAGGCGAAGGTGAAGTCGGGGTGCTTGCGCGGCGACAGGTAGAAGGTGGTGACGATCTCCTTGAACGTGCTCTGCGCGGGTCGCTTCGTGAGCGGCGGATCGGGGAGCAGGATGAGCGCGGGGATGATCATCACCAGTCCGAACAGCGCGGGCACCGTGAACATGAGGAAGATGCTGCCGACCAGGAACTGCGCGACGTAGGCTGCCCCGAGCTTGGATCCCTGCTGCATGATGCCGATGAGGCCGCTCACGCGACCCCGCTGGCTGGAGGGGATCGCGTCCGCTATCGTCGCGAGCAGCGCCGCCTGCGCCGCGTTCGCCGACGCCTGCGCGACGAACCACGCCACGGCGATGCCCACGATGTTCGGGGCGAGCGCCAGCACGATGAGGCTCAGCGTGAGGCCGACCATTCCGATGAGGATCCAGGGACGACGGCGCCCGAAGCGCGACATCGTGCGATCGCTGATGCGGCCGAAGATCGGGTTGGCGAGGAAGGCCGCCACGGCGCCGAGCGAACTCACGATCCCGAACACGGCGACAACGTTGTCGGCGCCGACGATCGACTGGACCTTGATCGTCAAACTGGCGGTGACCGGCGTCAGCAGCGCGATCGAGAGGCCGAACTGCGCGGCCGCCAACGACCAGATGAGCTTCTTGGGAGCGCGCGCGGGCGCCGTGTCGATGGTCGCCCCTGCCGCAGTCGGCGGGTTCTTCACAGAGGTCATGGCTCCTCCTGGAGCATGTGTGGGGAGAGGTGAAGTGGTGCTTGGACTCCGAAGGTGACACGTCGGCCGGAACCAGCCCAACGGGACCGGTCCGCTCTGCGGTCCCGAATCCGCATCGGGCGCCAACCTTAACGCGACCGAAACAAACTCCGGGACGTGCGTGCCTGTCAGACCTCGACGCCGGCAGTCAGGATGTCGCGGGTGAGGACGGCGAGTGACTCCGCACCTGTCTTCGCGCGGAGTCGCGCGCGATGCACATCGATGGTCTTGACGCTGGCACCGAGTCGCTGCGCGATGTGCTGGCTCGGGAGACCGTCGACGACGAGTCGGAGGACCTCGCGCTCGCGCGGCGTGAGCAGTGCGAGCCGGTCTTCGACACGTCGGCGGCGGTCGCGCTTCGCGAAGAGGTCACCGGCGGCGAGAAGCTGTTCCTCGACGGATTCGAGCATGCGCTGCGGGTCGTAGGGCTTCTCGATGAAGTCCGATGCGCCGTGACGCATGGCCCGGACGGACATCTGGATGTCTCCGTGCGCGGAGCAGAAGATCACCGGCCCGGGGTAACCCTGCGCCGCGAGCAGCTCCTGCACCTGGAAGCCCCCGACCCGGGGCATCCGTACGTCGACGATCACCACCGACGGAGTCTCGGCATCGACCTGGCGCAGGAACGCCTCGCCGCTGTCGTAGAGGCGGGTTTCGATGCCGACGCCGTCGAAGAGGAAGGCGAGGGACTCCCTCAGGCCTTCGTCGTCGTCCACCACGTGCACGAGATTCGCGCGCGGTGCTGCCCGCTGCGTGGACCCGTCGTTGCGCGGTCCGCTCTTCGCCCCGCTCACGCCAGCGAGGATATCGCGTGCTCGAGCCATCGTCCGACCGCCAGCAGGTCGCCGTCACCGCCCGGAGCCCCGATGAGCTGAAGGCCCAGGGGCAACCCGTCGTCGTCCTCACCGCTGGGGATGACGACCACGGGCAGCCCCAGCGCCTGCCAAGGCCTGCTCAGGACGGGGTCTCCGGTCGCCTCGAGCCCTCGTGGAGCTGGTCCCAGCGCCGCGGGCGCGAGGATCGCGTCGACCTCCGCGAGCAGCGTGCGCAGCTCCGCTCCGGCTCGGACGACGGTGGCCCGCGCGCCCTCCAGTTGCGCATCGGAGGTGTGCTCGCCCGCTCGGAGGAGCGCCGTCAACTGCGGTGACACGCCGTCGGCGGCCTCCCGGGCGTCGACCCGGGTCTCGAAGGCCTCTGCCTGCATGATCACGGGGTGTGCCGCGGTGAGATCGGCGGGAGCGGACGACTCGAGGGGGGCGACGACCGCACCGGCACGGTGCGCGGCGTCGGCCGCGTCAGCGAGCCGCTGGGACATGGAGGGCTCGAGGCCGGGCGGCGACCACACGCGCAGCCGCGGAGCTGCGATCGGTGCCGGTTCGGGCACACCGCGCAGGGCCGCCCACGCGAGCGAGAGATCATCGACGGTGGCGGTGAAGAGTCCGTGGGCGTCCAGGCTCTCGGCCAGACCGAAGACGCCGCGCGTCGAGAAGGCGCCTCGGCTCATCACCAGCGCCGCGACCCCGCAGTACGACGCTGGCCGGGTGACCGACGCCGCGGTCTGGCTGCCGAGCGCGAGCGGCAGGATGCCCGAGGCGACCGCCGCGGCGGAGCCGCTCGACGAGCCGCCCGGGGTGTGCGTCGTCCGGTGAGGGTTGCGCGTCGGGCCGGGCGCGAAGTACGCGAACTCGGTGGTCACCGTCTTCCCCGCGGGCACCGCGCCGGCCGACGCCCACGCCGCCACGATGTCGGCGTCCCGCGCAGCCGGACGGGCGCCGGCACGCAGCGGACTGCCGCACAGTGTGGGAAGGCCGGCGACATCGATGATGTCCTTCACGCCCATCGGGATCCCGCCGAGCGGACCCGTCGAGCCCCGTGCCTCTCCGCTGGGCGGCGCGACCCATGCCTGGATCGTCCCGTCCACCTCCGCGGTGCGCAGGTGCATGCGGTCGAACGCGTCGATGGGCGTCGACCTTCCGGTCTGGATGTCGCGGACCAGATCGCGAAGACGCCACGGTCTCACGAGCGTCATGCGAGACCGTCCCACGCAGCGTCGGCCACCCAGTAGTCCATTCCGCTGGCCGAGACGGCGTGACGCCAGTCCGAGACCCGCGTGAGCGTCGGCTCGATGGTCGCCGTCACGGCGTCCGCTGCATCCGGCCCATCGGCGTCGACCGCCCAGTGGACCCAGCCCAGCTCATGACCGTCCTCGTCGTGGACGAACAGATCCACATGGCGCCAGCCGTAGCCGTGCGTGTCGTTGTAGCAGGTGAGCGTCGTGCGCAGCGTCTGTGCACGGGACATGGTGCCTCCGAACTCTTCGCGGGGTCCGGCGGGCCATGATCGCGACATCGGCGCGCGCACCACAGACCGAACCCTCTCTCCGATGCTAGGAACGGCGCGATCGCGAGAGTATCCCGTGTTTCCCCGATGTCGCTGAAGGTTTCCCCTACGCGCGATCGCGCGGCGCAGGCAGTCGGAAGCCGAACTGCGCCCCACCCTCGTCGGAGGGCTGCGCCCAGATCTCACCGTGCTGGCGCGTGATGATGCGGTAGGTCAGAGCGAGCCCCAGCCCGCTGCCGTCCTCTTTCGAGGTGAACGTCTGATGGAAAGGATCAACAGACTCGGGGATGCCGCGGCCGCGGTCGTCGACGGTGAAGGCCGCGCCGCCCTCGACGCGCCGCGTGCGGATGGTGACGCGCCGGCGGTCCGGCGGGCATGACGCCGCCTCGTCGATCGCGTTGAAACCCAGATTCATCATCGCCTGCTGGGTCAGTACGCGTTCGCACACGACGGCCAGGGACGCCCCCTGTTCGAGCCGGACATCGAGGGTCACCCCTGCCGGAATGGCGCGCAGGCGCAGGAAGTACAGGCATTCGTCCACGATGTCGTTGAGATCGACCACTTGCTCGACATGCTCGAGGTGGGCGACGTACCGTCGCACCGCATCGACCACCGTCGCCGCTCGCTCCAGCTGCTGCTGCGCGTTCGACAGCGCGATCTCCGCCGCCTGCGGGGGCATCGACCCCGTGGCCAGGCGCGCGCGCGTCCCCGCCACGAAGTTCCCCGCGGCCGCGAGCGGCTGCGCGAGCTCGTGCGCGATGGCCATGGCCATGTCACCCATCGCGTCGTAGCGCGCGAGATAGTTCTCGTGCTGAATCTCGCGCTCCCGGCGCTGCTCCTCGGCGAGGCGGTCGGAGATGTCGTGCACGATGAGGAGGAAGACGCCGTCCACGGCCGCGGGGCGCCGCTCGATCGACCCCTCGAGCCACCGCGGTCCAGGTCCGGCGCCACGCAGCCGCAGCCGGATCGGCACCGTGCGCCGGGCGTCATCGCCGAGGTCTCGCACGTTCGCCACGCCGCCCGGAAGGATCACCTCGACGACCGAATGGAGCGCGGTGCCCGTCAGTTCCTCGCCGCCGTTCAGGGACTCGCGTGCACCCGCGGTGGCGGCGAGCACGACGCCGTCACCGTCGAGGATGGCAGCGATGGTCGTCGTATGGCGACCGAGTTCGTCGATGAGCGAACTGGCCAGGCTCAGCTCCCGAGCCATGCGCCGCTCGCGTGCGATGTCTCGGAACTGCACCATCACGGCCGGTCCGCGCGAGAGTTCCACGCGCACGGCGACGGCATCGGTCGGGATCTCGGCACCCGGCTTCGAGCGCAGCTCCCATTCCCGGCGACTGCTGCCGTGCTCGAGAGCGTCATTGATCCAGGCGCGACCTGCCGCATTGTCGTCGTCGGCCTGCCGCGCGCTGATCCGCACGGGTTTCGCGGACGCGATCTCCTCGAGCGTCAGGCCCAGTGCGTCACACGCTGCCGGGTTGGCCCACAGGATCACCTGCGTCTCGGCGTCGTGAACGAGAAGGCACGTCGTGCTGGCGTGCTCGAGCACGGCGAAATCCTGCGGGGTGAGCGGGGCAGGCGCATCCGGCATGACGTCGACCCTACCCGCGTCGCAGCGGCCGCCGGCTAAGGGATTCCCCTATTCCGGGACAGGGAATACCGATTTCGGGCAGCGGCGCGCCCGCCTAGCTTCGATATCGACGAGGAGCCTCCCGGCACTCGTCCAGCCCCAGGAGGAATCCATGCAGCCCGCGTCATCCGTCGTCGCCACGCCCCCCTGTGCCGACTGTCTCGGCGTCGCCGCCACCGCCGCGGCACGGGACGCGGTCCGCCGTGCGATCCTCACGTACTTCGCGGCATGCGATGTGCCACAGGGCGCCGACCGGTCTGTGCTGCCCGATCTCTTCACCGCCGATGCGCGGTGGGAGGGGATCGGTCCGGCCTTCTCGGCCGCGTTCGGCGCCCTCGTGGGACGTGACGCGATCCTTGCGATGCTCCATGAGCATCTCGGCACCACTTCGCACTACATCGAGAACGCCCACGTCGTCGGCGAGGGTCTCATCGATCTCGGTGACGCCGACGGGCAGGGCGCTCGAACCGCGACAGGCCGTTGGGTGATGCAGCAGACGCTCGTCGCGCCCGACGGGCGGCAGGAGACTCGCGCCTCCCGCATCCTGGCGCGGTTCCGCATCGCGGACGGTGCCGCAGCCATCTCCCACTTCTCGACCGAGCGGCTCGCACGAGTGATCGTCGACCCGTCACCCGACCCCCACCAGGAAAGGACGAACCGATGACTTCGTCTCCTTCTGTCCCCGCCGATCTGACCGGCGCATCGCCCGCGGAACTCGTCCAGCAGGACCGCGTGGCAGGCCGCCTGTACACGGATCCGGCCATCTTCGACGAGGAACTGACCCGCATCTTCGAGACCGCGTGGATCTGGGTCGCCCACATCAGCGAGATTCCCGGTCCCGGCACGTTCAAGCGGGCCTACGTCGGGCAGCAGCCCGTGGTCGTCACGCACGATCGACGCGGACGCATCCACACGCTGCTCAATCGTTGCCGCCACCGCGGAGCGAGCGTGTGCGAGAGCCCATCGGGCAAGGCGAACGGGTTCACGTGTCCGTACCACGCGTGGTCCTACGGCCTCGACGGCGAACTGCGCGGAGTGCCGTACCCGGAAGGCTACGAGGGGGTCATCGACAAGAAGTCGCTCGGTCTGCGCAAGCTCCGCACCGAGAGCTACAACGGCATGGTGTTCGCGACGTTCAATCAGGACGCGGAGCCGCTCGAGGAGTTCCTGGGCGACGCCCGGCAGTGGATCGACCTGTTCATGAAGCAAGGCGGCGGGTTCCCGGTCAAGGTGCTCGGCAAGCACCGCTTCCGCTTCAACGGCAACTGGAAGATCCAGCTGGAGAACACGACCGACGGCTACCACTTCCCGATCGTCCACCGATCCTGGATGGCGTCCGTGGATTCCGAGACCGCGGAGATGATGTCGTTCATGAACGACCCGGCGGCCATCACGCACGACCTGGGCAACGGTCACTCGGTGATGCAGATGGTCCCCGAGCACTCCGATCTCGCCGAGGATGACGGATCGGAACCGATCCAGGAGCGTTTCGCGCACCTCGTCCCAGAGCTCGAAGAGCACTTCGACCCGGCGCAGGTGCGCCGCCTCCTGCGCGCTATGCACGGCACCGGATTCAATCTCAACCTCTTCCCGAACGTCTCGATGTCGGGTTCGTTCTTCCGCGTGCTCCGGCCGCTCACGGTGTCGAGCACGGAGATCGAGCACATCGCCCTCGGCCCGGACGGCGGCGCCGAGCACACCGCCGCACTGGAGCCGCTCAACCGGGAGCGGCTGCGCATCCACGAGCACTTCCAGGGGCCCTTCGGCTTCGGGACCCCGGATGACTCGGAGGGATGGGATCGCGTGCAGAGAGGTGCACAGGGCGCCCCCGAGATGCCGATCCTCGTCAACCGCGGGATCGAGCGCGAGGTGGTCTCCGCCGAGGGTTGGAAGACCTCGCACGTCACCGATGAGACAGGCATGCGCGCCGCGTACGCCCAGTGGAAGGACATGATGACCGATGCCTGAGCTGACCCCGACCCTGCCGCCCGCCTCCGATGAGTCGACTGTGTGGTCCCCGGCACACCGCCGGGCGATCGAACTCGCGTGGCACGAGGCCGACATCCTCGATCGCAAGGACTACCACTCCTGGGAGGCGCTCTACACCGAGGACGGCCTCTACATCGTGCCGATCGAGACGCCGGTCGACGACGACTATGCCGGCGCGCTCAACATGGTCTACGACGATGCACGGATGCGGCGGCTCCGCGTCGCCCGCATGACGGAGGGCTTCGCCATCGCGGTGACGGACTCGGCGAAGACGGTGCGCACCGTGTCGCGCTTCATCCCGGTGTCGGTCGACCCGGCGGCGGGCGGCGTGCTCGTGCGGATCCGCGCGGCGCAGATCATCATCGCGTACAAGCGCGATCGTCACGACATCTGGGCCGGCGAGGTCGACCTCACGGTGTTCGTCTCGGACACGGGCAGTCAGGCCGACCGCATCGCCCGCAAGGTCGTCAAGCTCGTCGACAGCGAGGATTCCGTGCCCGCCGCGGGGTTCCTGCTATGACGGCAGCGACGCCCCCGGGGTCGGGCACGGGCACGGTGGTGGTGCTCGGCGCCACTTCCCCGCTCGGCGAGATGATCGTCCGAAGGTTCCACAGCGAGGGCCGGCAGCTGGTCCTCGCCGATCGCGACGTGGAGGCGGTCGACGTTCTCGTGCAGGCACTCGGGAGCGGCGACGGCGTCTTGCGGGGCGTCCGGGCCGACCCGTCGCGCAACGACGATGTGGTGGACCTGCTCGACATCGCGGTCGCACACGCCGGCCCGGTCGAGGTGGTGGTCAACGCCGCAGAGCTCATCGATGTCCGCGGGCTCATGGAGATCACCCCCGCGGAACTCGACCGTGTCATGGCCTACAACGCCAACGGCGCGTTCCTGGTCTGCCAGGTGTTCGGCGCCTACTTCGCAGAACGCGGCTACGGACGCATCGTCAGTATCGCCTCCAACGCGGGGCAGGGTGCTCGCACGATCGCCGGTGGACACTATGCCGTCTCGAAGGCGGCCGTCATCGCCACGACGCGACTGTTCGCCGCCGAGCTCGCGGGGCGGAACGTCACGGTCAACGCGGTATCGCCGGGTCCTCTCGATCTCCCTCATACGCGCGCGCTGATCGGCGCGGAGGCCATCGACAGGTTCGAAGACGCGCTTCCCGTGAAGCGTCTCGGCGATCCCGGGTTCATCGCGGAGATCGTGCACCTGCTGAGCTCGCCCGCGGCGGCCTCGGTGACCGGAGCGTGCTGGGACGTGACCGGCGGTCTCGTCCGCAACTGACTCGGGCGGGACGGAAAGGAAAGACGCCATGAAGCAATTCGATGCGACGGTGCAGCGCACGATCGCTGCCACCGATGACATCCGTGTGCTCGAGCTGATGCGGGCCGACGGCGGCGAGCTCGGTCCGTACACGGCCGGTGCCCACATCGATGTCGTCGGCCCGACGGGGATCCTGCGGCAGTACTCGCTCTGCGGGCACCCGTCGCAGAAGGACACCTTCACCATC
>JAVBUG010000225.1:0-5477 GCA_031555515.1 Microbacterium sp. | reverse complement strand
CGCGCACACGCATCCTCGACGCCCGTGGGCTCGGTCAGCTCAACCTCGGCATGACGGAGGCGGCCCTCGCGATGGGGTCGGACGACCCCGCGGTGGCAGACAAGGCGATGAAGCGCTACGCCCGGCTCACCGAGCAGTTCGAGGCCCAGGGCGGCTATGCGGCGGAGGCGGAGGCGGCGTCCATCGCCAACAACCTGTCGCTTCCCGACCGCATCCTCGACCAGCCGCTTTCCACGCTCTCCGGTGGACAGCGCCGTCGCATCGAACTCGCGCGCATCCTCTTCTCGGATGCCCAGACGATGATCCTCGACGAGCCGACCAACCACCTCGACGCCGACAGCGTCGTGTGGCTGCGCGAGTTCCTCCAGGGCTACAAGGGCGGGCTCATCGTCATCTCGCACGACGTCGAACTCGTCGGCGAGACCGTGAACCGCGTGTTCTACCTCGACGCGAACCGCCAGGTCATCGACGTCTACAACATGAACTGGAAGAACTACCTGCGCCAGCGGGTGGCCGACGAGGAGCGCCGCAAGAAGGAGCGCGCCAACGTCGAGAAGAAGGCCACCGTGCTGCAGCAGCAGGCGGCCCGCTTCGGCGCGAAGGCATCGAAGGCCGCGGCAGCGCACCAGATGGTGGCGCGCGCCGAGAAGATGCTCGCCGGCCTCGACGACGTGCGTCAGGAGGAGCGCGTCGCGAAGCTGCGCTTCCCGAAGCCCGCCCCCTGCGGCAAGACGCCGCTCATGGCCTCGGGCCTGTCGAAGTCGTACGGCTCGCTCGAGATCTTCACGGACGTCGACCTCGCGATCGACCGCGGCTCGAAGGTCGTGATCCTCGGCCTCAACGGCGCCGGAAAGACCACCCTGCTGCGCATTCTCGCCGGTGTGGACCAGCCCGACACCGGGCAGCTCGAGCCCGGGCACGGCCTCAAGATCGGCTACTACGCGCAGGAGCACGAGAACCTCGACGTGTCGCGCTCGGTGCTCGAGAACATGATGTCGGCGGCGCCCGACATCACCGCGACAGAGGCGCGCAAGGTTCTCGGGTCGTTCCTGTTCACCGGCGACGATGTGCGGAAGCCCGCCGGCGTGCTCTCCGGCGGTGAGAAGACGCGCCTGTCGCTGGCGACCCTCGTCGTGTCGTCGGCGAACATGCTGCTGCTCGACGAGCCCACGAACAACCTCGACCCCGCGTCCCGCGAGGAGATCCTCGGCGCGCTCGCGCACTACGAGGGCGCGGTCGTGCTGGTCTCGCACGACGAGGGCGCCGTCGAAGCGCTCAGTCCCGAGCGCGTGCTCATCCTGCCCGACGGCGTCGAAGACATCTGGGGTCGCGACTACGCCGACCTGGTCACGCTCGCGTAGGCGGGCTCCAACTGCGTCTCAGCGGCCGGCGGCGTCGAGCAGGGCGTCCTCGTCTTCGGCGTCGCGGTCGCGGCGACGGCGTGGGGCCGGCGGTGCGGGCGGCGCAGCATCCGTTCCACCCGCCTCGGACTGCGCGTCCTCCGCGTCCTCGCGGCGATGCCGGCGTTCGGTGCGGATGACGTAGCCGATGAAGACGAAGCCCATCACGGCGAACAGGATCCACTGGATCGCGTACGACAAGTGCGGCCCGGGGTCCTCCGACGGCGGCTCGAGGGCGGTCGGCGCGGTCGCCGGCGCCGGGTCCTCCGACATCATGACGCCGTAGGCGCTCTGCTCGAGGGCCTCGCCCGCCGCGGGCGAGACCGTGTCGGCGACCAGGCCGAGGTTGATCGTGGGGACCTGTCCCTCGGGCGCCGATCGCCCGGACGACGGCAGGGCCTCGCCCGGCCGCAGGCGTACGATCACGGTCGCCTCGCCGGACGGGGGAGCAGGGATCGCGTCGGGGACGGGCTGGTCCTGGCCCGGGGGCACCCAGCCGCGGTCGACCAGCAGCACGCGGCCGTCGTCGAGGCGGAAGGGCACAAGCACCTCGAAGGCCGACGTCCCGCCGTGCGGGCGGTTGCGCACCAGGAGCTGCTCGTCGGTCAGGTACTCACCCGTCAGCACCACGGGGTGCCACTCGTCGCCGGGCGACAACTCGCCGTCGGCGGGGATGAGCTCCGCCAGCGGAACGGGGGCGGCGTCGTAGTTCTCGGCGACGAGCGCGAGCTGCCCGGAGCGCTCCTGGTTGCGCGTGAACTGCCAGTTGGAGAGGAAGGCGCACGCGATGGCGAAGACCACGGCGAGGGCGATGTAGATCGTCCACCTGCCCGCGCGAGGCAGATTCTGCATGCTGACGGAGCGGGGGCTCATCGTGCGGCCTCCGTCGGGGCGAGCGGAGCGACCGCCACCGGAAAGTCACGCGCGGCGAGGAACTCGCGGAGGTAGCCCACGTGCTCATCGCAGGCGACCCAGGTCTTGCGGCGATCCTCGGCGTGGATGCGGGGATTGCGCCAATCGATGCGCCAGCGCGCCGTGGCGCGGCATCCTGCGCGCGAGCAGACCGCGTCGGCGACCTGGTCGGATCCGGCGTCGCTCATGCGGTGGGGTCCGCCTCGTCGTCGGCGCGCGACTGCTGCTCGTCGGGCCGCGAGTCGGGCTGCGTGTCGTCCTGCTCGTCGAGCCGCGTGTCGTCGGCGGGGATCGCCCTGGTCTCCTCGATGCGGATCACCTGCGTGTCGGTCGGGGCGGCGGCCGAGGACGCGGCGGGAAGTGCCGGCTCGGGGTCCTCGCGGCGGTTGCGTCGAGCCTCTTGCCCGACATTCGCGGAGACGACCGCGATGTAGGGGAGGAAGATCGCCGCGGCGCCGAAGAGCCACGTGTACCAGCCGTACGGCGTGATGACCACCATGAGGATGAAGCACGCGACGCGGATGCCCATCGTGATGAGATACCGGGTCGAGCGCGCGTCGACGTCGTCGCGCGGGGAACGCGGCAGGGATGTCGCCGACGGGGCGTGGCTGGAACTCTTCACGGTACTTCCAGGGTACGCCGGTTGCACCGCGCGATCGCCCCGGGAACGGGTCCCGGGGCGACGCGATTCAGGAGTACGTGCCGTAGGACTGGTACGTCGCGACGAAGAACGAGAAGAAGAGGATCGCGGCGATGATCCCGAGGATCGTGAGGCCCAGACCGACCCAGCCGACGATGGTGCCGGCGAGCGCCATGCCGCGCCCCTGCTCGCCGCTCGTCTTGAGCTGGTTGAGCGACATGTGGCCCGTGATCACGCCCACGATCGAGCCGATGAACGGAAGGATCACGAAGCTGGAGATCGACGCGATGAGCGACACGATCGCGAGGGTGTTGGTCTTCGCCGGGGCTCCGTACCCGTAGCCGGGCGCGGCGCCGTATGCGGGGGCCGAACCGTAGGCGGGCGGCGTGCCGTAGGCGGGAGCGCTGCCGTAGGCGGGGGCGGCGGGCGCGCCGTAGGCCGGCGGGGGATAGGCGCCCTGGGCGGGCGGCGGGTACGCGCCGGGTGCCGGCTGGGCGGGCTGTTCCGCCCCCGGTGCGGGCGGAACCGGCGGGTATGCGCCGGGCTCCGGGGCGGGGTTCTGCGGGGTGTTGTCGCTCACGGCGAGGCCTTTCTTCGGGTGTCTGGGACCAGAGTCCCAGCGGCGCGGCGGGGGTGTCAAACAGGCGGGCCCCCCGGGACCGCGCCGGTAGGCTGGTGCGGATCCGCCACAACCCCCGGGAGTGCCACCATGTCCACCGATCGCGTCGTCCTCGTCACCGGCGGAAACCGCGGCATCGGCCGCGCCATCGCGGAGCGCTTCGTCGCCGAGGGGTACAAGGTGGCGGTCACCGCACGCTCCGGTGAGGGCCCCGAAGGCACCCTCACCGTACGGGCGGACGTGACGGATGCTGCTGCCGTCGACGCCGCGTTCACCGAGGTCGAGAACACCCTCGGCCCCGTCGAGATCGTCGTCGCGAATGCCGGCATCACGAAGGACACCCTTCTGCTGCGCATGACCGAGGACGACTTCGACAGTGTCGTCTCCACCAACCTCGGCGGCGCATTCCGCGTCGTCAAGCGGGCCTCCAAGGGCATGCTGCGCGCCCGTTGGGGTCGCGTCGTGCTGATCTCGAGCGTGGTCGGGCTGTACGGCTCGGCGGGTCAGATCAACTACGCCGCCTCCAAGAGCGCGCTCGTCGGCTTCGCCCGCTCGCTCACCCGTGAGCTCGGCGCGCGCGGCATCACCGCGAACGTCGTGGCGCCCGGCTTCATCGAGACCGACATGACGGCCGAGCTGTCGGACGAGACGCAGGCCGAGTACAAGAAGAACATCCCCGCCGGGCGCTTCGCGTCGCCGGACGAGGTGGCGGGCGTCGTGACGTGGATCGCGTCGGACGACGCGGCCTACATCTCGGGTGCGGTCATCCCGGTCGACGGCGGCCTCGGCATGGGGCACTGACCCGCAGCCTCGGGCTCTGACGGGCTCAGCGACCGCGACGGTCGCGGAGCCCGTCTGCGTCTCACGCGATCGCCTGAAGGATGGCTTCGGCGACGGCGCCCGGCCGCGAGAACTGCGGCCAGTGGCCGGTCGGATCTCCGGGGGAGCCGAGCTCGATGATGTCGAGGTGCTCGAGCGCGGCGAGCTCGGCCGCCCACGGCGGTGCCGCCGCGATGATCTCCCGCATCTGCGCCGCCGGCACGGTGCCGGTGATGATCGTCGCCGGCACCCTGCGCCGCCGCTCGTCGGTGAGCCGGATCGGATCGGTCGGCACCCGCTCGGGCACGGACTTCGCGCGGGCCGCGGCGTCCGCGCGCGTCTGCCGGTCGAGGTCGGCGATGTCGGACTCGTCGAAGAAGTCCCAGCCGGGGAAGGGGATCACGCCGTCGACGACGGGGAACTCGGAGATCGAGCCGCCGTCGCCGGGCGGGAACGTGTCGAGGAACACGACGCGCGCGACCCGGTCGGGCCGGGCGTCGAGCGCCCCGTAGACGACGTTGCCGCCGCCCGAATGCCCGACGAGCACGACCGGCCCGTCGAGGCGGTCGATCTGCGCGACTGTCGCGGCGATCCAGTCGGCGATGCCGATGCCGGCGGACTCGGTGCCGGGGGCGCCGACGCCGGGCATCGTGAGCGCGTGGGTGCGGTGACCTGCGGCTTCGAGGGCGGGGTCCACGTCGCCCCACGAGGACGCGTCGAGCCACAGCCCGGGAACGAGGATGATGTGCATGCTCCGACGCTACCGACGGGGCCTGACATCCCGACACCCGTCCAGGTCGGCGCGGGACGCCGTCTACGGCAGCAGCGGGATGACCTCGGCGAGGTCGATCGGGCCGACGACGACGTCGGCGCGCTCGCGCACCGCGGGCTTCGCGTTGAACGCCACACCGAGCCCGGCGACCGCCATCATCTCGAGGTCGTTCGCGCCGTCGCCGATCGCCAGCGTGCGGCCGAGGGGCACGCCGCGCTCGTCTGCCCATTCCCTGAGCGCAGCCGCTTTGCCCGCAGCATCCACGATCCCGCCGTCGACGGTGCCGCTCAGCACGCCGTCGCGTGTAGCGAGCCG
>JAVBUG010000356.1:0-24504 GCA_031555515.1 Microbacterium sp. | reverse complement strand
GTGTAGAACTCGACGCGCTTCAGCTCGTCGAAGTCGGCGCCGGCGGCCTCCATGAACTTGATGGCGCGGTCGATCTCGGTCGCGAGGCGCTCGTACTGCTGGTTGGCCGGGTTCTGCGCGAAGCCCTTGTTCCACGAGTGCACCTCGCGGAGGTCGGCGAAGCCGCCCTGCGTGAACGCGCGGATGAGATTGATGGTCGACGCGGCAGTGTGGTAGCCCTTGAGCAGCCTGGCGGGGTCGGCGAGACGGGATGCCTCGGTGAAGTCGAAGCCGTTCACGATGTCGCCGCGGTAGGCCGGCAGCGTGACGTCGCCCCGGGTCTCGGTGTCGCTCGATCGGGGCTTGGCGAACTGACCCGCCATGCGGCCCATCTTGACGACGGGCATCGACGCGCCGTACGTGAGCACGACCGCCATCTGCAGCACCGTCTTGATGCGGTTGCGGATCTGCTCGGCGGTGGCACCGGCGAAGGTCTCGGCGCAGTCACCGCCCTGGAGGAGGAACGCCTTGCCCGAGGCGGCGCGCGCGAGGCGGTCGCGGAGGTTGTCGACCTCACCGGCGAAGACGAGCGGCGGCAGAGTCGCAAGCTCAGCGGATGCTTCGGCCACCGCGTCCGCGTCATACCACTGCGGCTGCTGCTTGATGGGCAGGGTCCGCCAATGGTCGAGTGCGTCGAGGTGCTGGAGCATCCCCCGATTCTAGCCGTGGCGCGGACGACACCGGCGCCGCGTGACGACCGTGCATCCGCCGTTCAGCGGGACTTCGGCGGGAGGCGGTCTTTGACGGTGGACGCGTAGACGTCGTCGTACTCCTGCTCCCCCAGCCGCTGCAGCGCGACCATGATCTCGTCGGTGATCGAGCGGAGGATGTAACGGTCGCCCTCCATGCCCTCGAAGCGCGAGAAGTCGATGGGCTCGCCCACCACGATGCCGACCCTCACGATCCGCGGGATCGTGGTGCCGATCGGCATCATCGTGTCGGTGTCGACCATGACCACCGGCACGACAGGCACGTGCGCCTCGAGCGCCATGCGGGCGATGCCGGTACGACCGCGGTAGAGCTTGCCGTCGGGGCTGCGGGTTCCCTCGGGGTAGATGCCGAGCAGGTCGCCGCTGCCCAGCACCTGAAGGCCCGTGTTGAGGGATGCCTCGGACGCCTTGCCGCCGGAACGGTCGATGGGCAGCTGCCCCGTGCCCTTGAAGAACATGCGGGTCGCCCAGCCCTTGAGCCCCTTCCCGGTGAAGTAGTCGCTCTTGGCGAGGAACACCACCGGGCGGTCGAGCATGAGCGGCAGGAAGATGGAGTCCACGAACGAGAGGTGGTTGCTCGCGAGGATCGCGGCACCCTCTGCGGGGACGTTGCGACGGCCGACGATCCACGGGCGCCAGATCGCCTTGACGATCGGTCCGATGACCACGTATTTCATCAGCCAGTAGAACATCGCGCTACGCCTCTGTCCCCGCGAGGTCCGCCGCTCCGATGAGGCCCGCGTCGTTGACGAGCTTCGCGATCTTGAAGGTCGCGATCGGCCGGTCGCCGTAGCCGGGCAGCGACTTCTCGTACGCGACGCGCATCGGCGCGAGCAGCGCGTCGCCGAGCTGGGCGACGCCGCCGCCGATGACGAAGAGCTCAGGGTCGAGCACGGCCTGGAATCCGCCGCACGCCTCGCCGAGCGCGGTGGCGACACGGCGCAGCGCCTCGGCGGCGCCGGGGTCGCCCGCGAGCACGAGGCGCGACACGGCCGGTCCGCTGATCTTGCCGTTCTCGGCGCGGTGGGCCGCCAGCGCGGCGCCGATGCCGCCCGCGTCGGCGATGTCGTTGGCCTCGCGCTGCAGAGCGCGGCCCGACGCGTACTGCTCGAGGCATCCGTGCTGACCGCAGCCGCAGAGGATGCCGTCGCGGATGAATCGGATGTGGCCGAGCTCGGCGGCGACGCCGTGCCCGCCGCGGAAGAGCTTGCCGTCGAGGACGATGGCGCCGCCCACGCCGGTGCCCATCGTGAGCATGACCATGTGGCCTACGCCGCGCCCCGCACCGAAGCGGTACTCCGCCCACCCGGCCGCGTTCGCGTCGTTCTCGATGGTGACCGGCAGGCCGATCCCGTCTTCGAGCGTCGCCTTCAGCGGCTCGTTGTGCCACGCGATGTTGGGCGCGTGGATCACTGTCGCGCGGTCGCGGTCGATGAAGCCCGCGGCGGCGACGCCCACGGCCGCCACGTCGTGCGCCGCGCGGAAGTAGCGGGCCATGTCGACCACGGCCTGGGCGAGGGCGGCGGTGTCGGTCGGCGTGTCGACGCGGAGCTGTTCGACGATGGCACCGTCGGAGTCGACGACTCCGCCCGCGATCTTGGTTCCGCCGATGTCGATGCCGACCTTGAGCACGATCTCCCTCTCCGGCCGTCGCACGCGCGACAGCGCCTTGAAGTCTATCCAGGCAGGCACTGTCCACATCCCCCGCTGAGTCTGATGTGACACCTGATTAGACTCGGATGAGATCCACCCGAGATTCAATCGTCCGGTACCGAAGGAGCTGCCGTGGTCCAATTCGAAGTCCCCGCCATCGTCCCCGCCGATCCACAGGCGAACATCACCGACCTCCTGGTCGAGCGCGTCAAGAAGACGCCGAACCTCGCGCTGTTCGCCGTGCCCCAGGGTGACGGCTGGCGCGACATCACCGCCACGGAATTCCAGAAGCAGGTCATCGCGCTCGCCAAGGGCTTCGTCGCCGGCGGCATCGAGCCCGGCGACAAGGTGGGCTTCATCGCCCGCACCACCTACGAGTGGACGCTCGTCGACTTCGCGCTGTTCTATGCCGGCGCGGTCATGGTGCCGATCTACGAGACCAGCTCGAGCGCGCAGATCGCGTGGAACCTCACCGACTCGGGCGCGGTCGCCGTCGTCACCGAGCTCCCCGACCACAGCGCTCGTCTCGCCGAGGTGCGCCCCGAGCTCCCCCTGATCCGCTCCGCGTGGGAGATGCACAACGGCGACCTCGACAAGCTCGTCGCCGACGGCGCGAGCGTCTCCGACGACGAGATCGAGCGGCGACGCAACATCGCGAACGGCGCCGACATCGCCACGCTCATCTACACGTCGGGCTCGACGGGCCGTCCCAAGGGCTGCGTGCTGACGCACAGCAACTTCGTCGAGCTCACGCGCAACGCCTCGCGGTCGAACCAGGAGGTGTTCGAGACGCCGGGCGCGTCGACGCTGCTGTTCATCACGACCGCCCATGTGTTCGCGCGGTTCATCTCCATCCTCAACATCCAGGCGGGCGTGAAGACGGGCCACCAGCCCGACACGAAGCACCTGCTGCCGGCGCTCGGGTCCTTCAAGCCCACCTTCCTCCTGGCCGTGCCGCGCGTGTTCGAGAAGGTCTACAACTCGGCCGAGCAGAAGGCCGAGGCGGGCGGCAAGGGCAAGATCTTCCGCGCTGCCGCGCACACCGCGATCGAGCACTCGCGCCTCGAGCAGGAGGGCAAGAAGATCCCCTTCGGCACGAAGGTCAAGTTCGCGCTGTTCGACCGGCTGGTCTACTCGAAGCTCCGCACGGCGATGGGCGGGCGCGTCGCATACGCGGTGTCGGGGTCCGCTCCCCTGGGCCCGCGTCTCGGGCACTTCTTCCACAGCCTCGGCGTCACGATCCTCGAGGGCTACGGTCTCACCGAGACGACGGCTCCGGCGACGGTGAACCAGGCGCGCAAGTCCAAGATCGGCACGGTCGGTCCGGTGATCCCGGGCGTCGGCATCCGTCTCGCCGAGGACGGCGAGGTGCAGGTGCGCGGCATCAACGTGTTCAAGGAGTACTGGCGCAACCCCGAGGCCACCGCCGCCACGTTCGACGGCGACTGGTTCAAGACCGGCGACATCGGCTCTTTCGACTCCGAGGGCTTCCTCACCATCACGGGTCGCAAGAAGGAGATCATCGTCACCGCGGGCGGCAAGAACGTCGCGCCCGCGGCCCTCGAAGACCCGATCCGCGCCAACCCGATCGTCGGGCAGGTCGTGGTCGTCGGCGACCAGAAGCCGTTCATCGCGGCCCTTGTCACGCTCGACCCCGAGATGCTGCCGGCCTGGCTGTCGAACAACAACCTGCCGGCCGACATGTCGCTGGCCGATGCCGCGAAGAACGACGCGGTGCGCGCTGAGGTGCAGCGGGCGATCGACATCGCGAACAAGAGCGTCTCGCGCGCCGAGTCGATCCGCAAGTTCACGATCCTCCCGACGGAGTGGACGGAAGGCAGCGGCCACCTCACCCCGAAGATGAGCATCAAGCGCAACGTGATCCTCGAGGACTTCGCCGGCGAGGTCGAGGAGATCTACGCGGTGCCCGTCAACACCACGAACGTCTCGCTCTCGTAGCAGGCGGACGGATGCGGGAAGCCCCGGGCCCTTCGAGGGTCCGGGGCTTCTCGCATACGCGGCAGAGCGGAAGTTTCAGAACCAGTCGGACTCGCGGATCTCGCGCATCGCGACGCGGCGCTGCTCCTTCGTGAGGCGGTCGAGGTAGAGCGTGCCGTCGAGGTGGTCGGTCTCATGCTGCAGGGCCTGGGCCAGGAGGCCTTCGCCCTCGAGCACGACCTCGTTGCCGTCGAGGTCGATGCCGACGACCTTCGCCCACGGGTAGCGGACGGCGTCGTGCCACAGGCCGGGCACCGAGAGGCAGCCTTCGCCGATCGCCTCGGGCTCGCCCGACACCTCGACCAGCACCGGGTTCAGCACGTAGCCGATGTCGCCGTCGATGTTGTAGCTGAAGGCGCGCAGGCCGACGCCGATCTGCGGCGCCGCCACGCCGGCGCGGCCGGGCAGCTCGACGGTGTCGACCAGGTCGCGGACGAGGGCGCGTACGCCGTCGTCGATGTCACCGACGGGGGCGCTGACCGACTTCAGGACGGGGTCGCCGAACACACGGATGGGGCGCACTGCCATCGGGATGCCTCAGGCCGCCGACGCGAGGGAGCGCAGGCCCTCGACAACGGTCGCGGCGAGCTGACGTGCGGCCTCCCGCGTCGCGGGCTGCAGCTCGCGGAACACGATGGCGCTGCCGGCCGCGATGTGCGGGTCGTACGGCACGCGCACCACCGCGCGCACACGGGTGCGGAAGTGCGATTCCAGCTCATCGAGCTGGACGAGCGGATGCCCCGGCCGCGCGTTGTTGAGCACCACGACGGCGCTGCGCACCTTGTCGGCGTAGCCGTTGGTCTCGAGCCAGGTGAGCGTCTCGGACGCGAGGCGCGCCTCATCGACGCTCAGGCCGGCGACGATCACGATCTGGTCGGCGAGGTCGAGCGTGGCGCCCATCACCGAGTGGACGATGCCGGTACCGGTGTCGGTGAGCACGACGGAGTAGTAGTGGGCCGCGAGCGCCGCGACATCCCGGTAGTCGGCGTCGTTGAACGCCTCGGAGACACGCGGGTCGGTGTCGGATGCGACGACATCGAGACGCGTCTCGTCGCGCGCGACGATGCCCGACAGGTCGTTGAAGCCGACGACCTCAGGGCTCATTCGCACGAGATCGCGCACCGTCTTGCCGCTGTCACGGGTGATGCGCTCGGCGAGCGTGCCGCGGTCGGGGTTGGCGTCGATGGCGATGACACGGTCGTCGCGGGCATCCGCCAGCGCCTGGCCCAGCAGGGTCGTGACCGTCGTCTTGCCGACGCCGCCCTTGCGCGAGAGCACCGGTACGAAGCGTGCGCCGCCCGCCAGCGGCGCCGCGATCCGGCGATCGAGATCCTTGCGGGCCTTCGCGCGCTTGCTGTCGCCGAGGTTGATGCGCTTGCCCGAGATCGAGTACACGAAGTGCTGCCACGCGCCCTCGGGCTCGGGTCGGATCACCTGATGCGGGTCGAGCAGGCGGTCGGCGGTCAGGAGGTCAGCGGTCTCGCGGTTCGCCTCGAACTCGCCGAGGCGCTTCGAGGTGAGCGCCACGTCGGCGCGCGGGAACGGTGCACGCTCGACCGCGGAACGCTCCGCGGGGCGGTCGACGACCGGCTGCGCGCCGGTGTGGTTGGCCTCGCGGCGCGTCGCCGGCGTGGAGGCCGTGGGGGGCTTCGCGGCAGCGGCAGCGGCCGGGACCGATGGCCGCGCGGGCGCCGGCTTCGGTGCGGCGGGCGCCGTGGTCGCGGCATCCTTCTCGTCGTCGGCCGGGGTCTTGGCGCTCATGGGCTCCTCCACGGGGTCGTCGGTCGCGATGACATCGTCTCCCGTCGCGGCGTTCTCCGCCAGCGCGGATTCCACGCCGTCGTCCGCGAGCGCGAGGTCGAACTCGGCCGGATCGAACTCGCCGTCGAAGTCGGCGTCCTCGAAGTCGACGGCATCGAAGTCGGCGATCACGAACTCGTCGACGCCGGACTCCGCGGGCGAGGGTTCCTCGGCCACGGCTTCGGCGACGGGCTCCTCGACGACGTGCTCCGGCTCCTCGACGACGGGCTCGGCCTCGGCCTGTGCTTCAGGCTCGACGGTCTCGACCGCGGCGGGCTCGTCGGCGGCCGGCGCGAACGCCTCGACGACGGCCTCGGGCTCCTCGGCAACGGGCCGGCCCTCTGTCGCGGGCGGCTCCTCGTGCTCGATCGCGTCGGCGTCTGCGGGCTCGATCTCGGCCTCGATCACCTCGACGATCTCGGCATCGGCGATGTCTTCGACCGGCGGCGCAGGCGCGAAGCCGTCGCCCTCGACTGTCCACTCCTCGAGGTCGGCCGCGTTCTCGACGATCTCGGCCTCGGTCGTCGCGGTCGAGACCTCCTCGATCGGCGCGGCCTCGATGACCGGAAGGTCGGCGTCGGCGGGAATCTCGATGACGAAAGGCACCTCGCCGTCGATCACGCCGTCGTCGTCGAGGTCGTCGTCGGATTCGGACGGCAGTTCGACGTTCACCTGCGCCGTCGCACCGCCCAGGATGCCGAGACCGGTGGTGTCGATGCTTCCGGTGTCGGACAGCACGCCGTTCTCAGGCTCGTCGGGCGTGTGTTCGGTGCGATCGGGCGTCACTGCGGAGTTCTCCTGAAAAGACGGCGTTTCGGGCGGGTTGCCGCCTTCCAGGCTACTGCGCCGGACGGATCACGACCAAAAGGTCGCCGGCGTCGACCTGCGCGGTCTCGGCGATCACGAGGCGCTCGATGACGCCGTCGACGGGCGCGGTGATGGCCGCCTCCATCTTCATCGCCTCGATCGACGCGACCGGCTGACCGGCGGTGACCGTGTCGCCCGCCTTCGCCTTGAGCGTCACGACGCCCGAGAAGGGAGCGGCGACCTGCCCGGGCTTGGACGTGTCGGCCTTCTCGGCCTGACGCGCCTCGACCTTGATGCTGCGGTCGCGCACGAACACCGGACGCAGCTGGCCGTTGAGGGTCGTCATGACCGTGCGCATGCCCTTGTCATCCGCCTCGCCGATGGCCTCGAGCCCGACGTACAGCTGCACGCCCGGGTCGATCTCGGCGACGTGCTCCTCCCCCGGCTTGAGACCGTAGAGGTAGTCGGGGGTGCCGAGGGTGGCCAGGTCGCCGTAGGTCTCGCGGTTCTTCTCGAACTCGCGCGCGGGCCCGGGGAACAGCAGGCGGTTGAGCGTGCGGCGGCGCGTCGCGGCGTCGCCGGCGAGACCCTCGTGCTCGTCAGCGGTCAGCGGCGGGATGTCGATCGAGATCGTGCGCCCCGCCAGCACCTTGGTGCGGAACGGCTCCGGCCAGCCGCCCGGCAGGTCGCCGAGCTCGCCCGCCATGAAGCCCACGACCGAGTCCGGGATGTCGTAGTTCTGCGGGTTCGCCTCGAAGTCGGCAGGGTCCGCGCGCACCGCGACGAGGGCCAGGGCGAGATCGCCGACGACCTTCGACGACGGCGTCACCTTGGGGATGCGGCCGAGGATGCGGTCGGCGGCGGCGTACATGTCCTCGATGAGCTCGAAGTCGTCCGCGAGGCCGAGCGCGATCGCCTGCTGGCGCAGGTTCGACAGCTGCCCGCCCGGGATCTCGTGGTGGTAGACGCGACCGGTCGGCGAGGCCAGACCCGACTCGAACGGACGGTACAGGTGGCGCACGGCCTCCCAGTACGGCTCGAGGTTGCTGACCGCCTGCAGGGAGAGGCCGGTGTCGCGGTCGGTGTGGGCGAGCGCGGCGACCAGCGCGGAGAGCGATGGCTGGCTGGTGGTCCCCGACATGGGTGCGGCCGCAGCATCCACCGCGTCCACTCCCGCGGCACTCGCCGCCAGCAGCGTCGCGAGCTGGCCGCCCGCGGTGTCGTGCGTGTGCAGGTGCACGGGCAGGTCGAAGTTCTCGCGCAGCGCCGTGACGAGCTTCGCCGCGGCCGCGGGGCGCACGAGGCCCGCCATGTCTTTGATGGCCAGGATGTGTGCGCCCGACTCCACGATCTGCTCGGCGAGGCGCAGGTAGTAGTCGAGCGTGTACAGCTTCTCGGCCGGGTCGAGCAGGTCGGAGGTGTAGCAGAGCGCGACCTCGGCGAGCGCGGTGCCGGTGGCGCGCACCGCGTCGATCGCCGGACGCATCTGCGACACGTCGTTGAGCGCATCGAAGATGCGGAAGATGTCGACGCCCGTCGATGCGGCCTCGCGCACGAAGGCGTCGGTCACCTCGACCGGGCGCGGCGTGTAGCCGACGGTGTTGCGGCCGCGCAGCAGCATCTGGATGGGGATGTTCGGCATCGCCAGGCGCAGCGCCTCGAGGCGCTCCCACGGGTCCTCGGCGAGGAAGCGCAGCGCGACGTCGTACGTCGCCCCGCCCCAGGCTTCGACCGACAGCAGCTCCGGGGTCATGCGTGCGACGTGCGGCCCGACGCGGACCAGGTCGCGCGTGCGCACGCGCGTGGCGAGCAGCGACTGGTGCGCGTCGCGGAACGTCGTCTCGGTGACCGCGAGGCTGCTCTGTGCGCGCAGCGCGCGGGCGAACCCCTCGGGGCCGAGCTCGCGCAGGCGATCGAGTGTGCCGGCGGGCGGCGCCGCGGCGAGGTCGATCTCCGGCAGCTTGCTGCCCGGCGACACCGACAGCGGCTTCTCGCCGTACGGGCGGTTGACCGTGACGTCGCCGAGCCAGTTCAGGAGCTTCGTGGCGCGGTCGCGCGACGGGTGGCTGGTGAGCAGCTCGGGCCGCTCGTCGATGAAGGAGGTGCTGACGTCGCCCGCGACGAAGGCGGGGTCGTCGAGCACGGCGCGCAGGAACGGGATGTTGGTCGCGACGCCGCGGATGCGGAACTCGGCGAGGGCGCGACGCGCCCGGGCGACGGCCGCAGGGAAATCGCGGCCGCGGCAGGTGAGCTTCGCGAGCATCGAGTCGAAGTGCGGGCTGATCTGCGAGCCCGCGGCGGTGGTGCCGCCGTCGAGGCGGATGCCGGCGCCGCCCGGCGAGCGGTACGTGGTGATTCGCCCGGTGTCGGGGCGGAAGCCCTGCGACGGGTCCTCGGTCGTGATGCGGCACTGCAGGGCCGCGCCGCGCAGCTGGATGCGGTCCTGCGTGAGGCCGAGGTCGGCGATCGTCTGCCCTGCGGCGATGCGGATCTGCGACTGCACGAGGTCGACGTCCGTCACCTCTTCGGTCACCGTGTGCTCGACCTGGATGCGCGGGTTCATCTCGATGAAGACGACCTCGCCGGTGCGGGGACCGGCGGTCTCGAGCAGGAACTCGACAGTGCCGGCGTTCTCGTACCCGATCGACCGCGCGAACGCGACAGCATAGCCGTGGAGGGCGTCACGGATGGCGGGGTCGAGGTTCGGCGCCGGGGCGATCTCGATCACCTTCTGGTGGCGACGCTGCACCGAGCAGTCGCGCTCGAACAGGTGCACCGTCTCGCCGGTCTTGTCGGCGAGGATCTGCACCTCGACGTGGCGGGGCCGCTGCACGGCCTGCTCGAGGAAGACGCGTGCGTCGCCGAAGGCGCTGCCGGCCTCGCGCATGGCCTCGGCGAGGGCGGGCGCCAGTTCTTCCTTGCGCTCGACCCGCCGCATGCCTCGTCCGCCGCCGCCGGCGACGGCCTTCACGAAGATGGGGAACCCGATGTCGTCGGCCTGGGCGAGCAGCGCGTCGACATCGTCGGACGCGTCGGTGGAGCGCAGCACCGGCACGCCGGCGGCGATCGCGTGCTGCTTCGCGGTGACCTTGTTGCCGGCCATCTCGAGCACGTTGGAGGGCGGCCCGATGAAGGCGATGCCGTTCGCGGCGGCCTTCTCGGCGAGCTCCGGGTTCTCGGAGAGGAACCCATAGCCGGGGTAGATCGCGTCAGCTCCTGCCGCCTGGGCGACGCGGATGATCTCGTCGACATCGAGGTAGGCACGGACCGGGTGGCCCTTCTCGCCGATCTCGTAGGACTCATCCGCTTTCTGACGATGCAGCGATCCGCGATCCTCGAAAGGGAAAACCGCGACGGTGCGCGCGCCCAGTTCGTATGCGGCTCGGAACGCCCGAATGGCGATCTCGCCTCGGTTCGCGACCAGGATCTTGCGGAACATGAGACCTCCGTGTGCGGCGGCGCAGCCGGGACCCGAAAACGGGCTGAGTGTGCTCTCAGCCTACGGGACGGTAACGTTGTGGCTTGTGCACGTCCTATCCGTCAGCTCGCTCAAGGGTGGCGTCGGCAAGACGACCGTGACTCTCGGACTCGCGTCGGCGGCCTTCGCCCGCGGTGTCCGCACGCTCGTCGTCGACCTCGACCCGCAGTCCGACGTCTCGACGGGCATGGACATCCAGGTGGCCGGCCGCCTGAATGTCGCTGATGTCCTCGCCAACCCGAAAGAGAAGACGGTCCGCCAGGCCATCACCTCCAGCGGCTGGGCGAAGGTGCACCCCGGCACGATCGACGTCATGATCGGCAGCCCATCGGCCATCAACTTCGACGGCCCCCACCCGAGCGTCCGCGACGTCTGGAAGCTCGAAGAGGCGCTCGCCACCCTCGAGGCGGACTACGACCTCGTGCTCATCGACTGCGCGCCGTCGCTCAACGCGCTGACCCGCACCGCGTGGGCGGCGTCCGACCGCGTGATCGTCGTGACCGAGCCCGGCCTTTTATCCGTCAACGACGCCGACCGCTCACTCAGCGCGATCGAAGAGATCCTCCGCGGCCTCTCCCCCCGCCTCCAGCCGCTGGGCATCGTGGTCAACCGCGTCCGCCCGCAGTCGATCGAGCACCAGTTCCGCATCAAAGAGCTCCGCGACATGTTCGGCCCGCTCGTGCTCAGCCCGCAGCTGCCCGAGCGCACGTCGCTCCAGCAGGCGCAGGGCGCCGCGAAGCCGCTGCACATCTGGCCCGGCGACTCCGCCCAGGAGCTCGCCGCCGACTTCGACTCGCTGCTCGACCGCATCATGCGCACCGGTCGCATCCCGGTCCCCGAGGACTCACGCTCCTGATTGGCGGATGCTGCGGGCCACGGCATCCCCGAGGGTGACCACTTTGCTCACCCGATGAGCACATTGCGCTACATGTGCACGCGAGGCTGAGCTCGACTTGCCATCCGTCGCGATATCGCTGACCATATCGCCATGGCATCGATGACGCTGCACCCTGACAGCCTTGCCGTGCACGCCGGCCGCGACGATCTCGCGAGCCTGGGCGTGCACGCACTCCCTCTCGACCTCTCGTCGACCAATCCACTCCCGGGCATCGAGCTCGGCGGCATGTCGTACGAGGTCCTCGCGACCGGCGGGCTCCCGTTCGAGGGCGGGTCGAACGTCTACGCGCGACTGTGGAACCCCACCGTCGCGCGCTTCGAGGAGGCTCTCGCACGTCTCGAACACGCCGAGGAGGCTGTCGCCTTCTCGTCCGGCATGGCCGCCGTCACCGCCGTGCTGCTGGCCCTCGCGCACGAGTCCCAGAAGCGTCACGTCGTGGCGGTGCGTCCGCTCTACGGCGGCACCGACCACCTGCTCGCCTCGGGGCTGCTGGGCGTCGAGACCACGTTCTGCTCCCCCGAGGATGTCGCCGCGGCGGTGCGCGACGACACCGCGCTCGTCGTGCTCGAGAGCCCGGCGAACCCGACGCTCGAGCTCGTCGACATCCAGCGGGTGGCCGTTGCCGCCGGCGACGTCCCGGTGCTCGTCGACAACACCTTCGCGACGCCGGTGCTGCAGCATCCGCTCGATCTCGGCGCATCGCTCTCGCTGCACAGCGCGACGAAGTACCTCGGCGGCCACGGCGACGTGGTCGGCGGTGTCGTCGCGTGCGACGCGCGCCTGGCCGCGGCGCTGCGCCGCACCCGGGCGATCACGGGCGCGATCATGCACCCGCTCGCCGCCTACCTGCTGCATCGTGGGCTCGCGACGCTGCCGGTGCGCATGCGGGCCCAGCAGGAGGGCGCGCGCGTCGTCGCGGAGTGGCTCACCACGCGGCCCGAGGTCGCCCGCGTCCACTTCCCCGGCTTCGCCGAGAGCGACCCGCAGGGGCTCATCGGGACTCAGCAGAGCGGACCCGGCGCGATGATCGCCATCGAACTGACCGACGGGTTCGACGCGGCGTCGGCGCTGACAGCCTCCGTCCGGCTCTTCACGCACGCGGTCTCGCTCGGCAGCGTGGACTCGCTCATCCAGCACCCCGCGGCGCTCACCCATCGGCCCGTGACGGCCGACGCGAAGCCCTCGGACGCGCTCGTGCGCCTCTCGATCGGCTTGGAGGATCCTGCCGACCTCATCGCGGATCTCGACCAGGCGCTCACTGCGAGGGCGGGCGTGCGGGAGCGGATGGAGTCGGCCCTGGGCTGATTCCGGGTCGAGCGGTCGGCGCGCCCTACGCGGAGCGGGCGGCGCGTCGCACCGAGAGCTCGTCCATCGGGTCGGGCTTCTCGACCTCGAAGTCGAGGAGCTCCGACTCGACCTCGCGGAGCACCTTGCCGACGGCGATGCCGAAGACGCCCTGACCGCGGCTGACGAGATCGATGACCTCGTCGTTCGACGTGCACAGATAGACGGATGCCCCGTCGCTCATGAGCGTCGTGCCCGCGAGGTCGCGAATGCCGGCGGCGCGGAGCTGGTCGACGGCCGTGCGGATCTGCTGCAGCGAGATGCCGGTGTCGAGCAGACGCTTGACCAGCTTCAGCACGAGGATGTCGCGGAAGCCGTACAGGCGCTGCGAGCCGGACCCGCTCGCACCGCGGACCGTCGGTTCGACGAGCTCGGTGCGGGCCCAGTAGTCGAGCTGGCGATAGGTGATGCCGGCGGCCTTCGCCGCGGCGGCGCCACGGTAGCCGACCTCGTCGTCCATCGCGGGAAGGCCGTCGGTGAAGAGGAGTTCTGCACTGAACGGCTCGCCAGGAGCCACGTCTCCGGTCATGCTCGTCCCCCCTCCGGATCGGATAGTTCCACGCTAGATCAGCCTCCCCCTCGCGGCAACGACATCCGGCGTTCGGGGGTCGGCGTGTCGCGCAGATCGCCCCGCGGAGTCGCGAAGCCGGTCAGGACAGCATGCGGTCGAGCGCCGCGCGCACGAAGATCGCGCGCACGTCGTCGAGGCGCCGGGTGAGTTCGGGCGCGAGCTCTCCGGCGCGGCCACGGGACGAGGCATCCGTCCGCCGCAGCAGAGGCGCGAGAGCCGACTCGACGAGTGCCACGTCGCGTTCGGCGCTCTGCCGCAGGGCGCGCACGTGGCGCGGCTCGATGCCGTGCCGGTCGAGCGCGACGAGGGCGCGCAGCAGCGTCACCGACTGCTCGGTGTACGACTCGGCGCCCGTGAGGATGCCGGTGCTGATGGCGTCGTTGAGCAGCTGGGGCGCAGCGCCGGCGGCCGACAGCAGCTCGTCGCGGCGGTAGCGACGCGGCGCCGGCACGATCGACGGCGGCGGCACCGCGCTCGGGGTGGCCGGGTCGCGTCCGGCGTCGACGTCTTCGAGGTAGTCGCGGATCACCGACAGCGGCAGGTAGTGGTCGCGCTGGAGGGTGAGCGCGAGCCGCAGGCGCTCGAGGTCGTCCTGCGAGAACTTGCGATAGCCCGACTCGGTGCGCAGCGGCGTCACGATCCCCTGGACCTCGAGGAAGCGCAGCTTGCTGGACGTGAGGGACGGGAACTCGGGCGACAGACGCGCGAGGACCTGACCGATGCTGAGAAGACCCGCGGACGACGCCCTGTCACGGGCGGAAGCCGCGGGCATCAGGCCTCCGTCGCCCTGGAGAGGTCAGCCGGTGAGACGAAGAAGTTGAGCCGGAACTTTCCGATGCGCACCTCGGCGCCGTTGGTGAGCGTGGCCCGGTCGACCCGCTCGCCGTTGACGTACGTGCCGTTCAGCGAGCGCTGGTCGACGAGCTCGAAGGTCGTGCCGGTGCGGGTGATCTCCGCGTGGCGGCGCGAGACCGTGACGTCGTCGAAGAAGATGTCGGCCTCGGGATGCCGCCCCACTGTGGTGACGTCGGCATCGAGCAGGTACCGGGCGCCGGCGGTGGGTCCGGAACGGACCAGCAGCAGCGCGGACCCGGTGGGAAGGGCGTCGATCGCGTCGAGCTCGGCCTCGCCGAGCTCGCTGCCGAAGGGCACGAACGACAGGTCGGAATCGTGGCCGAATGTCTGCGTCGTGTCGGACGCGCGGTCGGACTCGTGTGCGTCGGACCCTGCGGCCCGGCGGATGTCGCCCTGATCGGGTCGGCGGTCGTGCTCCACGGTTTCCTCCTTCGTCCGGCCAGCCTATCCGATCGCCCCCGGCTCGGAAGAGGACGTTCGCCGTTCCCGCAATGTTTCGTCCCGTGTCACTCGAGATGCCACGGACAGCACTGCCCTTCTACCCTGGCAGGACCGGCAAAGATCCGTTAACCAGAAGGAGACCACCGTGTCGAGCCCGCACAGCCACATCCCGCCCCTCGAGGTGCGTGAGGCTGCGGCGTGCATGTGCGACCACGGTGATGTCTGCTCGTCGTACGCCCCCGGTCACGCGCTGCACCTCATCCAGGCGCGCCTCGCTTCGGCGACGCCGTCGGACTGGGCGGACGCGATCGTCGAGGCCTCCGACGAGCGCTCGGGCTTCGTGATCGTCCGCACGCTCGCCGACTGGACGCCCGTGGCGCTCTGGAACGGCACCGGCGCTGCCGCCGCCGCGACGCCCGGCACGCCGGTCGCGCTGCACGAGCGCTACAACGTGCTCGCCGTCGGCGGCGCGCGGTACAACGTCCTGCGCGGCTGACCCGCGCGCGCCCGAGGGCGCGTTTCGTTCCGCAAGCTTGCTCAACGAGCGATGGCGACGAGCCTCAGCTCATCGCCATCATCATGTCCGTCATGGCCATGCACGCGGCCCTGCACGCCTTGCACGCCTGAGCGCACATCTTGCAGACCTCGCTCATGTCGGCGTGCCGCATGCAGTCGTCCATGCACTTCTGGCACATCGCCATGCAGGCGTCGAGCATCGCCATCATGCTGGCGGAGTCCATGCCCTGCATGCGCATCATCGAGCGCATCATCGTGTTGCACATGTCCGCGCAATTCATGCACGCGGGAGCGCAATCCATCATCTGAGCCGAGCACACCGTGCACGCCTGCTCGCAGGCCGAGCAGGCGTCCATACAGGCCTGCATGACCGACATGTCCATCGCCTGCATGCCGGGCATCGACATCATGTCCTTCGACATGGCGCCCATCATCATCTGGTCCATCCGCCGCATCCTTCCGCGTGGGGAACGGCGGGCTCCGGGCCCGCCTGTCGCCAGGCTAGACCTCGGCGGGCTCGCAGCAAAGGGCCGGATAGGCTCGATCGGGTGATGTCACAAACTCTTCACAAGCCGCTTCCCGCCCGGGTCTGGGCATTCCTCGCCGCACTGCTGATCGCGTTCGGCGTCGTGCTCGCCACAGCGACGCCGGCCAGCGCTCACGACGAGCTGCTCGGCAGCGATCCGGCGGCCGACAGCAGCGTCGACGCCCTTCCCACGCAGCTCACGCTCACGTTCAGCGCAGAGATCGCCGACGACGAGGGCGCCTCGGTCGTGGAGGTGACGGATGCTGCGGGCGCATCGCTCACGGACGGCACGCCGACCGTGCACGACAACGTGCTCACCCAGCCGCTCACGGGCGCAGCATCCGGTGCCGTCACGGTCTTGTGGAAGGTCGTCTCGAGCGACGGACACCCGATCTCGGGTGAGTTCTCGTTCACGGTGGCCGGCGCCCCGGCGCCGGAGCCGACCCAGCCGGCGGAGCCGACGCCCACCCCCACCGAGACGGCTGTCGCTCCGGTCCAGACCGCGACCCCGCCGGCAGAGACCGCGCCCGACGAGTCAGCGAGCGCGCTCCCCTGGATCATCGCCGGTGTGCTCGCCCTCGCTCTCATCGCCGCGGTCGTCTACCTCCTGGTCTCGCGCTCGCGCCGCGAGAAGGCCCTCGCGAACGGCGCTGCCGGCCCGGCCGACGGCACCTCGCAGGCCGACTCCGAGCCCCCTGCCGACCGATAGTCTTGAGACCATGCCTCACTACGACGTCGCCATCCTCGGCGCGGGGCCCGGCGGCTACGTCGCGGCCGTCCGTGCTTCGCAGCTCGGCCTCAAGGTCGCCATCATCGAAGAGAAGTACTGGGGCGGTGTGTGCCTCAACGTCGGCTGCATCCCCTCGAAGGCTCTGCTCAAGAACGCCGACCTCGCGCACCAGTTCCACCACAAGGCCGACCTGTTCGGCATCTCGGGTGACGTGCACTTCGACTTCGGAGTCGCGTGGGACCGCAGCCGCAAGGTGGCGGACACCCACGTCAAGGGCATCCACTACCTGATGAAGAAGAACAAGGTCGACGAGTACGAGGGTCGCGGGTCGTTCGTCGACGCGAACACGATCGACGTCAAGAAGGCCGACGGCACCACCGAGCGCGTCACCTTCGACAACGCGATCATCTCGACCGGCTCGAAGGTGCGTCTGCTCCCGGGCGTGCAGATCGGCGGCAACGTCGTCACGTACGAGGAGCAGATCCTCGCCCGCGATCTGCCCCAGTCGATCGTCATCGTCGGCGCCGGCGCCATCGGCATGGAGTTCGCCTTCGTCATGGTGAACTACGGCGTCAAGGTCACGATCATCGAGTTCCTCGACCGTGCGCTGCCGAACGAGGACGCGGACGTCTCGAAGGAGATCGCGCGCCAGTACAAGAACTACGGCGTCGACATCCTCACCTCGACGAAGGTCGAGACGGTCACCGACCAGGGCGACAAGGTCACCGTGACCTACACCGCCAAGGACGGCACCCAGGGCTCGATCGACGCCGACAAGGTCATGATGTCGATCGGCTTCGCCGCCAACGTCGAGGGCTTCGGTCTCGAGAACACCGGCGTGAAGCTGACCGACCGCGGCGCGATCGACATCGACGACCACATGCGCACCAACGTGCCGCACATCTACGCGATCGGCGACGTCACCGCGAAGCTGCAGCTCGCGCACGTGGCCGAGGCGCAGGGCGTCGTCGCCGCCGAGACCATCGGCAAGGCCGAGACCATGACGCTCGGCGACTACCGCATGATGCCGCGCGCGACGTTCTGCTCGCCGCAGGTGGCCTCGTTCGGTCTCACCGAGCAGCAGGCGCGCGACGCCGGCTACGACGTCAAGGTCGCGAAGTTCCCGTTCTCGGCCAACGGCAAGGCGAACGGCCTGGGCGAGCCCATCGGCTTCGTCAAGCTCATCGCCGACGGCGAGCACCTCGAGCTGCTCGGCGGCCACCTCATCGGCCCCGACGTCTCGGAGCTCCTGCCCGAGCTCACGCTCGCGCAGAAGTGGGACCTGACCGCCCTCGAGGCCGCGCGCAACGTCCACACGCACCCGACGCTGTCGGAGGCCGTGCAGGAGGCCTTCCACGGCCTGGCCGGCCACATGATCAACCTCTGATCAGCTGACGCCGAACGCCCCGGACCTTCTCGAAGGTCCGGGGCGTTCTCGTGTGTTCAGGCGCCGAGCGTGCGGGCGAATTTGGAATCGGATGCCGCGGCCCGGCCGCCTGCGGCCCGCACCGCGGCATCGGCAGCCGCGAGCAGAGCGGCACGCCCGTCCGCCGACTCCGGGGCGGCAGGTCCGAGTTCGAACTCCCACTCCCGCCAGGACCGTTGGGTGCCCGAGCGCTCATCGGTTGCGATCACGTGGTCGTCCACGAACTCCGCGACGAGGCCGCCATGCTCGTCCTGCAGCGCGTAGGCGGTGCGCTGGTTGCGGATGCGCGCGATCGGCGCGAAGTCCGAGGCCCTCGCGATGGTCGAGACCGCGTCGGCGACAGCATCCGGGATCTGGCTCACCGGGCTGATCGGCCAGTGCAGCTCGACCCGGCCGCCGTCGGCGCCGCGCGGGCCCTTGATGTGCCAGCCCTCGTCGGGACCACCGGTGCGGCGGCGCACGGCGTAGCCGGCGTGGGCGAGCGCGAGGTCGTCGCTGTCGAGGTAGGTGGCGTCGAGCTGACGCAGCTCGGGCTCGCCGACGTGCGCCACACCGGGCAGCGCCGACCAATCGGGCAGCGGCGTCGACTCATCGACGTCGAACTTGAGCTCGACCTCGACGCTGTGCGATGCACCGTTCGCTCCGGCGTCGCCGCCGGTCACGTCGGGAGTGCGATCAGTCGTCACGACCGTCCGGGTTCGGATCGATGTCCTCGGTGGCCTCGACGTAGACGAAGCGCGTCTCGGTCGGGCCGTCCTGGTCGCCCGTGTGCGTCTCGTCGCCCTCGCGGCGGTAGACGAGCTGCCCCTCGCCGTAGGGGACGATGTACGAGTCGGAGACGGTCGGGTCGAGCGGAATGATCTGTCCGTCGAGGGGTCCGCCGTGGAGTCGTGCGATTGCCATAGCGCCAGCGTAGACCTGGTGACGCGATGACTGCTGTTCACCGAACCGGTGCAAGCGCTTCCAGCTTATGCCCCTAGAATCGCGAGCGTGAAGGCCATCCGAACGTTCACCGTCCGTCCCGTCCTCGCCGAATCCCTCGCCCCGCTCGACCGCCTCGCGTCCAACTGGCGCTGGTCGTGGAGTCGCGCGACGCACGCGCTGTTCGCCTCGATGGATCCCGTCCTGTGGGACGAGATCGGCGCAAATCCGGCACGGATGCTCGGCGCGCTCGGTCAGGAGCGCCTCGACGAGCTCGCCCGCGACGAGGAGTTCGTCGCCCGCGTGTGCGAGGAGGACGAGCGTCTCACGGCCTACCTCGACGGCGACCGCTGGTTCCAGCAGCTCGAGGGCGACAAGCCCGTCCACATCGCGTACTTCTCCCCCGAGTTCGGTGTCGACGGCTCGCTGCCGCAGTACTCCGGCGGCCTCGGCATCCTCGCCGGCGACCACCTCAAGAGCGCGTCCGATCTGGGCGTGCCGCTCACGGGCGTCGGCCTCTTCTACCGCGCCGGCTACTTCCGCCAGTCGATCGGCGACGACGGCTGGCAGCGCGAGAGCTACCCGCTCCTCGACCCGTACGGCCTGGGCCTGACGCTCCTGCGCGACCGCGAGGGCGCACCGGTCGAGATCACGCTCGACCTGCCGGGCGACCGCCGTCTGCACGCCCGCGTCTGGGTCGCCGACATCGGCCGCATCCCCCTGCTGCTGCTCGATTCCGAGACGCCGTCGAACACCGACGAGATGCGCCGCGTCACCGACCGCCTCTACGGCGGCGGAGGAGAGCAGCGCCTGCTGCAGGAGCTGCTGCTCGGCGTCGGCGGCGTGCGCGCGGTGCGCGCGTGGTCGGAGCTGAACGGCCGCCCCACCCCGGACGTCTACCACACCAACGAGGGCCACGCCGGGTTCCAGGGACTCGAGCGCATGTCCGAGCTCATCACGCACGACGGCCTCAGCTTCGACGAGGCCCTCGCGCAGGTGCGCGCCGGAACGGTCTTCACGACCCACACGCCGGTGCCCGCGGGCATCGACCGCTTCCCCCGCGACCTCATCGCGGACTTCCTCTCGAGCGGCCTGTTCCAGGGCCTCGACGCCGGGCGCGCGATCTCCCTCGGCCTCGAGACCTGGGAGGGCGGCGACCAGGGCGTCTTCAACATGGCAGTTCTCGGCCTGCACCTCGGCCAGCACGCGAACGGCGTCTCGGTGCTCCACGGCGAGGTGAGCCGTGGGATGTTCGGCATGCTGTGGCCGGGCGTCGACACCGACGAGGTGCCGATCACGTCGATCACGAACGGCGTGCACGCTCCGACGTGGGTGCACCCCGCACTCAAGGCCGTGAGCGAGCGCGCGTGGGGCGATGCGCACACCGACACGCACGACTGGACCGACCGCAACGTCGTCAGTGACGCCGAGTTGTGGGGCGTGCGCCAGCAGATGAAGGGCGAGCTCGTCGCCGAGGCGCGACGGCGGGTCGCAGCATCCGTGTCCAACGGCCACACCCCGTCGTGGGTGGAGGATCTGCTCGACCCGGAGGTGCTGACCATCGGCTTCGCGCGCCGCGTGCCGACGTACAAGCGCCTGACGCTCATGCTGCGCGACCCCGAGCGGCTGACGCGCCTGCTCACCGACCCCGAGCGCCCGGTGCAGATCGTGATCGGCGGCAAGTCGCACCCCGCTGACGACTCGGGCAAGATCCTGATCCAGCAGCTCGTGCGCTTCAGCCGCGACCCGAAGGTGCGTGGGCGCATCGTGTTCCTGCCCGACTACGACATCACGCTCGCCAAGGACCTCTACCCCGGCTGCGACGTGTGGCTCAACAACCCGCTGCGCCCGCTCGAGGCGTGCGGCACGAGCGGCATGAAGGCGGCGCTCAACGGCGCGCTCAACCTGTCGATCCTCGACGGGTGGTGGGACGAGTGGTACGACGGCGAGAACGGCTGGGCGATCCCGACGGCCGACACCGCGTCGAACGACGAGGAGCGCGACGACGACGAGGCGGCCGCGCTCTACGACCTCATCGAGCACCAGCTGGTGCCGCGCTTCTACGAGCGCGAGGGCGGCATTCCGCTGCGCTGGCTCGAGATGGTGCGCCACACGATGACCGAGCTCGGCAAGAAGGCGACGAGCGACCGCATGGTGCGCGACTACGTCCAGCGCCTGTACGTGCCGGCGGCGGCGCACGACGTGGAGCTGCGCGCGAACGGGTTCCTCGCGGCACGCGAGGTGGCCGCGTTCGTCGGCCGCGTGCGCGAGGCGTGGGGCCGCGTGTCGATCGCGAGCGTCGACAGCTCGGGCATCCCGCAGCAGGCGCAGGCCGGCGACACCCTCGAGGTGCGCGCCGATGTGCGGCTCGACGGCCTGTCGCCCGACGACGTCGCGGTCGAGCTGCTCTACGGCGCGACCAACGAGGACGACGCGCTCGCCCGCGACCACTCCGTGTACCGTCTCTCCCCCGGCGCGTCCGCGGCGGACGGCGCGACGGTGTTCAGCGGAACCCTCCCGCTCAGCGTGACCGGCACGTTCGGCTACACCGTCCGCGTGCGCCCGGCGCACCCGCAGCTCGTGTCGCCGGTGGAGCTCGGCCTCGTCACCTACGCCTCGTGAGTTCTGATTGACGGATGCTGCGGCACGCCGCACTGCGCCGGGCCGCAGCATCCGTTGCTCTTCGTGTCGGCGTGCACGGAATCGGAGGTTCTGCGCGACACGCCGGCACCGGCGGCCCGACCTCGGCGTGTCGCCGAAACCCTCCGATTCTGTGTCCCGGTCGACGTGCGGCGTCGGCGCACAGAATCGGAGGTCCTGTCCGACACGCCAGGGAACGGATGCTGCCACCCGGCGTGTCCGCGACAACCTCCGATTCTGTGCACGCTCAGGCGCGGTGCAGCCCGCGGTCGACGAGGCCGAGGATGGCGAGTTCGACGGTCTCCCAGTCATGGACGACCAGGGCGTAGTCGAAGCGGAGCGTGACGTAGCCCCACGCCGCCGCGTTCGCATCGCGGACGAGGTCTTTGTGTCGATGCGACTCGCCGTCATGATTGGGAGCGCCGTCGACTTCGATGATCAGACGCTCGCCGATCACGAAGTCGACGCGGCCGACGGAGACGATCGACTGCTGCGTCCGCACGCTGAGCCCGTGCCGACGCAGCCTCCACCGCAGCAGCGACTCGAGCCCACTGTCCGCGTCACTGCGAGCGAATGCGATCGCCTCCCTCGCGTCGGTGTTCGTGTGCTGCCGCAGCCACTCGAGGTCGGTCTTCGACAGCTTGAGCAGCCGGAGAGCGGACTCGAGGGCGACGAAGAACGCCTCGAGGCCCTGGCATTGCAGGATCTGACGCAGCACGACCCGCACCGACGGCACCCCGAAAGCGCTGCGTCCGGCGTCGTCCGCGTCGCTCCAGTGGGCGACGCACGCGCATTCCGGATGCGAGTAGGCGCGCCCGTGACTGCGGAGTCCGACGTGCAGCAGATCGCCATGCTCGGCGACCCAGAGCCCATGGTGCTTCGCGGCGCTCACACACGCGATCCAGCCTCCATGGGCCGCCGCGGTCCTGATGTCGTGGCACGCACCGAGCCGCTCGTACACCCCTCGCCGGAGCGAGGCGAGAGAGCCGTCGGCGAGCGCCCCGGCGATCCTCGACCTGGAGTGTCCCGACGCCCTCAGTTCTCGATAGGTCGTGACAGCGGGTGTGGCGGCGGTGCACATCCGGCCAGACTCGCGGCCACAGCATCCGTCGTCCGTGCATTCGACCGGAATTGGGAGCGCCCGGCGAACCCCACCGCATGTGGAGGAGGCGCACAGAATCGGAGGTCTCACCCGACATGCCGAGAGACGGATGCTGCGATCCGGCGTGTCGCACAAGACCTCCGAATCTGTGCCCGAAGGCCGACGCCGAGCCGCGACGCACAGAATCGGAGGTTCACCCGACACGCCGGGAACCGGATGCTGCGACCCGGCGTGTCGCGAGGGACCTCCGATTCTCTGCACGCCCGCCGCACATTAAATCGTTCCAATGTCTTCGGCCACCCCGTTGACCCGGGCGCGGGTGGCTGACTAGGGTCGTGCGGGAAAGCGTATTCCCCGCGTTTTCGACGATGAAGGTCCGTCCCCAGCGGGCCGCAACCTCAGGAGAGCGATTCGACGATGAATCTCCGCAGCACCTCTGTTCGCGCGCTCGTGGCCGGGTCGGCCGCGTGCGCACTCACGCTAGGTCTGGCGCAACCCGCGCTGGCCGAGCAGCCGTCCCCCGCCGGCGCACAACTCGAGGCCCTCGACCGCGGGCTCGTCGCCGTCTCGACCGGCGAGGGCGTGTTCCTCAGCTGGCGCCTGCTCGCGACCGAGGCCGGTCCCGCGACCGAGACGGGCGTGAGCGGCCCGTCGTTCGCGGTGTTCCGCGACGGCGAGCGCATCGCCACGGTCGACGACAGCACGAACTATGCGGATGCGGGCGGGTCCGCAGCATCCGTCTATACCGTCGCCCCCGCATGGCACGACGTGACCGGCGAGCAGTCCGCACCCGTGTCGGTGTGGAGCGACGGGTTCTACGACCTTCCGCTGCAGAAGCCGGCCGATGGCGTGGCGCCCAAGAGCGTGCTGTTCCCCGAGGGCGAGAAGTACACGTACTCGGCGAACGACGCGTCGGTGGCCGACGTCGACGGCGACGGCGCGTACGAGTTCATCGTGAAGTGGGACCCGTCGAACTCCAAGGACGTGTCGCAGAAGGGCTACACCGGCCCGGTGTACATCGACACGTACGAGCTGGACGGCACGCTGCTCAACCGCATCGACCTGGGTGTGAACATCCGCGCGGGCGCGCACTACACGCAGTTCATGGTCTACGACTTCGACGGCGACGGCCGGTCCGAGACGATGCTGAAGACGGCGCCCGGCACGAAGTCGATCCGCTACAACGCCGACGGCTCGGTCGCGGGCGAGGCCGGCATCACGATGCTCGCCGACGACCTCGCCGCCGGCTACACGGCGAACGACGACTACCGCATGAGCGCCGCGGACTACCGCGAGCACCTCATCGAGATGTTCCAGGGCTGGTCGGAGCACCCCGAGGTCGTCGCGGGCCACTGGCCGGCGACGCTCGAGCAGGCGTTCGGCATCCCGGTGACGCACGAGTACCCGCTGTCGACCGCGGCGGCGACGGAGCTCGTGGACTACTTCATCACCACGTACGCGCCCGCCCGCAGCGCGCGCAACGACCTCACCACGTTCGAGGGCTTCATCGTGGACGGGCCGGAGTACCTCACGGTGTTCGACTCGGCGACCGGTGAAGAACTCGAGACCGTGCGCTACGAGCCGGGCCGCGACGACGACGGCCTGCTGTGGGGCGACTACGCGATGGCGCGCATCGAGCCGGGCAACCGCGTCGACCGCTTCCTCGCGGGCGTCGCGTACCTCGACGGCACGCACCCGTCGGCGGTGTTCGCGCGCGGCTACTACACGCGCACGACGGTCAACACGTACGACTGGGACGGCGAGCACCTCACCACCCGGTGGGCGATCGACAGCGGCCACGTGCCGATGACGAACCCGTTCAACGACAGCCCGCACGGGCGCGACGGCACCGACCCGGTGTACGGCTCGATCACGACGCAGGGGTTCCACTCCCTGAGCGCGGCCGACGTCGACGGCGACGGCAAGCACGAGATCGTCTACGGCTCGGCGACGCTCGACGACGACGGCGGGCTGCTGTACAGCTCGAAGGACGTGCTGCCCACGGGCAGCGGCGCGCCCGGCGAGACCGTGCGTCTCGGCCACGGCGAT
>JAVBUG010000031.1:0-27245 GCA_031555515.1 Microbacterium sp. | reverse complement strand
CGGCTGCCGCTGGGGCCCCGGCCGGCGGGCGGGCGCCGGCGCCGGTGGTGCCGGCGCCGGCGCCGGTCGAGGCTGCGTACGCGGCCGCGGCAGCGGGGACTGTGCACGCGGTGCGGGTGCCGGTTGGAGCTGGGACTGCGGCCGGCGGGCTGGCGGCGGTGTCGGAGGTGCCGGTGCCGGTCGAGGCTGCGGACGCGACCGCGGCAGCGGGGACGGTGCACGCGGTGCCGGTGCCGGTCGGGGCTGAGAACGCGGCCGCCGCTGTGGCGACGGTGGAGGCGGTGCCGGTGCCGGTGCCGGTCGAGGCTGGGGGCGCGAACTCCGCGGTGGCGACGGTGCCGGTTGGCGCCGCGGTGCTCGCTGCGGGGGCGACGGCGCCGGCGACCGACGCGGCGGAGTCGTCGTCCGAACTCAACGGGGAACGAAGCGCGCACTCGGCCACGTCGAGGCCGCAGGCCCCACGTCCGGCGCGACGGAGGGGAGTGGTGAAGTGGGGGCTGGCGGCAGCATCCGTCATCGTCGTCGGCGCGGTCGCTATCACCGCAACCCTCGCCGTGCAGTCGGCTCAGGCTCGCGATCGGCTCGTGGCGGCGGTCGCTCAGTGGGACGCGGCCGAACAGGCGGCCGCCTCTGCGCAGAGCGACCTCGATGTCGCGATACGCGACCACAGCGCGCTCGGCGTGCAGGGAGCCGCAGCCGTCGCGGCTGTCAGCCCGGTCCTCGCACAGCTCGCGGGCGTGAGCGACGAAACTTCGCGACTCGCCGTCCAGGCGACGCTTGATGCGTTGGCGGCACAGGGGGCTGCCGACCCCATCGCCGATCCGGCCGTGTACGCGCCCGCCGCGATCGACACCACCGACGTCGAGGCACTCGAAACAGGCGCGGCCGCGGCCGCTGCCCACCGCGACGAGCTCGACGCCGCCGCATCGGAGGTCCGGGCTGGTACAGCAGCTCTCGACGGGCGGATCGGCGAAGTGCGTTCGGCGCTGTTCGCGCTCGGAGGCTCGCTGCCGTCATGGGCGGAGCGGATCGTGGCAGAGAACCCCCTGCCTGCCGGACCGCTGCAGGACGCGGTCCGTGCCGCAGCGGGAGCGGCTGCGGCGGCCACGGACCAGGCCGTCGCGCTGGAGGCGATGGGAACGTACGCCGGCGCCGTGGCCGCGCTGCGCGACGAGCAGGCCAAGATCGCCGCGGAGCAGCTGCGGCTGCGCGAACTCCAGGAGCAGCGCACACAGACGGCTCGGCCCCCGCGGACGGAAGGCACGGCCCCTGATCCGGCGCCCGCACCGCAGCCGGCGCCGGGGCCGGAAGCGCCGACGACTCCAGACCCCGCTCCCCAGCCCGAGCCGCAACCGCAGCCCGAACCCGAGCCGCAACCCGAACCCGACCCGAACCCCGGAGATGAGTGGCCGTGGCCCTGGCCGTGGCCCGAGAGTCCTTGACCGGCACGCGGGTTTCTCACGGGCCGACATCCACGGCTGCGGCGTCTGCGACAGCTAACGTGGGGGCATCCGAGAGGAGCCACTGTGGGTGAACCGATCGTCGTCGGCGTGACCGATGCCCTCGCCGCGCAGCGCGCGGTGGAATGGGCGATGAAGCGCGCGTCCGCCCATCGCCTGCCGCTGAAACTCATCGAGGTCGTCGGCGGAGCCGTCGGCGCCGTCGGCGAGAACGAGGTGCTGGATGCCGCCGTCGCCGCGGCCCGGGAGCGGGTCGAGGCCACAGCATCCGCACTTCCGCGCCTCGGGCTGAAGGTGTACATGCGCGTCGATCGCGGCAGTCCGGTCGCGGTGCTGACCGAGGCCTCCGCGCATGCGTCGCTCCTCGTCATCGGCAGCGATCACACGGGCGGCGGTTCGCACCGCCGTGGCACGCACGGATTGCGCATCGCGGCCGGAGCGCACTGCCCCGTCGTGGTCGTGCCCGACGTCGACGTCTCGGGCCGCACCGGCGTCGTCGTCGGCGTGGACGGGTCCTCGGTGTCGGAGAAGGCCGTCGCGTTCGCCGCAGCCGAGGCCGATCGCCTCGGCGAGCCGCTCATCGCCGTCGCGGTGTGGACGCCGCTCGAGGTGCCGCGCAACATGGGGGCGTACCCGGTGCAGTACCTCGAGAACATGGAGAAGCTCACCGCCGAGGCCCTCGGGCTCTCACTCGCGGGACTCGCCTCGACCTACCCCGACCTCGAGATCGTGCGTCGCGTCGAGCGCGGGTATCCGGCGCACATCATCAACGAACTCGCCGGATCGGCGCGCCTCGCGGTCGTCGGCTCGCACGGCCGCGGCGCGCTGGCGCGGTTCCTGCTCGGCTCGATCAGCCAAGAGGTGCTGGCGCGACTCGCGACCGTGACGGCGGTCGTGCGCTGAGAGTCGCTGATCGGGTCGGTGGCGTCCCGATCCCGGCGACCGGACAGCGTCACCGTGAGACACCGCCTCCGCGTTGGACTTGAGATATGAGACTGCCAGTCTCTAGTGTGGAACGTGTGCAAGAGTCGGGGGGCTCGCGCACAACGATCTTGCCGGGGGCCCCATGCCGTCGCGTTCGATCTAGTCGGTGCCGGGTTCTGGGGACCCGGCACCGCGACTTTCTGCGGGGGCGAAGGGGCCTACCGGACAGCCCGTCGAGGACGATAATCGAGTGGTGGAGCAACCCGAATCCCGATCGCGGCGGCCTGCCGGCGAAACGCGAGCGCTCATGCTCGCGGTCGCCGTCGACCGCGTCAAAGAAGAAGGTCTGCTGCTCGACTACGCCAACATCGAGCTCGAGGACCTGATCCGAACGGCCGGCGTGCCGCGCTCGACCGTCTTCCGGATCTGGCCCGACCGCGTGGCGTTCGTCGCGGACCTGGTGCGCGCCCTGTTCGAAGCGGACCCGGGGTTCGACAAGGGGTTCGACGGCGAGACGCTCCGCCACCTCGAGGAGGCGGTGGCCGGCGACCCCCAGGCGATGAGCACTCCCGAGGGGCGGCAGATCGCGCTCCGCGAGGCGCTGCGTGTCACCGTGTCGCACAACATGACCGCCGTGGAGCACACCGTGGCGTTCCGGGCATACCGGGCGATGTCGGCTGCGCTCTCCAGCGGGGACGCCGTGCCCGGCGGGGCGGAGGTCCGTGCGCTGCTGTCGGAGATCGAGGACCGCTACCTCACGCAGATGGCCGAGACGTACCGGGGGCTCAACGCCGCCTTCGGACTCCGCATGCGCGAGGGCGTCGACGAGCGCGACCTGGCCGTCGCCATCATGGCGATGGTCGACGGCATGAGCGACCACCGCCGCATCAACCAGGCGATGGTCGATGCGCCTCGCGTCACCGCCCTCGGGCCCGAGGGTCCGCGCGACTGGCATCTCGCCGGCATCGCGGTCTACGGCATCTACACCGCGTACACCGAGGCGATCGAGGCGTAACCGCGGGGTCAGGCGCTCGGCGCGCTCCAGCTGAGCGACTCGATGTAGCGCAGCAGCACGCCTTCGCGCAGGGCCCACGGCGAGACCTCGAGCTCGTCCACGTCCATCGCGCGCATCGCCTCGTGCAGCACGACGGCGCCGGCGACGATCTGGAACGTGCGGTCCGGCGTGATGCCGGGGAGCTCCTGCCGCGCCGACGCGGGAATGCGAGCCAGGCGCGGGATCCACGAGCCGAGGGCGGCGCGGGGCAGCAGCATCCGTTCGATCCCCGACCAACCCGGAACCGGATACCCCACCAGCTTCGCGAGCGACCGGATCGCCTTCGACGAGCCCACGACGTGATCGGGCTTCGAGAGCGAGCCGAACGACGCGGCGACCGGCGCGAGCGTCGCGCGCGCGTGGTCGCGCAGCTGCTCGACGGCCGCTTCGCCGGGCGGGTCGTCGGGAAGGAACTGCACGGTCATGCGACCCGCGCCGAGGGGGACGGATGCTGCCTGCTCGGGCAGCTCGTCGGCTCCGGCGGCGATCTCGAGCGAGCCGCCGCCGATGTCGAAGAGCAGGATCTGCCCGGCCGCCCACCCGAACCAGCGGCGCACCGCGAGGAACGTGTACCGCGCCTCGGTCTCACCGCCGAGCACCTGGAGCGGCTGGCCGAGCGCCTCCTCGATCAGTGCGATGACCTCGGGACCGTTCTTCGCCTCGCGCACCGCGCTCGTCGCGGTCGCCAGCAGCTCGTCGACCGACTCGGCCGCCGCGATCTTGCGCGCCTCGGTCACTGCGCCGACGAGCGCCGTGACACCCTCCTCGGTGATCGAGCCGTCGGGGGCGAGGTAGCGCATCAGGCGCAGCACCGTGCGCTGACTCGTCGTGGCGAGAGGCCGGCCGCCGGGGCGGACGTCGGCGACCAGCAGGTGGACGGTGTTCGAGCCGATGTCGAGAACTCCGAGGCGCACGAAAGAAGAGTAGCGGCACACCGGACACACGGATGCTGCGGCCCGGCCGGCGAGGCCGGGCCGCAGCATCCGTGTCCCGAATTGTTACGCGACCCCGGCGTAGCGGAGCAGGTCGATCATGAGGAAGTCGTCGCCCGTGCGACCGGGGTCGATCGTCGGGAGCGACGGCTGCCAATCCGGATCCTGTGAGAGGTACGACGCGCGGTCGCCCTGCAGGAGACCCAGGAACACCTCGGCGACGATCCGCGCCCCGACGGGACCGAGGCGCTCGCCGTCCTCGACGATGTCGGCCTCGCGGAGGATGTAGAACCACAGCGGCGTGCGGTCGTCCATGCCGTACTGCTGCAGGTCGTCGAGGTCGCGCCGCGCGAGCTCGGGCAGGTTCATCGCCCGTGCCACGCGCTGCCCCGACGGCAGCGAGAACGTCAGGTGCCGCAGCAGGTTGCGCTGCGCGAGCGACGCGGGGTTCGTGGCGGCGTCGGGCCGGGCCACGACCGACCCCGGCAGTGCGAACAGCGCCGACGAGAGCGTCGTGTCGATCTTCTTGTTCGGACGCACGTTGCCGTCGCCGAAGTCGAAGAACGTCGGCCAGTCGATGAAGCGGCGCGGGGCGCGGCATCCACCCGACAGATCGTCGGGGTCGCCCGCGGGCGTGCCTGCGGGCGTGAAGATCATGCCGAAGAACGGCGTGCCCCCGGGGTTGCCCGTGAAGTTCGCCCGGTACGACGGCCGGATCTGGCTGTGACCGAACCGGTACGCCGCGACCGAGAACTCGACCGGGATGTACGGCTCGTTGTGCCAGGCGTAGAACCTGCGCCCCTTCTGCAGCACGTCGTCGACGACCGCCGACCCGCAGAGCTTGCGGAGGAACTGCTGCACGACGATCCACTGGTAGTGCCAGCGGACGATGCGCTGCGTCTCGGCGAACAGCTCGCCCGGAGACGTGATCCCGAGGTCGGTGCGCACATGCTCGGCGACCGCGTTGTGGAACCGCAGCATCGCCGTCTGCAGCTGCGACACGATGAGGTTCTCGTCGTTGCGCGGGTCGCCGATCAGCGCGACGCCCTGCGCGTTGCGGGGGAGGTCGGACTTGCCCGGCGTGCCGCACTCCTCGACGAGCATCGTGACGCCGTGGCCCGCCTGCTGGTCGTAGAGGAACGGCGACGCGTTCGGACCCGACCCGTACACGTTGTCGAGCCCGAGGCTCGGGGTGCGGAAGTTCGAGATGTGCTCGGGATCCGCCTGGCGCTCGAGACTCGACGTCGGATCGAACGTGATGTCGTGGTCGATGAACTGCCCGAGGAACGTGTCGCCCGCCACGTGCGTCGTGCTGTTGCGGTTCTGGTGCGACAGGGCGGGGTCGACGATGAGCTGCACGGGACCTGCCGCCAGGTCGTCGCGGGCATCCATGATCCCCTCCGGCTTCCCGATGTCGAGCAGCGCCGCGCGCACCTCCGGAGTGTCGGCGGCGAACGGCGGCAGCTTGCCGAACATGCGGCCGAAGCGTCCCGAGTCGTAGTACTTCGACCGGGGCGGCACGATGTCGACCGGATACGAGCCGTGGCGGGTCATGATCATCTCCTTCGAACGGACTCCCCCTGCGCGCGGACGCGCACTCAGGAGAGCGGTCTCCGGTGCCGGGAGATACATCGGCTCACCGGATGCCGCACGCCGGTGCCGCGCGCCGTGACGTGGGGCCGCAGCATCCGTCATCTCCCGCGCCAGCGGTTACGATGGGCGCGATGTCCGCCGACGAAGCGACCGCTGTCGCCCCCGCACTCTCGCTGTACCGCGAGATCGACCGCGCCGACTGGGCGCGGCTGGCGTCAGGGATGACGCAGCCGCTCTCCGAGACCGAGATCGTGCAGATCCGCGGGCTCGGCGACCGCCTCGACATGGCCGAGGTCGCGCAGGTGTACGTGCCGCTGTCGCGCCTGCTCTCGCTCTACGCGGAGTCGACGAAGCGTCTCGGCGGCGAGGAGTCCGCGTTCCTCGGCGAGGCCGACTCGACCACCCCGTTCATCGTCGGCGTCGCGGGATCCGTCGCCGTCGGCAAGTCGACGATCGCGCGCCTGCTGCGCGAGCTCACGTCGCGCTGGCCCGGGACGCCCCGCGTCGAGCTCATCACGACCGACGGGTTCCTGTACCCGAACGCCGAGCTCGAGCGCCGCGGCCTCATGGAGCGCAAGGGCTTCCCCGAGTCGTACGACCGCCGCGCGCTGGTGTCGTTCCTCACCGAGGTGAAGAGCGGGGCGCCCGAGGTGAAGGCACCGTTCTACTCGCACATGCGGTACGACATCGTGCCCGACGCGGTCGTCACCGTGCGCCGCCCCGACATCGTCATCGTCGAGGGCCTCAACGTGCTGCAGCCGCCGCCCACCCCGAACGACGTCGCCGTCAGCGACCTGTTCGACTTCTCGATCTATGTCGACGCGGATGCCGCGCACATCGCGCAGTGGTACGTGGACCGCTTCCTCGCCCTGCGCCGCGCCGCGTTCAGCAACCCGAGCTCGTTCTTCAACGTCTTCGCGCAGCTCTCCGACGAGGAGGCCGTGGAGCGCGCCCTCGGCTTCTGGAACTCGATCAACCTCCCGAACCTCGAGGAGAACGTGCTCCCGACCCGCCACCGCGCGAACCTCGTGCTGCAGAAGGCGGCCGACCACACGGTGGAGACGGTGCTCCTGCGCAAGCTCTGACCCGCTGGGGTCCGCCCGGGCCGCGACTCGATGCGATTCGCGCGAGTCGCGGTGCTGTGCACGCGCGAAACCCCCCGACTCGTGCGAGACACCCCAACTCGCGGCAGCGGACGCCGGAGGGAATTGGATGCTGCGGGCCGCGGGCCGCGGGCCGCGGCATCCAATTCGTAAGGGTTCCTTGCGAAACCCGCCGCCTACCATTGTCGGCATGTGTGGAATCGTCGGATACGTGGGCCCGCGCCAGAGCCAGGCCGTGCTGATCTCCGGGCTCTCGCGGCTCGAGTACCGCGGGTACGACTCGGCCGGCATCGCCGTGATCGACGGCGACGGCGCACTCGGGATGCGCAAGCGCGCCGGCAAGCTCAAGGTGCTCCGCGACGACCTCGCGGCCCGCCCGCTCGCCGACGGCACCACCGGCATCGGCCACACCCGCTGGGCGACGCACGGCGGCCCGACCGACGGCAACGCCCACCCGCACCTCGCCGACGACGACAAGCTCGCCGTCATCCACAACGGCATCATCGAGAACTTCTCCGAGCTCAAGGACGAGCTCCTCGCGGACGGATTCACCTTCCGCAGCGAGACCGACACCGAGGTCGCCGCTGTGCTCCTCGGCCGCGAGTATCAGCGTGCCGGCGACCTCGAACAGGCCTTCCGGGCCGTCGTCTCGCGCCTCGAGGGCGCGTTCACCCTCCTCGCGATGCACGAGGAGCAGCCGGGCCTCGTCGTCGGCGCGCGCCGCAACTCGCCGCTCGTGATCGGTCTCGGCGAGGGGGAGAACTTCCTCGGATCGGATGTCGCCGCCTTCGTCGAGCACACCCGCAACGCCCTCGCGATCGGCCAGGACCAGATCGTCGCGATCACGCCGGAGGCCGTCACCGTCACCGACTTCGCCGGCAACCCGGTCGAGGTCGAGCCGTTCGAGGTGACGTGGGACGCGTCCGCCGCCGAGAAGGGCGGCTGGTCGTCGTTCATGGCCAAGGAGATCTCGGAGGAGCCCGAGGCCGTCGCCAACACGCTGCGCGGCCGCATCCATGACGGCGAGGTCGTCATCCCCGAGCTCGACGGCCTCGACGAGCTCTTCGCCGGCGTCTCGCGCATCATCGTGATCGCCTGCGGCACCGCGGCCTACGCCGGCCAGGTCGGCAAGTACGCGATCGAGCAGTGGACCCGCATCCCCGTCGACGTCGAGCTCGCCCACGAGTTCCGCTACCGCGACCCGGTCATCGGCGCCGACACCCTCGTCGTGTCGATCAGCCAGTCGGGCGAGACCATGGACACGCTCATGGCCGTCAAGTACGCGCGCGAGCACGGCGCGAAGACGCTGTCGGTCTGCAACACCCAGGGTGCGACGATCCCGCGCGAGTCCGACGCGATCGTCTACACCCACGCGGGTCCCGAGGTCGCGGTCGCCTCGACCAAGGCCTTCGTCGCGCAGATCACGGCGCTGTACCTCATGGCCCTGCACATCGGCCGCGTCCGCGGCGCGATCAGCGCGGCCGACGCCGCCGACCACGTGCGCGAACTCGAGGCCGTTCCGGCGAAGATCGCGCAGATCCTCGAGCGCGAGCAGTCGCACATCGAGCAGTTCGCCGGATGGATGGCCGACACCCGCTCGGTGCTGTTCCTCGGCCGCCACGTCGGCTTCCCGATCGCCCTCGAAGGCGCCCTCAAGCTCAAGGAGCTCGCCTACATCCACGCCGAGGGCTTCGCCGCGGGCGAGCTGAAGCACGGACCCATCGCGCTGATCGAGCCCGGGCAGCCGGTGTTCGTCGTCGTCCCGTCGCCGCTCAAGTCGGCCGAGATGCACAAGAAGGTCATCTCCTCGATCGAGGAGATCCGGGCCCGCGGCGCCCGCGTCATCGCGATCGCCGAAGAGGGCGACGCCGCGGTGCTGCCGAAGTCCGACGAGGTGCTGCGCATCCCCGTCGCGGGTCCGTTCTTCGAGCCGCTCCTCGCCGTCGTGCCGCTGCACATCTTCGCCATGGGCCTCGCGACGGCCAAGGGCCTCGACGTCGACCAGCCCCGCAACCTCGCGAAGTCGGTGACGGTCGAGTAGAAGCACCCGTTCCCGCTTGTCGTGTGCTGCGCGACAGGCGGCGGTGGCGCGGCCGCGCGATAGTCTGACGGATGCTGCCGCAGCAGCACGCAGGAGGACCACATGATCGTCGGTATCGGCGTCGACATCGTCGACATCCCTCGGTTCGAGCGGACGATCGAGCGCACCCCGCGGCTGCTGGAACGGCTCTTCTCGGACGCGGAGCAGCAGCTCAAGCCGCACTCGCAGGCCGCGCGGTACGCCGCGAAGGAGGCGCTCATCAAGGCGCTCGGCGGGTCGGACGGGGTGCATTGGACCGAGATCGAGATCGGGTCCGAGGCATCGGGACGCCCGGTCTTCTCGCTGTGCGGGTCGACGGCGGCCGTCGTCGCCGAGCGGGGGATCACCGCGCTGCACCTGTCGCTCTCGCACGACGCGGGCCTCGCCACGGCGTACGTGATCGCGGAGGCCGTGCCCGGCGCGGGCGCGCCGAACCGCGAAGGAGCCGACGCATGAGCAGCCTGCCCGCCGGAGTGCTGCGTGAGGCCCTGGTCGACGTCGGCGCGATCGAAGACAACGTGCGGCACCTGCGCCGGCTCACCGGATCCGAGGTCATCGCCGTCGTCAAGGCCGACGGGTACGGGCACGGGGCGGTGCGCTCGGCGGTCGCCGCGCTCGCCGGTGGGGCGTCGCGGCTCGGCGTCTCCGACATCACCGAGGCTCTGGCCCTGCGCCGTGCGGGCATCGACGCCCCGATCGTCGCGTGGCTCCACGCACCGGGTGCCGACTTCGCCGAGGCCGCCGCACTCGGGATCGAGCTCGGCATCTCGAGCCTCGAGCAGCTGCAGAAGGCTGCGGCCGCAGCATCCGCCGACCGTCCCGTCGGTGTGCACCTGAAACTCGAGACCGGGCTCTCGCGCAACGGGATCGCGCCCGCCGACTACCGCATCGTGTTCGCCGAGGCCGCGCGCCTCGAGCGGATCGGCCGCGTGCGCGTCATCGCGCTCTTCAGCCACCTCTCGAACGCGTCCACGGAAGACGACCGCGCGGCCCTGCGCACGTTCGAAGAGGCCGTCGCCGATGCGGCCTCGCTCGGCCTCGCCCCGCCCCTGCGGCACATCGCCGCGACGCACGCCGCGATCGACCTGCCCGAGTCGCGCCTCGGGTGCGTGCGCATCGGCATCGGGATCTACGGGCTCTCGCCGTTCGACGACCGCACCTCGGCCGACCTGGGCCTGCGCCCCGCGATGACGCTGCGCGGCACGGTCGCGGCCGTCCGCCGCGTGCCCGCGGGCAAGGGCGTGTCGTACGGCTACGACTACCGGGCTCCCGCCCCGACCACACTGGCCCTCGTGCCGCTCGGCTACGCCGACGGGGTTCCGCGCCAGGCCTCGGGCACCGGGCCCGTGGTGATCGGCGGGCGACGCTTCACCGTCGCCGGCCGCATCGCGATGGACCAGTTCGTGGTCGACGTCGGCGATGCGCCGGTCTCGGTCGGCGACACGGCCGTGCTGTTCGGCGACCCGACCCTGGGCGTGCCGTCGGCGACCGACTGGGCGGATGCCGCGGGCACCATCAACTATGAGGTCGTGACGCGCATCGGCGCCCGCGTGCCGCGCCGGCAGGTGGCCGAGTGACCGGGAACGCCGTTCCGTACTCAGGATCGTTGTGGGCGAGCCTGCGCGGAACCGGCGGAAATCCGCGGCTCCTGAGTCCCGGCCCGCGCAACCATCCTGAGTTCGGAACGGGGGAGCGGCGATGACCGGGAACGCGGAGGACGCCGCGGGCGTTGCACCCGGCGTGAACACGCAGACCCAGGGACTCGACGCACTGGTCGGCACGCGCGAGATCACCTCGCCCGAGTCCATGGAGGCTCTCGGCGAGGAGATGGGACGGATGCTGCGCCCCGGCGACATGGTGGTGCTCACCGGTCCGCTCGGCGCGGGCAAGACCACGCTCACCCGCGGCATCGGCCGGGGGCTCGACGTGCGCGGACCCATCCAGAGCCCGACGTTCGTGCTCGCACGGACGCATCCGTCGCTGTCGGGCGGCGCGCCGCTCGTGCACGTGGACGCGTACCGCCTGGGCTCGGCGGCCGAGCTCGACGACCTCGACATCGACTTCGACGGCTCCGTCGTGATCGTGGAGTGGGGCCGCGGGCTCGTCGACGGCCTGCGCGAGCAGTGGTGGGAGGTCGAGCTCGAGCGCGAGTGGCACGGGCGTGGCGTCGACAACGCCTGCGGCACCATCGCGCACGAGGCCGACCTCGACGCCGACACCCCCCGCCTGGTGAGGATCACCCGGCACCCGCAGCCGGCGGTGCGTGACGCGCCGACTACCCTGGAAGGGTGATCCTCGGCATCGACACGTCGCTCGGCTCCGCGGTGGCGGTGGTCGAGCCGGACGGCGTCATCCGCTCGCAGGTCGAGAGCGCGGACCCCCGCGGCCACGCCGAGGTGATCGGCACGCTGATCGAGCGGGCGCTGGCCGAGGCATCCGTCTCCCCGTCCGAGATCACGCATGTCGCCGCGGGCATGGGACCCGGTCCGTTCACCGGGCTGCGCGTCGGCATCGCCGCGGCCCGCACCTTCGCCCTCGGCCGCGGCGTGCCCGTCGTGCCGGTCGCGAGTCACGACGCGGTCGCGCTCGAGCTGCTCATCCACGACGCGCTCACCGGCGGATACGAGGACGCCGGCGACGAGACGTTCGCCGTCGTCACCGACGCACGCCGCCGCGAGTTCGCGTACACGCTGTACCGCGGGATCGACGACGACGGGCTGCCGATCCGCGTGGCGGAGCCCGCGCTCACGCCCCGCGACGACCTCGACGACGTGCTCGCGAACGCCGGGGCCGCGCGCCGCGACGCCGACCGCATCCCCGCGGCGATGCTCGCGCTCGCCGCGGCCCGCGCGCTCGCCGCCGGTCGCACGATCGGACCCGCCGACGCGCTCTACCTCCGCTCGCCCGACGTCACGGTCCCGCACGCTCCGAAGCGGGTGGGCTCGTGACCCTCCGCCGCGCGACCGGCGACGACCTCGCCGCGATCATGACGCTCGAGCGGGCATCGTTCCCGACCGACGCGTGGTCCGAGGCGATGATGCGCGAAGAGCTCGCGTCGCCGCACGGCTGGTACGTCGTCGACGACGAGGCCGGGCGCCTCGTCGGCTACGCGGGACTGCGCGCGGTCAAGGGAGCGAAGGACGCCGACGTGCAGACCATCGCGATCGCCGAGGTGTCGCGGGGCCGCGGTCGAGGTCGCGCGATGCTGCGGGCGCTGCTCGAAGAGGCCGCGCGGCGCGGCGTGACCGACGTGTTCCTCGAGGTGCGCGCCGACAACCCCGTCGCCCAGGCGCTGTACGTGTCGGAGGGCTTCGCCGAGATCGGACGCAAGCCCCGGTACTACCAGCCCGACGACGTCGACGCCGTCGTGATGAAGCTCGACCTGCGCGGGTGGGCCCGCCGCGACGCGGACGGAGGGGTGTGCACGTGAACCGCGCCGAACCGCTGGTGCTGGGCATCGAAACGAGCTGCGACGAGACCGGGATCGGGATCGTGCGCGGCCGCACCCTGCTGTCGAACACCATCGCGAGCGCGAGGGACGAGCACGCCCGCTACGGCGGCGTCGTGCCCGAGGTCGCCGCCCGCGCGCACCTCGAGGCGCTGCAGCCCTCGATCGAGGCCGCGCTCGCCGAGTCGGGGGTCGCGCTCGCCGACCTCGATGCCGTGGCGGTGACGAGCGGGCCGGGACTCGCCGGAGCGCTCATGGTCGGCGTCGGGGCGGCGAAGGCGCTCTCGGTCTCGTTGTCGAAGCCGCTGTATGCCGTGAACCACCTGGTCGGGCACATCGCCGCCGACATCCTCGATGCCGACGCACCCCCGATCGAGTACCCCACGGTGGCGCTGCTGGTGAGCGGCGGGCACACGTCGCTGCTCCTGGTGCGCGACCTCACCACCGACGTCGAGCTCCTCGGCGAGACGATGGACGACGCCGCCGGCGAGGCCTTCGACAAGGTCGCGCGGCTGCTCGGGTTGCCGTACCCGGGTGGTCCGGAGATCGACAGGGCCGCAGCATCCGGTGATCCCAAGGCGATTCCGTTCCCGCGCGGGCTGTCGCGCGCGAGCGACATGGCGAAGCACCGCTACGACTTCTCGTTCTCGGGGCTGAAGACCGCGGTCGCCCGCTGGGTCGAGCAGCGCGAGGCCGGGGGCGAGCCGGTGCCCGTGGCCGACGTCGCCGCGAGCTTCCGCGAGGCCGTCGTCGACGTGCTCGTCACCAAGGCGCTCGCCGCCTGCCGCGACCACGGCGTGCCCCGCCTGCTGCTCGGCGGCGGCGTCATCGCGAACCGCAGGCTGCGCGAGGTGGCGATCGAGCGCGCGGCGGCGGAGGGCGTCACCGTGCGCATCCCGCCGCTGTCGCTCTGCACCGACAACGGCGCGATGATCGCGGCGCTGACCTCCGAGCTCATCATGTCGGGCCGCGCGCCGTCGACGCTGGAGTTCGGCGCCGACTCGACGCTGCCCGTCACCGAGATCCAGGTCGCGGAGTCGGCATGACGGACGAACGGATGCCGCCCCCCGGCGACGAGGGGACACCCGGGGCCGTCCCGGCCGGCGCCCAGAGCGCGCCGACAGCCGCGACGCAGCCATCGACCCCCGACGCGCGCACGAGAAACCTCGAACCGGCGGAGACACCACGCGAGGAGGGGTTTGACGGCGGAGATGCGGTTTCTCATCCGGCCGAGGCGCCACCGCCCTCGGACGAGCGGGTGGCGGGGGACGCGGCATCCGTCCCCTCCGATGTGTCGGATGGGGCGCAGCGCCCGACCGTGACATCGGTGTCGCCGGACGTCGACCTGGCGCAGGATGCGTCGCCGCTGCCAGGGGCGCACCGGGGCGGGTTCCACCGCCTGCCTACCGCACCTGTCGCGGTCACCGTCGAGACCGCGCCCGCGGAGCCCGGCGGCGAATTCCACCCCGACGACACGCCGTGGACGGCGACGGACTCGGCGTTCCACCGGGGGCTCGCGGCCTGGGCGCTCGCGTTCGCGATCGTCGGGCTGATCGTGTCGATGTTCGTCGGGTGGGGCTTCCCGATCGGGCTCGTCGCGGTCGTGTCCGCGATCATCGCCCTCCGTCGTCCGCTCGAGAGCCGCGCCGTCGCCGTGTGGGCGATCGTGCTCGGCACGCTGTCGATCCTCTACAGCGCCGGCTGGCTCCTCTACGCCGCAGCGCAGGCGGGTTTCCTCGGCTGACCTCCTCCGGGCGTCGGCGCGCGGATGCTGCGCCGAATTCGACAGGTCAACCGCGCTTCCGCAGGACCGACTCGCGCGGTTGGGCCCGGTGGAAGCCCGGTTGACCTGTCGGGGAGGGTGGATGCTGCGGCCCCCGGTTCGACAGGTCAACCGGGCCTCTACATGAACGAACTGGCTGATTCGGTCCTGTGCAAGCCCGGTTGACCTGTCGGGGGAGGGCGGATGCTGCGGCCCCGGCGCGCGCCGAGGGCCGAGGTCGGACGCGGTCGAGGTCGGACGCGGTCGAGGTCAGACGCGGTCGGGTCAGACGCGGTCGGCGAGGATCGCGGTGCGGCGATTCCCGATGCGGGTGAGGAGGAGCGTCGCCGAGCCCGAGCCGCGCAGCTTCAGGCGCGTGCGCAGGGTGGCGGGGTCGATGTCGACGCCCCGCTTCTTGATCTCGAGGCGGCCGATGTCGCGTTCGCGCAGGGCCTTGGCGAGAGCCTTCTCGTCGGCCGGCAGCACCTCGCGCACGCGGAACGTCGAGACGAAAGGAGAGGTGAGCGCGGCGTCCGACGTGAGATAGGCGATGTGCTCGTCGAGCATGCCCGCATCGAGTGTTCGGGCCACGTCCCCGATGAGGCGCGCGCGGATGACGGCACCATCAGGCTCGTGCAGGAAGGCGCCGAGGTCCCGGGTGGGCTGGTCCGCAGCATCCGTCCCGGCCGTCAGCTCGTGCGCTTGATCGCCGCGGATGACGAGCGCGGCGCGGCGGACTCCAGGGCGGGCGAGGGCGCCTGACCAGAGCACGAGCTCGACTGTCGAACCGTCGGCGCTCACCCACTGGGCTTCGAGGTCGTCGGGGATGAGGCCGCGGTCGAGGCCGGGGCCGAGCTTCACGCCGACGGGCAGGCGCTCGGCGAGGTCGAACACCCAGTCGAGCGACGGCGACCAGTCCTCGGGGCGCGTGCGCGCGGTCTCGGAGTGCCCCGCGGTGCGGCGGGCCGGGTCGAGCCAGACGGCGTCGATGCCGTCGAGGTCGGCGTCTTCGGCGGTGCCCAGGCGCACCTCGGCGTCGGTGCCGAACGGCGCGAGGTTGTACGCGGCGATGCCGGCGGTCACGGCGTCGGCGTCGACGGCCGTGACGCGCAGTCCGAGCCCCGCGAGGCCGAGGGCGTCCCCGCCGATGCCGCAGCCGAGGTCCGCGACACGCGTGAACCCCGTGTCACGGAACCGCGCCGCATGGCGGGCGGCGATCGGCAGACGCGTCGCCTGTTCGAGGCCCGCGCGGGTGAACAGCATCCGTTCCGCCAGATCGCCGAACTTCGCCCGCGCGCGCGTGCGGAGTCGCGCCTGGCCGACGACCGCCGAGACGAGGTCCGGGGAGTGGCCGTCGCGGCGGAGCCGGGTGACGGTGCGCGCGACGTCGTCGGCGGAGTCCACCGGCGGCAGCGCGTCGAGCAGGCGCAGGCCCGCGGGCGTCAGAAGCGCTTCGAGTTCGGACAGTTCCACCCGCCGAGCCTACGGCGTCCGGTCCGGGGTCATCCCGGACCCGACCCCCGAAACCCCCACCCGGAACCCCCTATCCCCCCAGGGACGTTGCGGGATCACCCCGGATGTGAGCGCGACGTCCCGAGAACAAACTCTTACTCGTACGCCACCAGGCTCCGCGAACAAAGGAATGATCATGGCTGACGAGAATGTGAATGTCCTCGGTGTTCAGACCAACATCGAAGACGTCCTGTCCGACAACAACGTCGGCAACACCGACATCGACGACTCGGGCAACACCGACATCGACGACTCGGGCAACACCGACGTCGAGGTCGAGGACAACAACGTCAACAGCGCTGTCGACAACGACGACAACAACGTGAACAGCGCCGTCGGCAACGACATCGCCTCCGACAACGAGATCGGCAACACCGATGTCGACGTCGACGTCGAGGACTCGCTCAACGACAACTCGGTCGACAACTCGGACAACTCGGACAACTCCGACAACTCGGACAACTCGGACAACTCCGACAACTCGGACAACTCGGACAACTCGACCAACAACGCCGCCGTCGGCATCGGCAACCAGTCGGACAACTCCGACAACTCGGTCGACACCGACGTGGACGTCGACATCGAGGACTCGTTCAACGAGGACAACTCCGACAACTCCGACAACTCGACGGACGACAACCGCGACATCGAGGACTCGTACAACGACAACTCGGAGACCGAGGACTCGTACAACGACTACACGGACTCGTTCAACGAGACCACGCTCAACGACGACTCGGTGACGGTCGGCGTCCGCCAGTACAACACCGGTGTCGGCGGCGACCTGAACCTCGCCCTCGGCGGTGCCGGCGGCGCTGCTGCTGCGGCTGCTGCCGCGTCGGGCGCGCTGAACCTCAACATCGACAACCGCGCGCAGGTCATCGACCAGTCGGTGTCGCAGTCGTTCGGCTTCGTCGACGGCGATGTCGACCAGGAGTTCGAGCAGGAGGCCGTGGCGAACTCGGGTGACTGGGGTGCAGCCGCCGGTGACGACGCCGACGTCGACAACTCGCAGACGACGATCAGCGTCGGCGACGTGTCGATCGGCAACACCTGGATCGACACGCACATCCAGGACTCGTTCCAGGACAACTCGACCAACGAGTGGAACGAGTTCGAGGTCGACATCGACGACTCGTTCAACGAGACCGACAACTCGACGAACGTCGACGTCGACATCGAGGACTCCTTCACGAGCGAGGTCGACACGTCGTTCGAGAACGAGATCGAGTGGGAGAACAGCGGCAACTTCTTCAGCCCTGGCGGCGACGTCGCGGGCGACGACCTGATCGACCTCTGATCCGCTCCTAGAGCACTTGCCCGGCCGCCCTCCCGAGGGGTGGCCGGGCAAGACCACGTTATGGACATGTATTTCCGGGACCGCCCGCGCTTCTTGACCTTCGACTAGCGTGGTGTGGGGGAGTGCGTACAAGGGGGAGCATTCGTGGCTGATAGCACGGCCGTCCAGAAGAAGTCGGTCACCGGGGACGCTGACAAGCCGACACCGCCGCCGGTCGCACCGGCGGCGAGCAAGGCGCTCGTCTCGATCGTCGACAACGTCGGCCAGCTCGCCACGACGACGGGCCGCAGCGACTTGGCCAAGCGCCTCGAGAACACGCACGCGCGTCTGCAGGACCCGAACGTGCGGGTCATCGTCGTCGGCGAGTTCAAGCAGGGCAAGAGCAAGCTCATCAATGCTCTCGTCAACGCGCCGGTCTGCCCGGTCGACGACGACGTGGCCACGAGCGTGCCGACGTCCGTCGGCTACGCTGTGGAACCCGATGCCTGGGTCACGATCCAGGGTGACGACGACACCCCGCCCGTCCGCCAGCGCATCCCCCTCGAGAGCCTGGCCCAGTACGTGTCGGAGAGCGGGAATCCCAGCAACGAACGAAAGGTCATCACCGCCGAGGTGGTGCTTCCCCGCGAACTGCTCAAGGGCGGTCTGCGACTCGTCGACTCGCCGGGCGTCGGCGGCCTGGACTCGACCAACGCTCTCGCGACACTTGCCGCGCTGTCGTCGGCGCACGCGGTCCTCCTCGTCTCGGACGCGTCGCAGGAGTACACCGAACCCGAAGTGCAGTTCCTGAAGCACGCGATGCGCGTGTCGCCGAACGTCGCCGCCGTGCTCGCCAAGACCGACCTGTACCCGCAGTGGCGCGACATCGAGCGCATCGACCGCTCGCACCTCGGCGACATCGGCGACGTGCCGATCTTCGCCGTCTCGAGCGACCTGCGCCTGATCGCGGCCGAAGAGCGCGACCGCGGCCTCAACGAGGAATCGGGCTTCCCCGCCCTCGTGAACCACCTGCGTCAGGAGGTCCTCGGACGCGCCGAGATCATCCAGGCGCGCAGTGCCGTGCACGACCTCATCTCGGTCGTCGACCAGCTCAAGATGTCGCTGACGTCAGAGCTCGAGGCGATCCTGCACCCCGAGGACACCCCCAAGCTCATCGCGCAGCTCGAGGACGCCAAGGCGCGTGCCGACGAGTTCCGCGGGCGATCGTCCAAATGGCAGGTACAGCTGAACGACGGCGTGGCCGACCTCATCTCGGATATGGAGCACGACCTGCGCGACCGCCTGCGCAAGGTGCAGCGCGAGGCCGAGAACGCCATCGACGAGGGCGATCCCGGGCCGATCTGGGACCAGCTCACCGAGTGGGTCGATCAGCGGGTCTCCGCGGCCGTCTCCGAGACTTTCGTGTGGACCGACGAACGGTCGCGGTGGCTGTCGGAGGAGGTCGCCGAGCTCTTCATCCAGGGCGAGACCGAACTCCCCGTGATCTACGTCGGCAACACCGATGGCGTCCTGGACGACGTCGAGAACATGGCGACGCTCGACCATCGTCAGATGGGCGCCGGCGAGAAGATCTACATCGGCCTGCGTGGTTCGTACGGCGGCGTGCTCATGGTCGGCCTCGCCACGGGGCTGATCGGTCTCACGCTCATCAACCCGCTGTCCCTCCTCGCCGGTGTGCTGGTGGGCCGCAGGGCCTATCGTGAGGACATGAACTCGCGGCTGTCGCGCCGGCGCTTCGAGGCCAAGACGCTCGTGCGCCGCTATCTCGACGAGGTCCAATTCCAGGTCGGCAAGCAGCTGAAGGATCGACTGCGGATCGTCCAGCGCGCCGCGCGCGACCACTTCGGCAGCATCGCCGACGAGCTGCACCGCTCGCTCTCGGACGCGGTCCTGGCCGCCAAGCAGGCCGCCGGCACGTACGCGGGGGAGCAGGACCAGCGAGTGAAGGAGCTTCAGCTGCGGGTGCAGCAGCTCGAGGCGCTGAAGGCCAAGATCCCCGCGCTGCCGCCGCTGCGAGCCGTGGAGGCAGCGAAGCGGTGAGGGTGTCGATCCTCGACGACGCGAGTGCCCTGGTTCGCGCCGCGCGTGAGCTCTACGCCGACGATCAGGACGCCGGCGACCTGCTGACCGACCTGGAACGCCGCCTCAGCGAGCCCATCCGTCTCGCCCTCGCGGGCATGGTCAAGGCCGGCAAGTCGACGCTGCTGAACGCCATGCTCGGCGAGCGACTGGCGCCCACGGACGCCGGCGAGTGCACGCGCGTGGTGACGTGGTACCGCTACTCGGCGACCCCGACGATCACCATGCACCCCTATGAGGGCGAACCGCGCCGCATGCCCATCCGCCGCGACGGGGGCCGGCTCGTGCTCGATCTCGGCGGCGTCCCGCCGGAAGACGTCGCCTGGATCGACGTCGGCTGGCCGTCGACGGGACTGCGCTCGCTCATCCTGATCGACACCCCGGGAATCGCCTCGCTCTCGCGGGACGTGTCCGCACGCTCCACCGACTTCCTGGTGCCCGACACCGAGCCGTCCTCGGCAGACGCGATCGTCTACCTGATGCGTCACCTGCACGCGTCGGACCTGAAGTTCCTGGAGTCGTTCCGCGACACGGCTGCCGGTGCGTCGCAGACCGTGAACGCGGTCGCCGTGCTCTCGCGCGCCGACGAGATCGGATCCGGTCGGATCGACTCACTGCTGTCGGCCGGCAAGGTGGCGCGCCGCTATGAGAAGGACGGCGATCTCGCGTCGCTGTCTCTCGGCGTCGTACCCGTCGCGGGCCTCCTCGCCGAGAGCGCGCGCACGCTCCGGGAGGACGAGTTCGCAGCCTTCCGCGAACTCGCGGGCCTCGAGCGCAAGTCCCGCGAATCCCTGATGGTCTCCGCCGACCGCTTCGTGCGCCCCACCGAGTCGACGTCACTGAGTGAAGAGGTCCGCCGCGAGCTGCTCAACAGGTTCGGCATCTTCGGCGTGCGCCTCGCGAGCGCACTGATCCGCGGCGGTGCGACCGACTCGTCGCAGCTCTCGGAACAACTCGTGCAGCAGAGCGGTCTCAACGAACTGCAGCAGTTCATCCAGATGCAGTTCCGCACCCGCGCCGGCGCGTTGAAGGTGCGCGGCGTGCTCGACGCGCTCCAGATGCTCCTTCGCGACAACCCGCGGGAGGGCGCGGAAGCCGTCCTCGGCGGCGTCGAGCGCATCTACGCGTCCGCGCACACGCTGCGCGAATTGTCGCTCCTGTCGAGAGCGCGCTCCTCGGGCCTGCCGCTCAGCCGACCCGACGCGGAGGAGGCGGAGCGCATCATCGGCGGAACCGGACCCTCCGCAAGCGCCCGTCTCGGACTGCCGGAGACCGCCACCACCGCCGAGAGCCGCGAGCGCGTCGACGAGCTGCTCGCGCGATGGCGCACGCTCAGCGAGTCCCCGCTCGCCGAGCGGGCGACCGTGGAGGTCGCCCGCTCGGTGATACGCAGCCTCGAGGAGGTCGCGTCAGAACTCGCCGCCGTCGGCGCCGGCGCGCCGGACGTCGTACTTGCGCGCGGTCCACTGGAGGGCGCCGTGGAACGTGCTGAAGAGGAGCGCCAGGAGCGCGAGAGCCCACTGGGCGAAGAGCACCTGTCGCAGGACGGGGCCGTGCTCGCCCGTGGTGAAGATCTCCGTTGACAGCAGGAAGAGCAGGATCTGCCCCACCACCGTGGCCAGCTGCCACCACCGGACGTGCGGTTTGCGGTTCGTGAACGACACCAGAAGCACGATCTGCACCAACAGCAGCGCAAGCGCCGTGCCGAACACCAGCCAGAAGATGATCTCGGCCGCGGCGGTGTAGGTCTCTTCGCTCCGGCCTTCCTCGACGGCGCGCACGATGTCCGTGATGAGGGGGAGCTGGTCCTCCCGGATGACGAACAGATAGACCACCGCGACGCCACCGGCGAGCATGCTCAACACCCACAGGAACTGGCTGAGGCGCACCGAGAACGGCGGAGGGAGCTTCGTGAGCACCGGGGCCGCGTTCGGGCTAGCGGTCGGGGGGCGCTCCGGAGCCTCCCGCCGCGGTGGCGGCGGCTGGGGCGTCGCTTGGCGCGGGGCCGGGGCCGGGGCGGCGGTCGGCGCGGGCGGGCGCTGAACACTCGACGCCGGCACCTTTCGCACCGGCACACGGCCGATGGCCTGGCTGCCCGGAGGAGGGGTCTCCTCGAACGTGGGCGGGGGCGGCTTGGGACGCGCGCTCGCGCGCCCTGGTCCTGCCAGGGCGCGCGAGCGATCGTCGTCTTCCCGTTCGGGCACGTCGGATCCTTAGTACTGGTCCTCGGTCTCCAGCTCGAGCGGAGGTTCCTCCGCGACGAACGTCGCGGCGTCGACGGCGTAGTCGTACGCGTCGTCGGCCACCGTCTCGATCTCGACCGGCGGAGCGACCTCTTCCACCGGCGGGGCGGCCTCGACGGCCACGACAGGAGCGGCGTCGGGCGAGTTGTTGAACGAGTCGTCGGCCTCGGCATCCACTGCGGTGTCGGTGTTCGTCGAGTTGTCGTTGAACGAACCGTCGATGTTCGTCGTCGTGTCCTCGTTGCCGATCGACACGTCGCCCACCGTGGTCGTGTCGTTGGAGTTGTCGACCTCGGCGTCGTCGCCGGCGGCAGCGCCGTTGTCGCCGCTGTTGACGATGGCCTCCTGATCGAAGATCTGGTTGACGTCGCCGTTCGCCCAGATGTTCTGGTTGACCGACTGGTCCACGATCGTCGCGCGGTTGTCGATCGCGAAGCTGTTCGTGATGTTGTAGATCTCGTTCTCGACCGACGGCGGCTTCGGGGGTGCCGGAGGCATCGGCGGCTTGGGGCTGACGTGAGGGTGGTCCACGATGACCGGAGCGACGGCGCGGACGTCTTCGACGCACGCGTCGCTGAGACCGTTGCGGGCCAGCGTGCCCTGGGGGTCCTCCTCGAACTCCGCTGCGGCGGCCGGGTCGCCCAGGAGACTGAGTATGAACTCGATCAGCGCGTCGGCAATCGTTGCCAAGGGTGTTGTCATGACTCGGCTCCTGTCACTTCGAGAATCGTTCTCGACATTAGGTGTTTCTCACAATCGGCGAATCGGGGGTTTTCCCGAATCGGTAGGGGGGTTCTTGGGGGTTCTGGGGGGCGTTCCGCACCCCGGTGCTCAGCCGTCCTCCGCGAGGGGGCGGACCTGGGACAGAGCGACGCGCAGCTTGGCGATCAGATCCGAGCGCGAGGTCGCGCCGAGCCGGCGGCGGATGCTGGCGATGTGGTGCTCCGCCGTGCGCGGGGAGATGAAGATCGTCTCGCCGATCTCGGCGTACGTCTTGCCCTCGACGACCAGTCGCGCGACGTCCGTCTCGCGCTCGCTCAGCACCGATGTCACGGTCTCCGGTGACGATTCGGGGCTCTCGCCGGGCGTCTCGGCGACCACCGGCTTCTCCTGCGGGTACAGCTCCCGCGCCCTCGCGAGCAGGCGTGCCGACACCTTGCGGTCGTCGGAGCGTCCCGCTCCCTGACCGGCCAGGCGCGCAGCATCCCATCGCAGTCCTATCGCGGCGAGGGACTGGGCCGCCGCGTCCACCTCGTCGACGTCGACCGAGCCGGCGAGGACGGACGTCCACAGCCGCCCGGCCTTGGCCATCGTCCCGGCGACGCCGCTGTGCGGGGCGGCATCCACCAGTGCGTGGGCATGAGAGCTCAGCGACTCGGGGCGGTTGCGGAGGATGCCGCGCTGGATGCCGGCCCACCGCAGATGCGCCGACCAGAGCGCCGGCCGGCCCAGTGCATCGACCAACGCGAGCGCACGGGTGAAGAGCGGCTCGGTGACCGTCTCGTCGCCGACGCGGGCACCGGCGCTGACGAACTCGACGAGGGGCAGCAGCGTGTAGAGGTCGACGTCGGCGTCGAGCAGGCCGTCGCGGCCGCGCTCCCACGCGGCCTCCAGGCCGGCGGCGTCCTCATACCGCCGCGCCAGTCCGACGCGGATGGCCTGAAGCAGCAGCTCGTCGCGGGCCGCGGCCTTCGGCGTCAGCGCGACCGCGGCCTCGAGCGCCTCGCGGGACCGCATGCCGCGCGCCTGCTGCAGTGCGACCCACGACTTCCAGAGCAGAAGCCGCGACATCACCCACGGGGTTCCCTGGTGCCCTTCGATCGCCGCATCCACGACCGCACGCGCGGTCGCGAGGTCGCCGGCGCTGATGGCGGCGACGGCCGCGATCACCGCGGGGTGCTCGGGCATCGGCGTGGAGGAACGCGACGCCGTGTACAGGTGCGACGCGCGCACCAGATCGGCCACCGCTGCCTCGGCGTGGTCGGTGCGCAGCGACGTCTGAAGACCGCGCTGCAGCAGCGTCATCGCCACGCCGAGCGTCGAAGGCGCCGCGCTCTGGATCTCGGGCACGGATGCCTCGTCGGTCCCGGCCGTGCCGGGCTCGCCGACGCCGATGCGGGCGATCAGGCGGCGGACGGATGCCTCGGCCGTCGTCGGCGGAAACGCATCGTAGAACCCCGACCCGGTCTGCAGCATGCCCCGCATCGACCAGGTGGCGACGGCGACATCGGCGATCCGCGCCGTGACGCTCTCGGAGCGGTCGGCGAAAGTCATCGCATCGTCGAGGAGCTGGGCGGCGGAGTCGATGTCGCCGCACGACCACGCCGCTTGCGCGCGCTTCGCGGCAAGGTCGGCCGAGACCGTCCCGGCTTCGGCTGCGGCGCCGTACAGCTCGGCCGCGCGCACCGGATCGGTTTCGAGCAGCTGGTCGCCGTGCTCCACGAGCGTCGCCGACAGGCGCGGGTCGCGGATGTCGGCGAGCCAGCCTCCGGTGCCGGAGGCGAGCGGGTCCACGCCGTCGGGCATCGCCGCGACGAGGTCGACCAGTCGTCGAGCCGAGAGGTTCGCGCGCACGGCGGAGCGCACCACCGGCACCGGTCGCCCGTTGCGCAGCAGCAGTCCTTCCGCGTAGCCCTGGGCGATCACGCTTTCATCGTCGAACGCGTCGGCAAGCAGTGTCGCGTCGTCCGATCGCACGCTCATCGCCTCGATGGCGCGCCGCACATCGTCTTCCACGACGCCCATGCGGTGGGCGACGCTCTGCTCGAGCACGTTGCCGAGCGCGGCGTGCGTGCCGTCGTCCGCACAGTCGCGATCGTCGTGCGCCGCGAGCGCCGCAGAGACGAGCCACGCCACCCCGCCCGTCGCATCGAGGAGATGATCGAGACATTCGGGCTTGAGCGTCCGCTCGCTCGCCTCCAGATAGTCGAGCACGTCCGAGCGCGTGAGATGGCCCAGCACCACGGCGGGGCGGCTGCGCTCGAGGAGTCGCGCGATGGATGACAGCGCCTGCGAGTGGGGCCAGGGTCGGCTCGTGACGACGAGAGCCGCGTCGGGGTCGCTCGCGCGCAGTCCCAGCCCCTCCAACTGGGCCGCGGGGAGCAGATGCAGGTCGTCGACGAGCAGGATGCTCGAAGCCGGGACGTCGAACACGTCGGTCTCAGGCCCGAGGATGCTCACCTCGGCGCGCTTCTGCGTGAGGAAGCGCTGGGCTCCGCGCAGCATCGTGGTCTTGCCCGAGCCCGCGTTCCCCGAGATCAGCACCCGCGGGGGCATGTCCTGAGCCGTCAGGGCGTCGATGAGAGGGCGAGCGTGGCGCGCGCCGGTGAAGGCTGTGGCGTCGAAGAACGCCGCCACCGTCAGTGTGGTTGCAGGCATGATGAATCCGTCGTCGGCCGACGTCAGGGCACCGGGTCCATGGTGGGCGTGGGCGTGGGCGCCGGCTCTGAGGGCGCGGGATCGGCGGGCGGCGGTGGCGGGTCGGCAGGCGGGTTCTCGGTGACCGTGCCGGGGTCGGTTCCGGGGTCGGTTCCGGGGTCGGTGCCCGGATCCGTTCCGGGGTCGGTTCCCGGGTCGGTGCCCGGGTCGGTTCCCGGGTCCGTTCCGGGGTCGGTGCCCGGGTCGGTGCCGGGGTCGGTTCCCGGATCCGTTCCCGGGTCGGTGCCCGGGTCTGTTCCGGGGTCGGTGCCAGGGTCCGTGCCCGGGTCGGTGGTGCCCGGGTCGGTCGTGCCCGTGCCTCCGGTCCCTCCCGTGCCGCCGGTCCCGCCCGTACCGCCGGTCCCTCCCGTGCTGCCGGTGTCGGTGCTCTGCGTGCCCGTGCTCGGAACGGGCGAAGCGCCCTTCGTGGGGCGGGGCGCCGGTGCAGCCTCGGTGGTCGTCGTGGTGGTGGTGGTCGTCGTCTTCTTCTGCGGAGTCGCACCCTTGCGCTGGGGGTTCGCCGCACGCGGCGCGGGCTGCTGCGCGACGGGCGCGGCGCCCTCGGGAGCCGGCTGCTGCGCCTCCGGTGCGGTCGCCTCGGGGGCAACCGGTTCGGTGGAGGGTTCGGGCGTCGGCTCGGTCGAGACGGTGAAGAAGTCGTTCAGTGCCCATGTGCACGCGGTGAGCGTGCTTCCGAAGACGATCGCGGCAGAGACGATGACCGAGCCGCCGGCGATCGCGACGATGTGCCGGGCGCTGGGCGCAGACGAGGCTGCCGCGACGGGCCCGACCGGGGCCGCGGTGCCCTGCGCGACCGAGGAGTCCGCGAGTTCGAGCTCGGCGGCCGCCGCCGGCGTGCCATGGAAGATCGCGAGTGCGCCCGACACGCCCAGCTGGAGGTCGGTCGCGCGGATGAGCGCGGTGTGGGCGGCGCCGAGCGCGATCGACGACTTCGGGTCGGCGTCGATCGCGCTCGGGCGGCCGAACCGCTCGGAGAGGCTCTGAGTGACCAGCGGGATCCGCGACGAGCCGCCGATCAGGAGGATGGACTCGATCTGGTCGGGGTCGACGCCGGCGTCTTCGAGTGCATCCTCGAGAGCATCGATCGTCTTGGCCAGCGACTCGTCGATCATGCCCTCGAACTCCGCGCGAGTGAGTCGCACGCTCGAGCGGCCTCCCGGCAGGAGCACCGGGATCACCGCGTCGGAGTCGAACGAGAGCGCCTCTTTCGCGTCCACGCACTCGCGCCGCAGCTGGGAGAGCGCGATGCGCGAGTCGGGCGACGCGTCCTGGAGGGCTTCGGCGGAGACTTCTGCCGTGCGCAGCACGTGGCGCAGGACGGCGTCGTCGAAGTCCGCGCCGCCGAGATTGTCGATGCCGACGGGCTCGCCCACGAGGTCGAAGCTCGCGGCCTCCTTGCGCAGGACCACGCAGTCGAAGGTGCCTCCGCCGAGGTCGTACACCGCGAGGATCTGGCCGTCCTCGACATTTCGGGACGCGTCGTAGTGGCGCGCGGCTGCCTCGGGCTCGGTGATGAACGCGACCCCGCTCACACCGACCGCTTCGAGCGCCGAGCGCACCAGGCCGATGCGGTGCGGTCCCCACATCGCGGGGTGCGTCAGGATCACGCCTTCGGGGCGCGCGCCCTCGCGCTCCGCGACCGTGTCGATCACGTCGGCGACAGTCCGTGCGTACAGCTGGTCGGCCGGGATCGAGTGGCCGCCGACCACGATCGGGACTTCGTCGCCGATGCTCCGCTTGAACTCGCGGATCAACCGCTCCGGTTGCGTCACTCCGCGGCGCTCCGCCGCATCGCCGAAGAGCATCTCGCCGTCTTCGGCGACGAAGACCACCGTTGCCACGCTGTCGGCGCGACGGCCGAGCGGGAAAGAAGCGGTGATGATGCTGCCGTCGGGGCCAAGCCTTGCTGTTGCTGCCCCTACTCGGCTGGTCCCGACATCAACCGAGAGGAAATAGGAATCCACGCTGAAACGCCCCCACCTCGTTTGCGTGCGAGCTCCCCCGACCTCGCATCGACCGCCTTGTTTTGTGCTCCCCACGAAAGAGCGGCCGACGTCTGTGATGATACATCCGCTTCGAAATCGCCCTCAAGAGGTTGGGTCAGTTTGCGAAGCGTCGATGTCACGGGACGAAACAGCGCGTACGCGCGTGACGACTCATTGGCACTCACGTTGCATGAGTGCCAGCCGGTTGCCTAGACTGACGTAAGCACTCTCAACGTCAGAGTGCTAACGAGTCTTAGTCTCAAGAAAGAAGAGGTAGACCGTGTCGGTTTCCATCAAGCCGCTCGAGGACCGCATCGTCATCAAGCAGGTCG
>JAVBUG010000060.1:0-2840 GCA_031555515.1 Microbacterium sp. | reverse complement strand
GGCATGCAGATCGCCCGGCAGACGGCCGGCGGCCAGGCGCTGTCGGTGCTCACGGTCGACTCGCCGGTGCCCGACGAGCTGCTCGACGAGGTGCGCGCGGCGATCCAGGCCGACCTGTTCCGCCAGATCGAGATCACCGAGTCCTGATTGCAGGACGGATGCCGCGTCCCTGAGCCTTCGACGAGGCTCTGGGGCGCGGCATCCGTGCGCCCGTGAAGGGGCGCGGGTCAGGGGCGGGCTGCGCGCTCGACGAGCGAGATCAGCGCGTCGAGCGCGTCGCCGCGGGGGACCGGGCCGGGGATCGACCCGCCCGACAGCGCGTTGTTGAAGTAGAGGCCGTCGCTGACGAGCATCACGAGGTCCAGCGCCGTCGCGTCTCTGGTGTGGGGCTCGAGAACGGCCGCCCAGTCGTCCCGGATGTGTCGCAGCGCATCGCTCGCCGTCGCATCGCCGCCCTGCGCGAGACGTGATGTGGCCAGGATCGCGCGGTCGATCGGGTCGTTCGCCATGACCGAGGTGCGCAGGAAGTAGGCGATAGGCCCCTCCGGCGCTGTCGCCATGAGGTCGACGTCCTCCTGTACGAGTGCGCGAAGGCGCTCGATCAGCGCGGCCTCCAGCGACTCCTTCGTCCCGAAGTGGTAGAGCAGGCCGCCTTTCGAGACGCCCGCGGCCTTCGCCGTGGCGTCCATCGTGGCCGCGCGCTCGCCCTCCTCGATGAGGATCTGCTCGAAGGCGTCGAGCACCTTCTCGCGGGCGAGGGGAGGTCGACTCATGGCCTCGATCGTATCGACAGGTGTTGCCGCATCCTGTTACTATACCGGCTGGACGGTATAGAAATGATGACTCTCACTCAAGAACTCTCGCTCGCAGACGCCCAGGGTCGGAAGGTCGGCTGGCGCGGCTGGGCGGCGCTGGTCGTGCTGATGCTGCCGGTGCTGCTCGTCTCGGTCGACAACACGGTGCTGAGCTTCGCGCTGCCCTCGATCGCCCTCGAGCTGGGGCCGTCGAGCGCCCAGCAGCTCTGGATCATCGACGCGTACCCGCTCGTGCTCGCGGGCCTGCTCGTCACGATGGGGACGCTCGGCGACCGGTTCGGACGGCGACGGATGCTGCTCAGCGGCGCCACCGGCTTCGCCGCCGTGTCCGTGCTCGCGGCTTTCGCGCCGAGCGCCGCGTGGCTCATCGCAGCCCGCGCGGCGATGGGCGTGTTCGGTGCGATGCTGATGCCGTCGACGCTGTCGCTGCTGCGCAGCATCTTCACCGACCGCGATCAGCGGCGTCTCGCCATCGCGGTGTGGGCGTCGATGTTCTCCGCCGGCGCCGCACTCGGCCCGATCGTCGGAGGCCTCCTTCTGGAGCACTTCTCATGGGGCTCGGTCTTCCTCCTCTCGGTGCCCGTGCTCATTCCGCTGCTGGTGCTGGCACCCCTTCTCGTGCCCGAGAGCCGCGACCCGAAGCCCGGCCGGATCGACCCGCTCAGCATCGCCCTGTCGATGGCGACGATGATCCCCGTCGTCTACGGGATCAAGGAGCTCGCCGTGCACGGCTTCACCGTGGCCGCATGGCTGCCCATGCTCGTCGGGGTCGGCTTCGGCGTGCTCTTCGTGCGGCGGCAGCTGCGCGCCCGCACCCCGATGCTCGACATGCGCCTGTTCGGGCAGGGGACGTTCAGCGGCGCGCTGCTGGTGAATCTGCTGAGCGTGATCGCGCTGGTGGGCTTCCTCTTCTTCGTCGCACAGCACCTGCAGCTCATCGTGGGCCTGTCGCCGATGCAGGCGGGCCTCGCGCTCGTTCCGGGCCTGGTCATGATGATCCTCGCCGGACTCGCCGTCGTGCCGATCTCGAAGCGGTGGCCCGCCCGCATCGTGGTGCCGGCGGCGCTGGTGTTCTCGGTCGCCGGCTACATCGCCGTGGCCTTCGCGACGGGTCCTGACAGCGTGGGCACCCTCGTCGCCGCGTTCATCGCGCTGGGCATCGGCATCGGCGCCGCCGAGACGGTGTCCAACGAGCTCGTGCTCTCCAGCGCCCCGCCCGCGAAGGCCGGTGCGGCCAGCGCCGTGTCTGAGACGGCCTACGAGCTGGGCGCGGTGCTCGGCACGACGGTCCTCGGCGGAATCCTGACGGCGCTCTACCGCACGAACCTCGTCGTGCCCGACGCCGTGCCGGATGCCGCGGCGGCGGCATCGGCCGAGACCCTCGCGGGTGCGGTGCACGCCGCCGATCAGATCGGTGGCGCGACGGGAGCCGCGCTCTTCGAGGCCGCCGCGACCGCATTCGATGCGGGCGTCACGGTCACGGCGCTCATCGGAGCCGGTCTCGTCGTGGTCGCCGGGGTCATCGCGGCCGTCGCGCTGCGCGGCGCACGCGCGGAGCCCTCGGCGCACGACTGACGCCCCGCGCGGGCCTCACAGCACCGGCGTGCGCGCGGGAGGTCGTCGCTTAGCGGTCTCGGACATCGCCTCCGCGAGGATCGAGACCGCCCGGGAGATGCTCTCGGGCGTCGCGGTGATCGGCACGCGGATGTTGCGCTCGAACTCGCCCCCGAGGCCGAACCAGGGGCCGGCGCCGATGAGCAGCCCGCGCTCGCGTGCGGCCACGGTCAGCGCCGAGCTGATCGGCTCGTCGAAGTCGATCCACGCGGCGACGCCGCCGTCCACTCGGTGCAGGCGCGCCGCCGGCAGCTCGCGCTCGAGCGCGGCGGCGAGGGTGTCGCGCGACCGCCGATGCAGGGCGCGACGATGCTCGAGGACGTCGTCGAACCGGTCGAAGAGCTCGGAGACGACGAGCTGGTCGATCACCGCGGCGCCCAGGTCGAAGGAGAAGCGCGCGGCGAGCAGCCG
>JAVBUG010000250.1:0-9443 GCA_031555515.1 Microbacterium sp. | reverse complement strand
ACCAAACCACTTCCCCATTCGCCCCGGGGGCCCGGCCCCCCCCCCGGGCCGCCCCCGCTGTATCGGTAAGGGTTACGGCACGTCGACCGAGACCACCGTGCGCACCTGTGAGTCGCCGTAGCGGACGACGCCCAGGTAGCTGCCCGTGTCGAGACCCGACCACGACAGGTTGTACGTCGCGGGCGTGCCCTGCTGGGCGGCCAGCGTGCTCGGGTTCGCGGTGAGCGAGCCGACGCCGCCGGGGCCGACGAGCGCACTCGTCGCCGTCCAGGTGAACGGCGCGGTGAACGCGTAGACGTTGGCCGAGATCACGTAGTACCCGGCGGTCGGCTGCGTGATCTGCACCGCCTCGTCCGCGGACGCCGTGGCCGACTGCCAGCGCTCGTAGTAGCGCAGGTCGGTCGGGCTCACCACGCGGTAGACCGTGAGGTCGAGGTCGGTGCCCGAGGTGTCGACAGACGAGTTCAGCGCGAACTTCGCCACATCGATGCCCGCCGGCACCTGGATGAGCACGTTCGTGGTGCCGCCGTTCGCCTCGCCCGTCTTCTCGGTGCCGTCGATGAGCACGTCGGCCTTGGCGAGGCCGAGCACGGTCAGCGGCAACTGCCCGGTGAAGCCCGGGGTCACGGTGATGTCGAGGTCACCCTCGGCGCCGGTGCCCGCCGCCGTCGGCGGCGCGTCGGCGCTGACCGGGTAGACCGCGATGGGAGAGCGCACCGTGTTGCCGGCGCCCGTCCACGTGAGGAAGCCCGTCGCCCACTTCTCGAGCGACGCGCCCGCGGTCGTGAAGGTCACCGTGAAGTCCGCGGTGCCGCCGGCGGGGACCTCGATCGTCGCCGGCTCGACCACGGCGTCCACACCCGGGACGTTCACCGACGCCGTGTAGGTGCCGGCCGTGGTGGCCGTCACCGTGCGCTTCACCGTCTGCGTGCCGGCGAGCGCGCCGATGCCGATCGAGGCGAGGTTGAGGTCGCTCGGGTCGATCGGGTCGACGCCGTCGAAGTAGTCCTGCCCGAGGGCGCCTTCGAGGTAGCCGGCCCAGTCGACGATGCCGTTCTCGTACACGAGACCGGGGTTGAAGTACCGCTTCGGATCGACGTGACCCGCACCCTGCGCGAACGTGTCGGCCGTCTGCTGACCGTTCGCGTCGACGAGGTTGTACGCCGTCGTCATGAGCGCGGACTTGATCTTCGCGGGCGACGCCAGCGGCTCCTCGCCGAGGTACAGCGCACCGAGGCCGGCCACCTGCGGCGACGACATCGACGTGCCCGACTTGAAGCCGAACGTGGGCTTCTCCTTGGGTCCGTTGTGCGTGGCCGCGAGGATCGCGACGCCCGGCGCCGAGACATCCGGCTTGATGACGTCGCTGCCGTCGGCGAGGATCGGGCCGCGGCTGGAGAAGCCCGCGATCTGCGGGGTCGGCGTCACCGTGCCGGTGACGTTGTCGCCGACGAGGGTCGCCGTGGCGCTCGCGCCCGCCGCGCGGACGTACTCGAGCAGCGCCGCGCGGTGCTGCGCGTCGATGTGCACGGTCGGCACCGAGTGGAAGTCGTTGTCGAGCGAGCCCGCGACGACGTTGACGAGGATCATCGCCGTGCCGCCGGCCGCCTTGACCTCCTGCGACTTCTCGACGCGCGCGTTCGTGCCGCGGTCGCAGATCACCGTCTTGCCGGCCGCCTTGGCCGGGTCGAGCGTCCCGAGGAAGCACAGCGCGGCCTGAGCAGGGTCCGCGCCCGACTTCGCGATGTCGCCCGAGTACACGACCGGGCCCGTCAGCTCCTTGCCGAAGGGCACCGTCACCGACGCGCCCGCCGCCTGGAACCCGTTCGGCAGCTTCACCGTGCCCTCGTAGGTCGGGATGGTGGATGCTGCGACCGTCGTGTACCACGGCGATCCGTGGTCCGCGGTCGAGGCGCCGGGTCCGTCGTTGCCCGCGCTCACCGCGACGAAGACGCCCGCCGCCGCCGCGCCGAGGAACGAGTAGTCGTCGGCGCTCAGGACGGTGGAGGCCGAGCCGCCGCCGATCGAGTAGTTGATCACGTCGACGCCGTCGGCGACGGCCTTGTCGATGGCCGCGATCAGGTCGCTGCCCGCGCAGATGTCATCGGTCGTGACGAGGTCGTCGGGGCCGACGTAGCAGGCCTTGTACGCCGCCACCTTCGCCGCCGGAGCGACGCCCGAGATCTTGCCGAAGCCGATGCCCTCGACCGAGGCGTCCACGCCGAAGTCGCCGGCGGCCGTGCTCGCGGTGTGCGAGCCGTGGCCGTCGCCGTCACGCGGCGACAGGAAGTCGTAGCTGAAGTCGAAGCCCGCAGCAGCCGCACCCTCGGAGAAGTACTGCGCCCCGATGAGCTTGGTGTTGTAGTGACGCTTGTCCCAGCTCTGCGCGATCGTGATCGGGCTCGTGAACTGGCCGCCGTCGGCCTTGTCGAAGACGATCGTGTCGCCGTTCACGGTGTACGGAACACCGGGCGCGCCCTTCTTCTTGAGCTGGTCGCCCGCGAACGAGGGGTTCTCGGGTGCGATGCCCGTGTCGATCACGCCGACCACGATGCCTTTCCCGGCTTCCTTCACGCCGCCGACAGCATCCCAGATGCCGCCGGTGCCGGTCGTGTTCGAGCCGAGCCCCAGGAACTCCGTCGAGGGGACGGCCGCCGTGGGGTGGTAGATCTCGTCGGGGAAGACGCCGAGCACGCTCTTGTCGCCATCGAGCTGGGCGACCTGCTTCGCCGTCAGCGTCGCGCTGAAGCCGTTGACCGTGACACCGTACGACTGCGTGGGCGTGACGCCCGCCTCGGCCGCGACATCCGTCTGCTGCTTCTTGAGGTGGGCGAGGTACTTCTTCGAGTTCGCGGACTCGGCATCGAGCTGCTTGCCCTTGTCGGGCTTGGTGCGCTGGATGCCGCTCGTGCCGCCCTCGTAGGTGGCCAGGGGTGCGTCTTTGAGAAGGACGATGTACTGGCCGTCTTCGGCGTTGATGGGGGTCGGGGATTTCACCTCCTCCGGGACGGCGCCGAAACTGGCGGTGGCGGAGCCCGTGAACAATGCGGCGAGTGTGACGACCGCGACTGCTCTGACGGAGGATCGACCCATACGTGGCCTCCATATGTTGTTGTTGGGGAGTCGCCGCGCCACATCGTCGGGGCGCAGCGAACTCAAACGTAACTGCCAGGTGAATCCCAGTTAATGAGAGCTCAGTGAGAATCGCGAGCCCCCATCCCAGTACGCTGGGCAGGTGGCTGCCCGCACCCGGATTTCGACGAGCGTTCTGCTCACCTGCGCCGCCATCGGCGTCGCGACCGGCGTTCTGCAGGCGGGCGCGGGAGCGATCAGCGGCTTCGTCTCGGCCGGTGCGCCGATCCTCTACGGACTCGTCCTCGGCGTGCACGTGCTGCCCGGTGTCGTCGCACAGGAACTGCTCCGCCGCCCGTGGGTCGCCCTCATCACCCACATGGTCGCCGCGCTCGTCGCGAGCGCGGTCGTGCCGCTCTGGATCGGGCGCTACATCGGCACCGCCCTCCTCATCGGCGGACTGCAGGAGCTCATCGCCGCGACCTCGCGCTACAAGCGCTGGGAGCCGTGGCGCTTCTTCCTCTCGGCGGTGATCGTCGGCGTCGTCATCGCGGCCGCGATCTGGTTCGCGGCCGACGTGACCCGCTTCCCCCTGTGGGGTCAGATCGTCTACGTGGCGCTGTTCATCGTCGGCCCTGTCGCCTGGACGGCCGTGGGCCTCGCGATCGGCGCGGCCCTGCGCCGCGCCGGGGTCGCCCGGCGCAGTCGGCTCTGATCCGCGCGTGCGCAGCGGCGTTTCGCCGCCGAAGGGTGGGCCGGTAAGTTAGGGAAGGCTAAGTTTCCCTCGACGATCGGATGCCCGTGTCCTCTGCCGTGCCGCTGCTGCGCGTGCGCGAGCTCGGCGTCACCCACGACGGCGAGACCACGCCGGCGCCGGCATCCGTCTCCTTCGATGTCGCCCCCGGCGAGGTGGTGCTGCTGCTCGGACCGAGCGGATCGGGCAAGTCGACGCTCACCTTGGCGCTCAACGGGCTGCTGCCGCAGGCCGTGCCGGCGACCGTCACCGGTTCGGTCGAGGTCGACGGGCTCGACACGCAGACGACGCCCGTCGCCGAGCTCAGCACACGCGTGGGCATGGTCTTCCAGGATCCTGATGCCCAGCTCGTCACCGGCACCCTCCTCGACGAGGTGGCCTTCGGGCCCGAGAACCTCCGGATGCCGGTGGCCGAGGTGCTCGCCCGCGCCGAGGAGGCCCTCCGCCGAGTGGGCCTCTGGGAGCGCCGACGCGAGAACCCCGACCGGCTGTCGGGCGGCGGACGCCAACGGCTCGCGATCGCGTGCGCCCTCGCGATGGGCTCGCCGCTCCTCGTGCTCGACGAGCCGACCGCGAACCTCGACCCGGCCGGGATCGAGGAGGTCTACACGGCCCTCGCCGAGCTCGTCGCCGCCGGCGACCGCGCGATCCTCCTCGTGGAGCACAACCTCGACGCCGCCGTCGGCTTCGTCGACCGCGTCGTCGTGCTCGACCACGACGGGTTCCTCGCCGCCGACGGCTCGGTCGACCACGTGCTCCGCGAGCGAGCGGATGACCTCCACGCGATGGGCGTGTGGCTGCCGGTGTCGACGATCGCCGCCCTGCGGCTCCGCCGTGCGGGCTTCCGCCTGGACCCGCTGCCGCTGACCCCCGACGAGCTCCGTGCCGCTCTCGACGCCGAACCCGCCCCCGCCGGGCCCGCCCCGACCGGGCCCGCCCCGATTTCCCGCTCGTTGAGCGAGCGAGGAACGCGGTCGTTGAGCGAGCCTGCGAGCCGAAACGCAGAGACGAAACGCCCCGAACCCGGCGCAGACGCCGAGCCCCTGATCACCGTCCGCGGCCTCACGCTCCGCCGCGGCCGCGCCGAAGTCCTGCACGACGTCGACCTCGACGTGCCCCGCGGGGCGTTCGTCGCGATCGTCGGGGCGAACGGCGCGGGCAAGACGAGCCTCATCCAGGCCCTCGCCGGCGTCGTCTCGCCACCCAAGGGCACGGTGCGCGTCGATGGGCTCGACGTCGGCCGCACCGACGCGCGCACGCTGAGCTCGCGCATCGGCTTCGTGTTCCAGAACCCCGAGCACCAGTTCATCGCGCACACCGTGTTCGACGAGATCGCGCACGGCCTTCGTCGCCAGCACCTCTCGGACGACGAGGTCCGCACGCGCACCCAGGCGCTGCTCGACCGGTTCGGCCTCGCGGCGAAGGCCGAGAGCCACCCGTTCCTCCTGTCGGGCGGCCAGAAGCGCCGTCTCTCGGTCGGCACCGCCCTCGTGGCCGGCGCGCCGGTGCTCGTGCTCGACGAGCCGACGTTCGGCCAGGACCGCGCCCGCGCCGACGAACTCCTCTCCCTCCTCTCCGAGCTCAACGCCGAGGGCACCACCATCGTCGTCGTGACCCACGACATGCAGCTCGTGACCGACTACGCAGACCGCACCGTCGTCCTCGCCGACGGCCGCGTGCTCGCCGAGGGCCCGACCACCGACGTCTTCGCCGACGACGCCCTCATCGCCCGCGCGGGCCTGCGCCCGCCGCCGCTCCGCCGCGCGCTCCAGGGCGTGCAGCGGCACCCCGAGCTCGCCCGCATCGCCCGGCTCGCCGACCTCCCCGGCTCTGGGGTACCCACTCCCCGGACCGTTCTCAGGACCGACGACCCGATTCCGGCCGAAAACGGGCTCATCGCCCCGCTGAGCCCCATCGGTCCTGAGAACGGAACAGCTCGCACCCCGGCCACGCTCCCCCCGGCCCCGCGCGCCACGGGGGGTGCCGCGTGACCGACACCGGCCCGCTCACCGCGGCGACGGCCGCGCACTCGTCGTTCGATCCGTACGCGCGGCGGGTCGCAGCATCCGGTGTCCGTTTCCTCTACGGGATGAACCCGCTCGCGAAGCTGGCCGCCCCGTTGCCGGCGATGGCGCTGCTGGTGTTCGTGCGGGATCTCGCGACGCCCGTCGCGTTCCTCGCGCTCGCGTACCTCGTGCTGCTGGTGGGGGTGTCGTTCTCCCGGCGCCTCGCGGCGATCCTGTTCCTGGCGCTTCCGCTCAGCGCGCTCGTGATCGGCTTCGGGTTCTCGCTGTGGACCGACGCGTCGCAGGTCGACCAGTCCGTCGTGGTGTGGCAGCTCGGCGGCTGGACGATGTACGGCGGTGCGCTCGAGGTGGGCTTCGCGACCGGGCTGCGACTCGCCGCGATCCTCGCCCTCACCCTCATCGCAGGCCTCTCGACCACCGGCCCCGATCTCGTGCGCGCAGCCGTGCAGCAGCTGCGGGTGCCCTACCGCATCGGCTACACGGCCCTGGCGGCGTTCCGCTTCGTGCCACGGTTCGGGCACGAGCTCGACGTCATCCGGCAGGCGCACCGGGTCCGCGGCGCGCACGGTGGCCGGGGCCCCTTCTCGGCGATCGCGCGATGGTTCGGGTACGTCGTGCCCCTCATGGCCGGAGCGATCCGCCACGCGGAGCGCGTCGCCCTCGCGATGGACGCCCGCGCCTTCGGCGCCCACCCCGACCGCACCGAGCGCTACCTCGTGCCGTGGCGCGTGCGCGACACCGTGTTCGTGCTCGCGTTCTGGGCCGCCTCGGCCGCCCTGTTCGCCGTCCTCTTCCCCTGGGGCCTCTGACCCCCTCGCCCTCCCGACAAGGAGCACCGACATGGCTCACCCCCGACTGGTCAAGCCCGAGACGCAGGGTCTCGTGCACCTCACGGTGCTGCGCACCGAGCGCCTGTCGCCGCACTGGATGCGCGTGACGCTCGGCGGCGGCGAGATCGAGCGCTTCCGCGCGATGGGCTACGACCAGTGGTTCCGGCTGTTCCTGCCGCTCGGCGGCGACGAGGGGCTCGAGCGCCTGCCCGCGAAGGCGAACAAAATGTTCGGCTACCTCAAGTACCTCCGCATCCCCGACGGCGTGCGGCCCGTCATGCGCAACTACACCGTGCGCGCGTTCCGCCCCGCGACGGCGGCCGCGGGCGCCGAGATCGACGTCGACTTCGTGCTGCACGGCTCCGCCGCCGAGGGCACGGCGGGTCCCGCGTCGCGCTGGGCGGAGTCCTGCCAGGCGGGCGAGAGCGTCGTCGTGATCGACGAGGGCCTCACCTTCAACCCCGCCCGCGGCACCGACCGCGTCGTGCTGGTCTCCGACGAGACCGGTCTGCCGGCGATCGCCGGCATCTGCGCCGCGCTGCCGTCGCACGCGACCGGCCTCGCGATCGTCGAGGTCCCCTCCGCCGAGGATGCGCTCGACTTCCCGCACCCGGCCGGCGTCGACGTGCGCTGGATCGTGCGCGCGCACGACGTGAAGCCCGGAACGCTCGCGCTGAAGGCACTCCGCGAGATTTCGATCCCGGATGCTGCGTTCCACGCGTACCTCGTCGGCGAGCAGGCCCTCGCGACCGAGGGGCGCCGGTACCTCGTCGGCGAGCGCGGCGTCTCGAAGGACCTCGTGAGCTTCTGCGGCTACTGGCGCGTCGGCGCCGCGTCGCCCGCCCCGAAGTCCCAGCGCGCGACGGCCGAGGCCCACTCGTGAGCGGGTCCGTCACGCCGGCCCCCGCCGCGCCCACCCCGCCGCGGAGCACCCGCGGCCGCGTCACCACCGCGTACCTGCTGACCTGCGCCGCGATCGGCGTCGCCGGCGGCGTGATGCTGTGGGGCGCCGGCTGGATCTCGACCGTGCTGTTCGCGACAGTGCCGTTCGTCTCGGTCGCGATCGCGGGTCTCTGGCTGCTGCCGGCCACGGTCGCGCTGCGCCTGCTGGAGCGTCCGTTCGCCGGCATCCTCGTCGGCGTGATCTCAGGCCTCGTCGTCTTCCCGTTCCTCGGAGCCGCGATCTGGTGGGCGTTCTTCGCCGAACTCGCGTTCCTGGTGACCCTCTATCGCTCGTGGCGCACGTGGCAGTACTACGCCGGAGCCGTCTTCGTCGGCGCGATCTACCCCGTGCTCGCCGCCGCCTCGTTCAACCTGTGGGCGATGGAGCCGTGGGCCCTGATCACGTTCTTCGCCCTCACGATCGCGAGCTGCGTCGCCGGCGTCGCGGTCGGCATCCTGGTCGCCGACCGCCTCCGCAAGGCGGGCGTCGCCAAGCTCGCCCGTCGCCGCGGCCTGGCCTCGCGCGGCCTCGGCCGAGGGGCGGGTCCCGCCGGCCAGCACTGACCGGCCCCCGCGCCGTCGCTGTCGACTCCCCCTGCTCACCTGTCGCAGAGTGCCGACCCGGCCAGCACTTCGTGACAGGTGAGCCCAAATCCCTGCCACCTGTCACAGAGTGCCGACCCGGCCGGCGCGTCACCCGGAGTCTCCGTGCGCCCCCGCGCAGCCGCGACCAGACGCAGCCGCGACCCGGCGCCTCCGAAGGGCGCGGGGCCGCGGCATCCGTTTCCTGAGACCGCGTCCGTCAGCGAGGCGGCCGCACTCCCGGCGCGACGGCCCGGCCGATCGACAGCATCAGACGGTTCGCCCAGTTGAAGAACGCGGCGGACTGCACGACATCGGCGATCTCGAGGTCGTCGAGACCGGCGGCGCGCAGGCGCAGCACGTGCTCGGTGCCGAACTCCAGCGGCGTGCGGGTGAGAGCGTCGGCGGCCGCCACGATGGCGTTCCACCGCTCCCCCAGGTCCGCGCCGATGCCCTCGTCGAGCAGACGATCGATGTCGGCAGGGCGCTCCGAGAAGCGGGCAGCAGCGCGGGCATGCACCGACGCGCAGAACACGCAGCCGTTCACCCGCGAGGCAGCCGCCGCCGCGAGCTCGCGCTCGGCGCGGGGCAGGCCGTCGTCGACGCTGTAGAAGATGTCGTTGTCGGTCAGCGTCCGCGCCCGCAGGATCTCGGGATCCCTGACGAGCAGCCGGAAGTAGTCGAACCCGGCACGCTGTCTGTCGACCAGGCCCTCGTAGTGCCGGTCGGTCAGCTCGTCGTGCGGCAGCGGCTCGAGCCACGGCACCCAGCCGACGTTCTCCCTGGTGAACGCGACGGGATGCGGGTCGTCGTAACGCAGCGTCTGGACGGTCTCGGTCGTGCCGCTCATGCCGCCACCTCCGAGAGCACGCGAAGGCCGGCTGCGACGCGCTGCTGGAAGGCCAGGAAGGCCACCAGCTGCGAGAGCGTGACGATGCCGTCGATGCTCCAGCCGGCCGCGAGCAGCGCGTCGTGGGCGGCGCCGTCGGCCTCGCGCGGGCGGTAGGTGAGCAGGTGCGCGTGCTCCAGGGCGGCGGCGAGCCGGTCGCCGACCGCGTCCTGCAGTCCTTCCGAGGCGGCGTACCGTGATCCGTCGCTGCTCTCGCTCTGCAGGCCGCTCTCGGCGTAGACGCCGAACGGCCCCGACGTCGCGTTCTGGATCGCTTCGGTCAGCACGCGCGCCGACAGCTCGGGCGAGACCGCCTCGGCACCACGTGCGTAGACCGCGGCAGTGTC
>JAVBUG010000062.1:0-16068 GCA_031555515.1 Microbacterium sp. | reverse complement strand
CAACAACTACCTGCGCAACCGCGTCGACTTCGTCACGACCTGGGTCGGCATGGCCGACGCGTGGATCGTGGTGCCCGTGCTGATCCTCGTCGGGGTGGTGCTCGCGGCCCTGTCGGCGAGTTTCGCGATCCGCAGGTGGCTGCGCGCGTGATCAGTCCGCCCCGTCGCGGGGTAGACTGACAGGCTGCCGTCCGGCGTGGGCGGCATCAGCGAGGAGACATCATGCCCAGGGAACGCGGGGAGAAGGTCGTGGCGACCAATCGTCGCGCGCGCCACGAGTACGCGATCGAGAAGACGTACGAGGCCGGCCTCGTGCTGACCGGCACCGAGGTGAAGTCGCTGCGCGAAGGCCGCGCGAACCTCTCGGACGGCTACGCGTACATCGACAACGGCGAGGCGTACCTGGATGCGGTGCACATCCCGGAGTACTCGCAGGGCCACTGGACGAACCACTCCTCCAAGCGCACACGCAAGCTGCTCCTGCACAAGGAGGAGATCGTCAAGCTCTCGCACGCCATCTCGGCGGGCGGCTACACGCTCATCCCTTTGAAGCTGTATTTCTCGGACGGCCGCGCCAAGGTCGAGATCGCCGTCGCCAAGGGCAAGCGCGAGTTCGAGAAGCGCCAAACGATCCGCGAGCGCGAAGACAAGCGCGAGGCCGAGCGCGCGATGCGCTCGCGCAACCGCCTCGGCGAGTAGGGCCTCGGCTTACAGACTCCGCAGAGTCGCGCGAACGTCGCAGGGTGCGAGCGAATCGCTGCGATCTCGGCGCCGCTCTGCGAAGTCTGTGACCGTCAGATCGACGCCGGCTCGGCAGCATCCGTCGCGCCGTGCGCGGCACGGTCGCTGAACGCCGTCTTGGGGACGAAGCACAGCAGCACCGCGGACGCCAGCGCCGTCACGCCGCACACGACCCACACGGTGACGTAGCCCGAGAACGATCCGGCCGTTCCCTCGGATGCGGCGCCCGTGGCGCCGTGCAGCAGCGCGATGCCGAACACGCACGAGGCGATCGCGCCGCCGACGGTCTTCACCGAGTTGGTCAGGCCGGTCGCGACACCCGTCTGGGTGGGAGGAGCGGCGGATGCTGCCGCCGCAGGCAGCGCCGCCACCAGGGCTCCCGAACCCAACCCGACGATCACCATGTTCACGATGATCTGCGTATAGGTGTCGTGGAACGGCAGGAACATGAGGAAGCCGATGCCGACGAGCGTCGCCGCACCGATGAGGGTGAGGCGCGGTGCGGTGAGCCGCGCGATGAGCGGGAAGAGCAGCGCACCTGTGATCATCGCGATGAGGTAGACGCCGATGATGAGCGAGGTCTGGAACCCGGTCGTGCCGAGACCGTACCCGTAGACCGACGGGTCGGTGCGGGCGAAGGTCGACAGCGGCGCCTGCGCGCCGAGCACGCTGACCCCGAACAGGCCCGCGGTGAGGAAGACGGGTCCGAGCGCGGGGGAGCGGAACATGCGCACGTCGATGAGGGGGTCGTCGTGGCGCAGCTCCCACAGCGCGAACGGCACCACGAGCAGCACGCCGAGCAGCGTGACGAGCCAGGCGATCGGATCTGCGGGGCCGTTGAGCCGCAGCAGGCTGAGGCCGCCGGTGAACGCGACGAGCGCCAGCGAGATGAGCACGAGGCCGATGTTGTCGAGGCGGCCGCCGGTGGGCTCGGGGGATTCCTTCACCCCGAACAGGATCACGAAGAAGCAGGCGACCACGAGCAGCGCCGGAACGAGCAGCACGATCCACAGCGGAAGGCTGTCGATGAGCATGCCGCCGACGAGCGCTCCCGCGATGGCGCCGGTCTCGAGCGCCGCCACGAGGAACCCGGCGGCTCGCGCCGTGATGGTCGCCCGGCCCTCCATGCGCCGTGAGCGCGACCAGATCAGGGCGATCTCCAGCGGCAGCCACACGACGTAGAAGCCTTGAATGGCCCACGCCGTAAGGAAGACGCCGAACGAATCGGTGAAGGGCAGCACGAGGGATGCGGCGGCCGTGATCGCCGTCGAGATCACCAGCATCCGTTTGTGCCCGACCATATCGCCGAGCTTCGCGAAGGCGGGCACGACGAGCGCGGAGAGCATGAGCTGCGTGCCCTCGAGCCAGTTGACGTCGGCGTCGTGGACCCCGAGGTGGCGCGCGATGTCAGTGAGCATCGGGGTGTAGAAGCCCTGCAGCACGCCGCTCGTGAACTCGACGAACGCGAGGAAGCCGACGACCCCCGCGAGCGCGCCGATCGTGACGCGTGAAGACACGGCGCTGCGCGTCATCGGTGCTCCTTCGCTCGGGCCCCCAGACCCGGTCATTGCTGCGTCCCGCTGCCCGGGCATGCGGGCGGGCGGGTGCGAATCACTCTAGGCGCTGCAGGAGGGTGCGATGGAACAGCTCGCCCCGCTCCAGCGCCGCGATCTCGACGCGCTCGTCGACGCCGTGGATCGACGCCCGCTGCGCTTTGCTCATCTCGAGCGGCGCGAAGCGGTACACGGCCGGCGAGAAACGGTGGAAGTGCCGAGAGTCGGTGGCCGCCATCATCACGTACGGCACGGTCGCCGCGTCCGGGTGCGATACCCGGACCGCGTCGGCGATGAGCGCGAACTGCGCGTTCTGGGTCGACGACTCCGGCGACGGGCCGTCGCCCTCGAGAACCCCGACCTTCACGTGCCGGTCGGCGACCCGCTTGCGTACGCGCTTCACGGTGCTCTCGACCGACTGGCCCAGCGCGATGCGCAGGTTGAGGGTCGCGGACGCCTGCGAGGGCAGGACGTTCGCGGCCGTGCCGCCGGACTGCATGGTGGCGGCGACGGTCGTGCGCACCAGCGCCGCGGGTTCGCCGCCCATCGCCGTGAAGACGCGCGCGGTGAGCCACGGCCTCCTCGACAACAGGCGGTACAGGGCGCGAGGGATGCCGTCGGCACGGGTCGAGAAGAGCTCGAGCATGCGCGTCACCGCTGCCGGCGTGCGCGCGGGGAACGTCGCAGGCGACAGTCGCTCGACCGCGCGCGCGATGCGCCGTATCGCCGTGCGCGCCGGGGGAGCCGACGCGTGACCGCCCTCGCCCCGGGCGCTCAGCCGGAGGGTGAGCACGCCCTTCTCGCCGACGCCGACCATGGCCGCGCTTCCGCGGACGAAGGGCAGCGGTGCGTCGACGACAGCGCCGCCTTCGTCGAGCACGAGCCACGGCGCGATGCCGCGGTTCCGGAGCGTCTCGGCGATCATGCGCGCCGCTCCGCCGAAGGTCTCCTCGTCGCCGCCGAACGAGAGGTACACGTCGCGGGCGGGCGTGAAGCCCGCAGCGAGCAGGTTCTCGACCGCGTCCATCACGACGACGAGCGGCCCCTTGTCGTCGAGCGCGCCGCGGCCGTACACCCAGCCGCGCTCGATGCGCCCTTCGAACGGCGGGTGGGTCCAGGCGTCGCTCTCGTCGACGGGGACGACGTCGAAGTGCGCCATCAGCACCGTCGGCTGCTCTGCAACCCGTCCGCGCCACCGGTACAGGATCCCCAGCTCGCCGATGCGCTCGCGCTCGAGGTGGGCGTGGACGAGCGGGTAGAGCTCCACGAGCAGGTCCGCGAACGCGTCGAACGGCGCCTGCCCGCGCTCGGCGCGCTCCGCCGACACCGTCGGCAGCTGGATCATGCGCGACAGGCGGTCGGCGATGCCGTCTCGCGCGACCACCGGGCCCGGACGCGGCACGGACGGGGTTCGGGGCGCAGTCTCGCCGTTGGGCCGGAGATTCTCCGCCCCAACGGAGAGACTGCGCCCCAAACCCGCAGTGACAGTGGAACGGGGCTCGTCCGTGGGCTCGGCAGGCGTCATCGGGCGGCGAACCGGGCCTCGACAGCGGCCGAGATCACGATGTCTTCGGGTTGGAGCTGCACCGCGGGGCCTCCGCCAGACGCGTCCGAGGCGAACGATGCCTTCGCCATCAGCATGCGCGGCGCGGGCGCCATCTCAGGGGCGCCCGGCTGCGTCAGCAGCCCCACGTCGGCGAGCTCGACCGGGGTGACGTTCGCGAGGCCGAGGGCTCCGGCGTAGGCGGTCGCGCGCGCGACGGCGACACCGACGGCCTCGGTCGCGACATCCCGCTCCACCTTCGCGCGTGTCTCGGGCGTGAGCTTCCACTCGATCCAGCCGAGCTGCACTCCGTCGCGCTCGGCGACCTCGCCGGCCCACCACGACAGCACGGCGAAGTCCGTGAACGTCACCGAGAAGTCGACGGTGGCGTAATGCACGGGTGCGAGGCGCTTGCCCTCGTTGTTCCACGGACGCTCCGACCACACCGACACGCGCTGGCTCGTCCACTCGGTCACGGTGCCGGTCGACTTCCGTGACGCGAGGTCGTCGCGCACGGGTTCGGTGAGCGCCGCCATGCGTTCGACGACGGCGCCGCGTTCCGGTCCTTCAGCACGGATGGTGAGGTGCGCGATAGCGCGCTCGGGGGCGATGCGGGTCTCGTGCTCCCCGCGGACGGTGATGACGACGTCGCTCATGCTCAGACCCTAACCCGTCCGCGGTCGGTCACTCGGGGAAGATCTGCCCGACCGGAAGGCGCTTCTCGGCCTGGAACACATCCTCCGTGCGTCCGTACGCCCAGTACGCCGACAGCGACAGGTCGGCGCGTGCGACGCCCCGCGCGAGCAGCAGCGGGCGAAGCGCCTTCATCGCCCCGCGCTCCCCGTGCGCGAAGACCTGCACGCGGCCGATCGGCCAGGCCGCAGCATCCACCGCCGCGACGAGCCGGGCGCCGGGAGCGTCGTGGTCCTCGTCGACCCACTGCACGACGGCGCCCGACGGCGCCTCCACGCGGTGCGCCGCGGAACGCGTCTCGATGATCGTCGTGACCGCCGCCTGCGCGGGCAGCGACTCGAGCGCCGACCAGATCGCCGGGATCGCCGACTCATCTCCGATCAGCATGTGGTGCTCCGCGGTGAGGTCGGGGGAGTAGCCCCCGCCGGGCGACGACATCGTCAGCCGATCGCCCGGCTTCGCGTTCGCGGCCCAGGGCCCAGCGACGCCCGTGTCGCCGTGCACGACGAAGTCGATGTCGATCGTTCCCGCAGCGCCGTCCACGTGGCGGATCGTGTAGGTGCGGATCGTCGGCAGCTCGTCGAACGGCAGCGTGTCGCGCAGCGCTGCGAGGTCGTAGGGCGGCTCGAGCGTGCTGCCGGCCGGCGGGAAGTACAGCTTGGCGTACTTGTCGGTCTCGGGCCGGTCCACGAAGTCGGCGAACTCGTCGCCTGCGAGCGTCACCCGCACGAGGTCGGGTGAGAGCCACGTGCTCCCGGTCACGAAGAGGGTGGTCTGCGGGCGCGGGGCACGAGGTGAGGTCACCCTTACATGCTAAGCAAAGGATGCTGCGCCCCGGCTGGTGTGCGGGAATGGCGAGGACGCGGCATCCGTTGTATTCTGATGTGCTCGGATGCTTCGGCGCCCGAGTGTTGGCAACTCCACAGTGTGACAGCGGCCCTTCGCAAGAAGGACACCACGGGGATGATCGGTTTCGACATCGCCTGTGAATCTGCGAGAAGCGGGCCGAGGATGCAGGGTTATCTCGTGAACGCCCCCTGCAAACCAATAACTGCCGAAAAGAAGCAGTCCGACTTCGCCCTCGCTGCCTGAGCAGCGAGCCCGAGTCCGTCAATCCGTGACTGATCCCGTCACGGGTATTGGCGTCATCTAGGGATCTTGCTGCGTGACGTCGCCTGAGCGTCACGCGGGACTCTTTTCAGGATGGGCTTGTCGACTTAGGTGTCTGTGACAAAGGTCGGAGCCGAGGAGAACGCTCGCACAGACTGCGCCCGGAGAATCCGCAGTATCCCAGCGATGGACGGGGGTTCGATTCCCCCCATCTCCACAGCCGCTGTCACCACGTGAAAGCCCCGCGAACCCTTGGAAACACCGGGAACGCGGGGCTTTCGCTTTGCTGCTGTCAGCGCTCCCCGGCGCTCCGTGACCACATTTTGACAACGTTCGCCCCGCGAGCTGCCTCGTCAAGGCGCTGCGCGACGGCGTCCAGGTCGTCGTCGAACAGGTCCGCGTACGTGTCCAGAGTCATGGCTGCCGACGCGTGCCCGAGCATCCGCTGCACCGCCTTCACATGCGCCCCGGCGGAGATCGCCAGCGACGCCGCGGTGTGCCGCAGGTCATGCGGGGTGAGGCGTTCCACGCCCGCGTCAACGAGCGCGCGCAGGTACCACGACGTTTCCCCTTCGCTTGTCTTCGGTCGACGAACGAACCCGGCGCCGGTGATCGGATCAACGAAGACGAGATCGTCGGGACGCTTCCCCTCGCACAGCTCCGCCAGGGGCAGGTCAAGGAATGAGGGGAACGGCACCGAGCGCTTCTCGTGCGTCTTCGGGGTGCCGATCTCGATCACCCCGTCAACCTCCACGGCGTTGCGTGTCACGTTGATCCGGCGGCGCAGCATCTGGAGATCTCGCACGCGTAGCCCGACGGCCTCACCCCAGCGGAGGCCGGTGTACGCGAGGACGAGCACGAGCGCGCGCGTTCCCGGGGTCGGGCATTTCTCCGCCACGGCTGCGACCTCGTCGTGCGTGAGGTACCGGCGCTCCGGACGAGATGAGTCGGCAGCTTGCGGAGGTGCTGGCGCAGCGCGCGGCGGTGGCGCCCTCGCACTGGTGAGCCCACCGCCGCTTGTGGAAATCGCGAGACGCCGGGTCGTGGTGTGTCACGATTCACGCATGACAACGGTTCCCCGCCTTCGCAAGGACGAGTTCATACGGTGGCAGGGCAGCCCCGACGTCCGGGTCCACTTCACGCGAGCCGATTCCTTCTTCGTGCCATTCAGCATCGTTGTTCTTGGCTTCGCCCTGTTCTGGACCGTGGCCGTTGCAAGCTCGTCGAACGCTCCCCGTTTCGCCTGGCTCTTCGGTCTCGTGTTTATTGTTCTCGGTCTCTATCTAGTGATTGGGCGATTCTTCGTCAAGGTGGCGGTGAAGCGCCGAACGCGGTACTTCCTTACAGATCGGCGCGCGATAGTCGTAGATCCCTACGGCTCGCGAGAGATCGCGCTCAAAGCGTCCCCCGAAGTCGTGACACGACACGGCAACGATTCCCATCTCGATGTCGTTTTCGGGGCGGACGTCGGCCCTACCTCGGGATTGCCAGGGATGGCCAGCATCCGCTTGTACGCGAATACCGGGCTGGACTTCTTCGCCGCCTGGGGCCCAGGGATGCCGATCGCCTTCTATGACGTCGCCGACGTCGACGGATTGGAGGACGCGCTGGAGCCCGCCGCCGCGTGATTCACGGTGCCGGTAAGCGGTCCGCTCTCCGGCACAGGCAGCTCCAGTACGTCGTGCTCGGTGTCGACCGTGTGCGCGCCCGCGCCGAGGATGCGCTCCACGAGCATCTGGTACTGAGTTTCTGTCGGGGTCACGAGAATGTGAGCCTGTGGAACGTCGAGGCCTCCGAGCTTCGCCGCCCGGTCCGCGATCGCGACGCCCGCGCGCAGTGCGCCCGGGCGTGCCTTCGTCGCGTCCCGCACCGCCAGGCTCCACAGAAGCTCCATCCGGTGGCGCCACAATCGGCGCAGCTCGTCCGGCGCCGGGTCCGGCACGGTTCCCGCGAACCTCATGACCGCACGGTGCGCGTTGCTCGGATTCGCATAGCCGCACTCATCGGCGATCTGCTGCCACGTCCGCCCGATCACCCGCAGGTGCCACGCCTCACTGGCGCGTTGCATGTCATCGGCGTGCCGCCGGGGCGTGCGATCTGTACCCCGTTTTGTCCGCACCTTGTCCATCATGGGGGTGAGGGTACGCCTTCCGCGATTGCCGAAACAGAGGCCGGATGCAGGGGCGGATAGGCCCAAACCCTAAGCCCTCCGAACGGAACGGGAGGGGTGTGGGGGTGACAACATTCTGACCACCTTTCGTGGTCAACCGTTGGCTTCCGTGGAATTACGTTGGCAACTCACCGACCGATGCTCTCGCCGCCTCATCTGGGATTTCCCAGCGACTTCCGCGTGATTCCGCGGCGCCGCAATTGGGCCAGGGGAGGTTTCGATTCCCCCCATCTCCACAACCGCTGTCACCACAGAGTTGGAGCCCCGGTCCCCGCGAGAAATCGCGGGGACCGGGGCTTTTCTGTCACGTGGAGGAGGTCACCCCGCGACCCAGGCCGTGGCCTCACCCGGCAGGCGGCGCCCGTCGAGCGGTGCGCTCGACAGCGAGACCTGTGATCCCGCCGGCAGCTCGAACGGCTCGGTCCCGAAGTTCGTGATCACCGTCCAGCCGTTGGGGTGGCGGAAGGCCAGCACGTCCTCGCGGCCGGTTCCGATCCACTCCAGCGTCTCCCCGGTCTGCAGCCCGTGGCGCAGCGCCAGCGCGTCGCGGTACAGCGAGAGCGTCGAGGCGGGATCGGCGTCCTCCACCGAGACCGCGGACTCCGCGAACCACGCCGGCTGCGGCAGGTGCGCGCCGCCGTCACCGAAGCCGTACGAAGACCCCGAATCCGACCACGGCAGCGGGACGCGGCATCCGTCCCGTCCGATGTCCGCGCCGGGGCTGCGGAAGAAGGTCGGGTCCTGGCGGTCGGCGTCGGAGATCGCGGCCACTTCGTGCAGGCCCAGTTCCTCGCCTTGGTAGACATACGCCGAGCCGGGGAGTCCCAGCACGAAGAGCGTCGCCGCCCGCGCGCGACGGAGTCCGCGCGCCCTGTCGAGGGCGGGGTCCGTGCCGCCCGACAGCAGCCATTCGTTGCCGTGCTTGCGGGTGGGGCGTCCGAACGCGTCGCGCTCGACGTCGGGCAGGCCGTATCGGGTGGCGTGACGGACGACGTCGTGGTTCGACAGCACCCATGTCGTGGACGAGCCCGAGATGGCCGCGAGGTCGAGGTTGTCGCCGACGATCCGGCGGAACTGGGCCGGATCGAAGTCGGCCTCGAGGAGATCGAAGTTGAATGCCTGCCCCAGGCTCTCGGAGCTCGCGTAGAGCGGGATGCGCGACGGCTCGACCCACGCCTCGGCGACGGCGGTGCGCGGCGGATCGTACGAGTCGAACACCTCGCGCCACTCGGCGTAGACGTCGTGCACGTCGTCGCGGTCGATCATCGGGTGGTTCCCGTCCCGGGGCATCGCATCGAGCGCCGCCTGGGACGGGAGCGGATCGACGAAGTCCTTCGTGAGCATGTGGGCGACGTCGATGCGGAAGCCGTCGACACCGCGGTCGCTCCAGAACCGCAGGGTCTTGACGAAGTCGGCGCGCACCTCGGGGTTCGACCAGTCGAGGTCGGGCTGCTCGACCGCGAAGTTGTGGAAGTACCACTGCCCGTCGGCCACGCGCTCCCACGCCGGTCCGCCGAAGACCGACACCCAGTCCGCCGGCGGCTCGGAGCCGTCGGGCCCGGACCCGTCGCGGAAGATGTATCGCGCACGAGCGGCCGAGCCGCGCCCGGCGGCGAGCGCCTCCTGGAACCAGGCGTGCTGATCCGACGTGTGGTTCGGCACGATGTCGACGACGACCCTGATCCCCGCACCGTGGAGTGCGGCGAGGAGCTCGTCGAAGTCGTCGAGAGTGCCCAGCCGCGGGTCGACGTCGCGGTAGTCGGCGACGTCGTAGCCGCCGTCCGCGAGCGCAGACGGGTAGAACGGGCTCAGCCAGACGGCGTCGATCCCGAGTTCCTTCAGGTACGGCACGCGGGAGGTGATGCCCCGGAGGTCGCCGATGCCGTCGCCGTCGGCGTCCGCGAAGCTCCGCGGATACACCTGGTAGACAACGGCCTGACGCCACCACGCGGGCAGTTCGAGGTCGTGCTGGTCGGAGGGGGAGGGTGCGGGCTGCACAGTCGTCACGGGGACGCTTTCCTTTCGGGGTGATTCGTTCGGTGAATGACGGATGCCGCGGCCTCAGCCCTTGACGGCTCCTTGGGTGACGCCTTCCATGACCCATCGCTGGGAGAACAGGTAGACGACGATCGCGGGGGCCATCGCCATGAGATACGAGGCGAACGACACGTTGTAGTTGTTGCTGAACTGGGTCTGGAAGATGTTCTGGACGACCGGCAGCGTCTGCGATGCCGGGTCGGAGATGATGAGCGACGGCATCATGAAGTCATTCCACGATGCCAGGAACGCGAAGATCCCGACAGTTGCACTCATGGGCGCGAGAAGCGGGAAGATGAGCCGCCAGAACGTCTGCCAGGTGGTCGCCCCGTCGATGCGGGCGCTCTCTTCGAGCTCTCCGGGGATCGAGCGCAGGAACGCGGTGAACAGCAGGATGCTGAAGCTCAGCTGGAACATGATGTGCAGGATCGTCACACCCACCGGGTTGTCGAGGCCGGCGAGGCCGGTCAGCTGGATCTGAGGGAGCGCGACCACCGGGAACGGCAGGAAGATCGCCGCGAGCAGGTAGTAGAACGAGTAGCGGAAGAGCTTGCGGTCCCAGTTGCGTGAGATGGCGAACGACGCGAGCGCTGCGAGGACGATCGTGCCGGCGACCGAGAACGCCGTCACGAGCAGCGAGATCGTGAACGCCCGCGGAAAGTTCGTCAGCTCCCATGCCGCGACGAACCCGTCGATGCTCCACGGCGCGGGAAGCGAGAACGCGTTGCCGTCGACGGCCTGACCTTGCGTCTTGAACGCCATCGAGATCGTGACGTACAGCGGGATCAGCACGGTGACGGCGCACAGGACCAGCACGATGGTGCCGGGCCAGTTCACGCGCTCCATCGCGAAGCGCGAGCGGGCGGGCTTGCGCGCGGAGTCGCCGTCGAGCACACGCTCGGCGTTGAGGTCCTCGATGGCGAGGGCGGCTTGCGTGGTCATCAGAACACGTTCCTTCCGCGAGTGAGCCGGAGTTGGAGGAGCGAGAGGATCAGCGCGATGACGAAGAAGATCGTCGCGTTGGCCATCTGGTAGGCGTAGTCGCCGCCCGAGAAGCCCGTGAAGATCGTCATCGCGATGCTGCGGGTGGCGGTGCCGGGACCGCCGTTGGTGAGGCCGACGATGATGTCGTAGGCGTTGAGGAAGTTCTTGAAGCCGAGGATGACGTTGATCACGACGTACCCGGCGACCAGCGGCAGGGTGATCCGCAGCAGCTGCTGCGTCTTGCCGGCGCCGTCGATGTCGGCTGCTTCGTACACGTCGCCCGGGATCGAGAGAAGTCCTGCGATGTAGATCAGGAGCGTGCCGGGGATCGCCTGCCACGCGGTGACGATGACGATCGCGACCCACGCGAGGTCGGGGTTCGCGAGGATGCTCTCGCTGAGCCACGGGATGCCCCACGCCTGCCCGAGGGCGGGCACCGAGTTCGAGAACAGGAAGTTGAAGACGTAGGCGATGATGATGCCCGAGATCACCATCGGGATCACGAAGATCGCCCGCAGGCCCGTCTTCAGCCGCACCCGGGAGACGAGCCCGACCGCGAGCAGGAACGCCAGCACGTTCACGACGATGACGGTCACCGCCGCGAAGCCGAACGTGAACAGGTAGCTCTGCAGGATGGCCGGATCGGTGAAGACCGCGACGTAGTTGATGAGGCCGACGAACTCCCAGTCGCCGAACCCGATCGAGTCTGTGAAGCTGAAGAAGATCCCGATGATCGCCGGAATGGTGATCGCGAGCGTGAACAGGATGAGTGCGGGGAGGAGGAAGAGGTAGTAGACCCCTTCCACTCGCCGGCGCGTGCGCGGCATCGTCGCCGCGCCGGTGCGCCGACCCGTCTTCGGCACCGTCAGGGTAGCCGTGGTGGTTGCCATGAGTTTCGTTCCCTTCGTCTCGCGCTACTGGCGCAGCGCCAGCCGGGCCCAGTCGGCGTCCATCACGCGCAGCGTGTTCTCGACGTCGGATCCGGTCACGATGCCTTGCATGTAGTTGTCGGTGGGGATGGTGAGCGGGATCGCCTTCGACGCGCCCTGATAGAACTTGGCCGAGTCGTAGTACTCCTTCATGCCGAGGATCCGCTCGTCGGTCACCGGCGCGGAGTCGGTGGTGGTGCCGTAGCCGAGGAACGCGGCGTTGTACTCGTCCATCACGTCCTTGCGGAACAGGTAGCTCAGGAAGTCGCGCGCACCCTCCTTCTGATCGGATGCCTCGGGGATCCACGCAGCGAGGTCGATGTTGACCCTCACCCTGTTGTCGTCGGGGTCGTCGGTCATCGGCAGTGGGAACGTACCGAGGTCGAGGTCGGGGTTCGTCTTGTCGATCTCGCCGAACGCCCATGGCCCCTGCAGGTACATCGCCGCCTCTTCCTTGGCGAAGGCGAGGTTGCCGTCGCCGTAACCTCGACTCGCAGCATCCGTGTTCGTGTATTCGCTCGTGAGCTGCGTCATCCGCTCGACCGGCTCGGCGAGGGTCTTCTCGAACGACACCGGCGAGTCCGGGCCGACCTCGGTGCCGAGCTCGTTCATCTCGTCGTAGAACGAGGCGACGTCGACCTCGCCGCCGACGGCGTAGTCGAACCAGCCCTGGCCGACGGTCCACGGGTCTTTGAAGGTGGCGTAGAACGGCGTGATGCCCGCGGCCTCGAGCGCCTCGCAGACCTCGAGGAGCTCGTCCCACGTCGTGGGGACCTCGAGGCCCTGCTCTGCGAAGATCTGCTTGTTGTAGATGACGGAGGCCGCCATCACCGAGTACGGGAGCACGCTCGTGCGTCCGGGGTAGGTGGCATATTGATCGACCAGAGCCTGCACCTCGGGGAGGATGCGGTCGGCCTCGGGCATGTCGCTCAGGTCGCTGAGCGCGCCGCGCTCCATGAAGCGGGCCATCTCCATGTTGTAGTTGAGCAGCCCGAGGTCGGGCGGGTTGCCGCGGAGGAAGCCCGCCTGCAGGTTCGACGAGGTGTCGAAGACGACTTCGACCTCGTCCTGGCTCGCGTTGTACTCCTCGATGAGATCGCGGAAGTAGGGGATCGCTTCGGGCTTGCTGAGGTGGAACCTCACTTCGGCGGGCCCGGTCTCTGCACTCGAGCAGGCGGCCAGCGAGGTGCCGATGACGGCGAGCGCGAGAGCTGTCGCGCTCGCGCGGCGGAGGAAGACGGATGCTGCAGGCACGACGTTGTCCTTATTCCGTAGGTTGCGGGAACTGTTGGTTCGAAGAGTAGATTTAGTCGCCGAATCAACTAGGTGTGGACCATAATGCAGAGGAACGCGTGAAAGGTCAAGACCCCGATGTCACAATCCCTGCTCACCCCGACTGCACTTCGTCGTGCGAGTCTCGATGCCGTTCTCGGCTTCGCCTGGGACGCTGACGCGCTCACAGCCTCCGAGGTGATCGAGAACGTCGGGCTCACCCGGTCGACGGCCATCGACGTCATCGACGAACTCGTGGAGCGCGGCGTGCTGGCCGAGTTGCCGAACGCGCGCGCCGTGGGGGAGTACCAGAAGGGGCGGCCGGCTCGCCGGTTCGCCTTTCGTGCCGACGCCGGATTCGTGGTCGGGGTGGACGCCGGCCGCGGACGCCTCACCGCCACCGTCGCGGACCTGCGAGGTGACACCCGGGCGGTGCGCCATCTGACGGCGGATGCGTCTCAGGACTCCGCGGAAGACCGGCGTCGCGATGCCGTACGCGTGGTCGACGACGCCCTGGCGGCAGCGGGAGTGAGCCGCGCGGACGTCACCGCGCTGTGCGTCGGGGTGCCGGCGCCCGTCGACCGATTCGGCTCGTCGCCCCCGCACCGCGACGACTTCTGGCGTCGGATGAACCCGTCGTTGCGTGACCTTTTCGGCGAGTGGGCTCCCATCGTGCGCGTCGAGAACGACGCGTCGCTCGCGGCGGTGGCCGAGCGCGCTGTCGGAGCCGCGGTGGGGTACGACGACTTCGTGACCCTGCTGGCGGGGGACCGCCTCGGTGCGGGGGTCTGGGTCGACGGGGCCCTGCTTCGCGGCGCGCATGGCGGGGCCGCGGAGATGGTCGCCTTCGATCACGTCGCGGGTGTCGAAGGCGCGTGGGGACTCGGGTACCGGGCGGCGGAGCTGGCGCGTCGCGCGCTGGCGAAGGGGTCCCTCCCCGCCTCGAGCGCGCTTCGCGAGCTCGACCAGGCAGAGATCGACGGCAAGACGGTGCTGACCCTCGCCGTGCAGGGCGACGAAGGGGCGCTGATCATCGCACGACAGGTGGGCGAGACGCTCGCCGTCATCGCGGGGGTACTGGGGAGCCTCTTCGACTCCCGGCGCATCATCGTGTCCGGTGCCGTCGCCGCGGGCGCCGCACCGGTGATCGAGGCCGCGCTCGCCGCGTTGCCCAAGGAGCTCGACCTGCCGGCACCCGAGATCGTGGCGTCCGAACTGGGTGCCGACATCGTGTCGGTGGGCGCCGTGCGTGCCGCTGTCGACGCAGCGCGCGCGGGGGTGCTGGACCTGCCCCGCTACGTGGTGGCTAACTGACGCGCCAGAACTCCGCGAGCCCACCGGCCAGCGCGCGGCCCTGCTCGTACCCGGCCCGCGCGGCGGGCGGACGGGTCGCCGGATTCATCATGTTGTCGCCGAACGCCGTGAGCGAGTCGCTGTCGGGGAAGATCGTCTCGACGCTGCTGCCCTGCGCTCGCAGTCCGTCCACCTGCGTGGCGAGGTGCGTGCCCCACTCGACCGGGGTGAAGGATCGCCCGCCGAGCGGCGAGAGCACCAGCACGCGCTCGTGACCGGCTGCCAGGTCGGCGTTGTCGGCATTCGAGCGGTAGCCCCCGTCGATGTATCGCGCATCGCCGACGCCATAGGCGAAGCCGCCGGCGCAGCTCGAAGCGACGGCGTCCACCAGGTCGATCCCGCTGCCGCGGTCGAACACGACGGGTTCGCCGGTGCGTGCGTCGACGGCGGTGATGAGGAGGCGCCGCGGAGGCCATTGCGCAGAGGCGAGGCGTGCCGCGACGGTCGCCCGCCATTGCGCAGACGTGAGGGGCGCAGCATCCGTCTCGAATGCCGCGCCCGTCCTCCGGCGCCAGTCGGCGGGGCCCGTCGAGGCGGCGATGAGCGTCTTCATGCGATCCAGGTGTTGCGTCTGCAGCTTCGGCCCGGTGCGGGGGCGGTCGGGGCCGGGCGCGCCGGCCCGTGACACGGGTGGCCCGATGGTCGCGGCGTACAGGTCGGCGGCGCCGGAGCTCGCGAGCTGAGCGGCGGCGGTGGATCCAGCCGAGGTGCCGATGACGAGGTCGGCGTCGGTGACGTCGAGGCCGGCGTCAGCGAGGCCAGCGACGACGCCGATCAGCCAGGCGTTGCCGGCAGATCCGCCGCCGCCGAGCACGAGTGCTCGACCGGACACGGGGTGGGGGGTGGAAGCGGAGTTCATGGGAGTCGCCTTTCGCGATCGCGGGTCGGGCGCTCCCGGGTGCGGCTAGCTCGGCCGCGGGATCGTGCGCGTCGGGGGAGCACCCCATGTGGAACGTGCGTGCATGGGTCTCACCTCCTCGGTCGGATCACGATCGCGGGCAAGCCTGGCACGCGGGCGACGCGGGCGCAAGCCGGAGGGCGGGCCCCTTCGGCCCCGCCCTCCGGGTTGCCTGCCGCGTCGGTCAGCGGCCTACCGCCTGGAGGTGGTGGGCAGCGCCGTACTGCGCCACGTTCAGGCCGAGCAGCTGGCCCTGCACGTCCGCGTGGTGGAAGTGCAGACCGGCCCAGATGCGGGCGTCGATCAGTTCCGACAGGGGCTGCGAGAGCGTCTGGAACGTCCGCACTCGCGGCGCGCCGGCCGGCAGGAACACCGAGGTGCTCGTCATCTGGAAGCCGCCCGCGATCACATCGCCGAAGAACATCCGGAGGATGGCGGCGTGGGCCCCGTCGTTGCAGTTGTGTCCTGACGGGTGTTCGGGGTACGGAGCCGTGAGGAGCGCCGTCCAGCCGGGTTCGGCGGTGGTCCCGCTGTTGCCGTCTTCGCCGGCGCGCGGAATCGCGTTCCACGGCCGCCAGAAGTCGTAGTAGTACTTGTCCGCCCAGCAGGTGATCAAGGCGTCGGCACCGCTCAGGTTCTGCAGCGCGAGCAGCCGAGCGGCGTCGGTGGCGGTCAGCCCGTCGGCGACGATCAGCTGTCGGGCGACCTCGTTCCACGCGAGGATCGGCGCCCACTGCCACCATTGCGCGACGTACGTCTGAGTGTCGGTCCGGGTGGAGTTCGTC
>JAVBUG010000174.1:0-7104 GCA_031555515.1 Microbacterium sp. | reverse complement strand
TGGGAGACCACGCGCGGCGCCGGAGTGAAGATCGCGGTCATCGACACCGGGATCGGCCGCGGGCCTGTCGCGTTCGCCGGCGCGGTCGCCGGCGGCACGGATGTCTCGGGTGCGGGCTCACCCGACGGACGGACGCCTGTCGGAGCCGTCGACAAGGACCACGGCAGCTGGGTCGCCTCCCTCGCCGCGGGCCGGGGCACCGGCCCGGACACCGGCATGATCGGTGTCGCGCCCGAGGCGCAGCTGCTGTCGGTGTCGGTCGCGTTCGGGTCCTCGGCGCAGCGTCCGTTCTCCGAGCAGATCGCCGACGCGATCCGGTGGTCGGTCGACAACGGCGCGGATGTCATCAACATGTCTCTGACGACGAACGTTCCGGACTGGCCCGAGAGCTGGGACGACGCGTTCCTGTACGCCTTCGAGCACGACGTCGTCATCGTCGTGGCCGCGGGCAACCGGGGCAGCGGCACCACGCGCGTGGGTGCTCCCGCGACGATCCCGGGCGTGCTGACGGTCGGCGGCGTCGACCGGTCCGGCAAGGCGAGCGTCGACGCGTCGACGCAGGGCATCACCATCGGCGTCTCGGCTCCGAGTGAAGAGCTCGTCGGCGTCTCGGCCGACTCGACGCTCGTCTCGTGGGACGGCACGAGCGGCGCCGCCCCGATCGTGGCCGGAATCGCAGCGCTCGTGCGTGCGGCGCACCCCGACCTCGACGCGAACAACGTCATCAACCGCATCATCAAGACCGCGCGCCCGGCGGCGGGTGCGACAGCTGTGCCGGACGTGCTCTACGGCTATGGACTGGTGGATGCTGCGGCCGCCGTCTCGGCGAGCATCCCGAGTGTGACCGCGAACCCGATGGGCAGTCTCGAGGACTGGGTGCGCCTGTACCGCCGCGCTCCGGTCGCGCCGCTGCCCGACGAGCCGGCCGCGCCGGTGGAGGTCGCGCCCCTGCCCGACGCCGATCCCGCGACGCGCGCCGCATCGCCTCTCCTTCCCGATCGGGACACCGTCATCTATGGCACCGTCCCGCTCCTGCTGGCCACGGCGGCGGCTATACTGGTGGCGCTCGGCGTCACCGCTGCTGTCCGACGCATCCGATTGGCGTCCCGCGCGCCGAGCCGCTGACACAGGAGGAGTACTCCAAACCGTGACCAACACCGTGCCCAAGATCCTCATCGTCGGTGGCGGATACGCAGGCTTCTACACGGCCTGGAAGCTCGAGAAGCATCTGCGCAAGGGCGAAGCGGAAGTGACGATCGTCGACCCGCTGCCCTACATGACCTACCAGCCGTTCCTCCCCGAGGTCGCCGCCGGCTCGATCGAGGCCCGCCACTCCGTCGTGGCGCTGCGTCGTCACCTCAAGAAGACGAACGTCGTCGCCGCCAAAGTGACCGGCATCAACCACGCGAACAAGGTCGCCACCATCACCCCGATCGCGGGTGAGCCGTACGAGCTCGCCTACGACCAGATCGTGGTGACCGCCGGCGCCGTCTCGCGCACCTTCCCGATCCCCGGCATCGCCGACAACGCGATCGGCCTGAAGACGATCGAAGAGGCGGTCGCGATCCGCGACAAGCTGATGTCGAACTTCGACAAGGCGTCGACCCTGCCGGCCGGTCCCGAGCGTGACCGCCTGCTCACCGTCGTCGTCGTCGGTGGCGGCTTCGCCGGCATCGAGGTGTTCGCCGAGCTGCGCTCGCTCGCCTCGTCGCTGGTCAAGAGCTACCCGCAGCTCACGTTCGACGACACGCACTTCCACCTCATCGAGGCGATGGGCCGCATCATGCCCGAGGTCTCGCTGAAGACGAGCGAGTGGGTGCTGAAGAACCTCGCGAAGCGCGGCGCCTCGGTGCACCTCGACACGCAGGTGACCGGCGCCGTCGGCGGCAACATCGAGCTGTCGACCGGCGAGACGATCCCGAGCGACCTCATCATCTGGACCGCCGGTGTCATGGCGAACCCGACCGTGGTGCGCGGCGGCGACCTGCCCGTCGAGGAGCGCGGTCGCATCCGCACCCGCGCCGACCTCCGTGTCGGCACCGAGGACGAGGTCGTCGAGGGCGCCTGGGCCGCCGGCGACGTCTCGGCCGTGCCCGACCTCACCGGCGGCGGCGTGGGCGGCTACTGCGTGCCCAACGCCCAGCACGCCGTGCGTCAGGCGAAGCTCCTCGCGAAGAACCTCGTCGCGGTGCTCCGCGGCGAGGTGCCCCGTCAGTACATCCACAAGAACCTGGGCGCGGTCGCGGGCCTCGGCCTCTGGGTCGGCGTGTTCCAGTCCGGCAACATCGCCCTCAAGGGCTGGATCGCGTGGCTCGCCCACCGCGGCTACCACGGCCTGGCGATGCCGTCGTGGGAGCGCAAGTGGCGCGTGCTGTGGGGCTGGTGGAACAACTTCTGGCTCGGCCGCGACATGGTCAACCTGTCGACCGTCCAGAACCCGCGTTACGTGTTCGAAGAGTTCGCCGCGCGCCCGCGGCCGCCGCAGCCGGTCGAGGCGCCCGCCGACAAGGCTGCTCCGGCAGCCGCGCCGGCCAAGAAGGCGCCCGCGCGCAAGGCTCCGGCGAAGGCCGCGGCCGACGCCGAGAAGGTCGCCGCGAACTGACGTCGAACGCCGGATGCCGCAGGCTCGTCTGAGAAGATGAGCCTGCGGCATTCGCGTTCCCGGCGGCACGCGACCCGCCCCCGTAGCCCAACGGCAGAGGCAGGCGACTTAAACTCGCCCAAGTGTGGGTTCGAATCCCACCGGGGGTACTCCCGCCCGACCCTCGCGTTCACCAAGAAGGCCCGCTAACCTGGGCAAAACCGGCGAAAGGGTCCCGGCATGAACGAGCACAGCACGGACCGGGAGGGCGAGGCCGCCCCGAGCACCTCGAAGAGCGGGTGGTGGTGGAAGTTCACCGCGCTGCTCCTGGGTGCCCCGCCGATCGCGGTCTACGGTGCCGAGGACGAGGTCGAGCAGGAGCGCGCCGCGAGGGCGAAGGACTGACGGAACGACCACCATCCTGCCCCGTGCCTCAGGCCCGGCGTGCGGTGACGAGCAGGTATTCCCACCCCATCACGCCTTGGTGGAGGAAGCGGTCGCCGAGTGCGGCGATGTCCGCATCCAGCGCCGCCACCTTGGCGGGGTCCGCGGCGTTGAAGGCGTAGACGGAGATGGTCGGCCCGTAGTTCCCCTTCATGAAGTCGCGGAACTCCGCGCCGTCGGCGAAGCGATCCACGCGGAGCACCTGCTGGCTGGCCAGGACGCCGGTGACACGATCACCGAAAAGCGTGGCGACGTGATCGGCGAGCCCCCACAGCGGTGCCGGAGACGCCCCGGCCGGCGCCGGCGGCGCGTACGGCTTCATGACGGCGAACAGCTGCCCGATGAACCCGTCGGGCGTCCAGCTCAGCACGCCGATGCGTGCACCCTGCCGGGCCACCCGGAGGAGTTCGTCGGCGGACTGCTGGTGGTGCGGAGCGAACATCACCCCGATGCTCGACATGACGACATCGAATTCGGCGTCCGCGAAGGGCAGCGCTTCGGCGTCGGCCGTGAGCCAGCGCACGGCGACGTCCGCGGGTGCTGATTCGCGCCCGATGTCCAGCAGTCGCGGCGTCAGGTCGGTCGCGACGACGTCGGCCCCGCGCAGCGCGGCCGGAATCGCCGACGTGCCCGTGCCGGCCGCGACGTCGAGCACGCGCTCGCCGGCGCGCACATCGAGCGCTTCGACCAGGATCCCGCCGAGGTCGCCGACGACTTCGTCGGCGACCGCCGGGTAGTCGCCGCTCGCCCACATGGCGGCGTGCTTGGTCTTCAGTGCGCGGTCCTCCTCGGTCGCGGTGATGGCGTGGTCTGCGGTGAACATCGACATGGTTCCTCCCGGATGGGTTGGGTGATGGCACCACCGTAGGAATCCGGCATCCCCGCCCGCATCGGCGCCGACGCGCAACCGCGGCGCGTGGGTGCACGAAGCCGTGGCGGCTGGCGCGTAGTCGTCAGCCCTGGGAGAGGAGTCGGGCGACGGCAGCCGTCCGTGCCGCGCGACCCTGCAGACCGAGCTTCGCGTAGGCGTTCTGAAGGTGCCGCTCGACGGTGCGCACCGACAGCACGAGCTCGCCGGCGATGCCTTCGTTGTCGTGCCCGGCCGCCGCGAGCCGGAGGATGTCGAGCTCTCGCGGGGAGAGGACGGCCGACGGCGCGGCCGCGGCCGGATCGGCAGAGCCGACGGCGCGGTCGGGGGCGATGAAGTCAGTTATCTCGCTGAGGAAGTGCGGCCACGCCGGTTCGTCCTCGAGCACGATGTGATTGCTGCTGTCGAGCGCCACGAGGCGCGCTCCGCGGATCCCCGCCGCGAGTTCTCGGGCGTGGTGGAAATCGTTCATCTGGTCACCGCGGCTGTGGATGACCAGCGTCGGCAGGTCGATCTCGCGCATGCGATCGCTCGCGTCGGTCACCTGACGCTCGGCCCGGGCGCTGATGGCCGTCTCGGCGTCGACCGAGACCCGCTGAAGGTCGTCGAGCCACCGCATCTGCTCCTCGGTGCCGCCGGGGATCATCATGCTGCTGAAGACGCGCCGGAACTCGGAAGTGGGGCGCGCCCACCCGACCTTGATCAGCGCCTCGAACGCCGCGTACATGTCGAGCTCTTCCGGCGTCGCGGCCCCGTGCGCACCCGCGTAGCTGCCGTAGAACACGAGCCGCGTGAGACGCTCGGGGTGGCGGGCGGCGTACTCGAGTGCGACCGGACCGCCCTGCGCCATCGCGAGGAGGGCGAACCGGTCGAAGCCGGCATCGTCGGCGACCGCTTCCAGATCGGCGACGCGGGCCTGGAGACCGTGGTCGGTGACGTGCCGGTCGGACAGCCCGTGGCCGCGCTCGTCGTACCGGATGACGGTCGCGATGTCGCCGAGACCCTCCAGGTAGTGACGCCAGACGGGGCTCTGCCAATCGAACTGGAGGTGGCTCAGCCAGCAGGCGTCGATGAGGAGCGGCGGCCCCGATCCATGGACCGCGTAGGCGATGCCCGTGCCGTCGGCCGAACGCGCGAAGCGGATGTTCTGCACGGTCTCCGATCGGCCGGTGTTCACGGAGCCAGTGTAGGAGCGGCACGTCGGCACGGATAGGAGGGTTCATCCTGCCGCGATCAGCCGTTCCAGGCACCGGATGGCGACCTTCCACAGCCGGTCATCGGAACCGCTCCCAGCGCTCTAGGCTGGGGCGATGCGCACGCACCCGAAGCGAGCCGTATGAGTCTCGATGTGCTGTCCACGCCCACGGCGACGAAGCCGTGGGACCACCCCGCGTCCTACTGGGACGCCATGAGCCATGCCGTGGCCGACATCAGCGGCCCGGTCGCCGCCATCAACGCCGACGCGCTGCGGTACAACGCGCTCGACCTGGTCGTACGCGCCGGCGGCGTGCCGATCCGCGTCGCGAGCAAGTCGGTGCGGGTGCGCGAGGTGCTCGACGCGGTCCTGGCCCTGCCCGGCTACCAAGGAATCCTCGCGTTCACCCTTCCCGAGGCGCTGTGGCTCGCCGACACGATGGACGACATCGTGCTCGGGTACCCGACGGCCGACCGCGCCGCGATCGCGACGCTGGCCGCCGACGAGACCGCGGCGTCGCGCATCACCCTGATGGTCGACGACCTGGCCCAGCTCGACCTGGTCGACGCTGTCGCGGCACCGGGCACGCGGCCCGAGATCCGCGTGGCGATCGACGCCGACGCCTCGTGGCGCGCGCCCGGCCTCGGGCACATCGGCGTGCTCCGCTCGCCCGTGCACGAGGCGGCGGAGGTGGCCGCGCTCGCGCGTTCGATCGCCGCCCGCCCCGGCTTCCGCCTCGTGGGCCTCATGATGTACGAGGCCCAGATCGCGGGCCAGGGCGACGCGACAGGCTCCGGCGATGCGATGATCCGCTGGATGCAGCGCCGCTCCGCGGCCGAGCTGCTCGACCGCCGCGGCGCCATCGTGGCGTCGCTGCGCGACATCGCCCCGCTCGAGTTCGTCAACGGCGGCGGCACCGGATCCCTCGAGCTCACGGCATCCGATCAGGCCGTGACCGAGGTCACCGCCGGCAGCGGCCTGCTCGCGGGCCACCTCTTCGACGGCTACCGCGCCTTCGACCCCGCGCCGGCCGCGGCCTTCGCGCTGGAGGTGGTGCGCAAGCCGGCACCCGACGTCGCGACCGTGCTCGGCGGCGGGTGGATCGCCTCCGGTCCTGCGCTCGAGTCGCGCCAGCCCCGGGCCGTGTGGCCCGCGGGACTGCGCATGGCGCCCCGTGAGGGAGCCGGCGAGGTGCAGACGCCGCTGCGCGGCGACGCCGCGCGACACCTGAGCGTGGGCGACCGGGTGTGGTTCCGCCACTCCAAGAGCGGCGAGCTCGCCGAGCGCGTCGATCGCTATCGCCTGGTCGACGGCGACACCCGCGTGGGGGAGGTGGCGACCTACCGCGGCGAAGGCAAGGCGTTCCTGTGACCCGTCCCGGAGGCGTGTGGCGCAACTGGGGCCGCACGGAGTCGGTGCGGCCGCAGCGCCTGGAGTTTCCCCGCACCGTCGCGGCCGTGCAGCGCGCCGTCGTCGCGGCGGCGGCGCAGCACATGCCGATCAAGGCGGTCGGCGCCGGCCACAGCTTCACCGGCATCGCGGTGGCGCCCGGCGCGCTCCTCGAGCTCCGCGATCTCAGCGGCCTGGTCTCGGTGGACGTCGACCGCGCCCGTGTCACGCTCCTCGCGGGCACGCGCCTGCACGAGATCCCGGCACTCCTCGCGCCGTTCGGGCTCGCGATGGAGAACCTCGGCGACATCGATCGCCAGTCCATCGCGGGAGCCATCTCGACCGGCACGCACGGCACGGGGGAGCGGTTCACGGGCATCGCCGGCCAGGTGGTCGGTGCGACGCTCGTGACCGCATCCGGCGACCTCTTCACGGTGAGCGAGGACGAGAACCCCGACCTCGTGCCGGCCGTCGCCCTGGGTCTCGGCGCGCTCGGCATCCTCGTCGAGGTCACGCTGCAGTGCGTGCCGGCCTTCGTCCTGCACGCAGTCGAGCAGTCCGAGGATCTCGGTGAGGTGCTCGGCGCCCTCGACGAACGCGCGGCGTCCGCCGACCACGTCGAGTGCT
>JAVBUG010000382.1:0-8654 GCA_031555515.1 Microbacterium sp. | reverse complement strand
GGCCTCGTCGACGACCGTCTCGGCGGCCTCGGGCGTCGCGGCGCGGGCACCGAGCGCATAGAACGCGGCCGTGCGGTCGGTGGCGGTGAGCCGCGTCGCGAAGGCGGCGATCAGCCAGCGCTCGGCAAGGGGGAATACCCGGTCGTCAATCGGCGAGAAGAGCGCGTCGAAGCTCGCCTGCGACTGCTCGCGGGCGATGGGTCGCCGCAGCGCCGCGACTTCGGGCGAAACGCCCGAGACCGCGTCGAGGACGTCGGCGGGGATGTCGGTCATCAGTTTCCTCCTTGGATGAGACCGGCGGGTCGAGGCGCCCAGCCCAGGGCTGGCGCGACCTCGGTGGCGAAGAGCTCGATCGACCGCAGCACATGCTCGTGCGGGGCGTCGACCGAGTGCACCTGGAAGGCGACCTCGTCGGCGCGGGAGAGCGTACGGTCGGCCGCCAGCGACGCCGCAACCTCTTCGGCGGTGCCGACGTGGGTGTCGCTGGCGGCGATCAGGGCGTCCAGGCTGTCGTCTGCGGGCGTCTCGCGCCCGAAGGACCGCATGACCTCGGCGACGCGGCGGAGGCCGCTCTCGGCGAACGCGCGGGCCTCATCGCGGTCGTCGGCGACGAAGACGGTGCGCGATGCCGTGATCCGCGGCGTGGCGCCTGCCGGCAGCGCGGCGAGGTAGGCGTCGATGATGGGCTCCTGCAGATCGGCGAGGCTTCCCGACGGGAGATCCTTCGTCTTCGGCTGAGTCCGCGAAAGCAGCAGCCCGTGACCGTGACGGCCGGCTCGCGCGCCCCCCGACACGGAGAAGGTGGCCTGCCACACGCGTTCGCCCAGGGTGCCGGGGTCGGGGTAGACCGCGTTGCCCCCACCCACGTCGTCGCCCGCGAGAGCGGCCACAAGGCGCGCGAGCTTGCGTGTGTAGGCCTGGTCCTTGTCTGCCGGTTCCAGGCCGAACGGCGCGAACGACGTGGGGGTGCCGCCGCTGCCCAGACCGAGGTCGAGCCGCCCGTTCGTGAGGTGATCGAGCACGACGGCGTCTTCGGCGACCCGCACGGGGTCCTCGAGCGTGAGGGTCACCACGCCGGTGCCCAGTCGGATCCGCTCTGTCGCGGCCGCGGCGTGAGCGAGGAAGACGAACGGTGAGGGCAAGCCTCCCTCTGCCGCGCGGAAGTGGTGCTGCGCCACCCAGGCCCGGTCAAGACCCACGCGCTCGGCCTGCTGGATCTGTTCGGTGGCCACGGCGTAGCGGCGTGCCGCCGGCGCGTCGTCCAAGAGCCGGGTGAAGAAGGAGAGCTCGGGCATGGGTCCTCTCAGGAGATGGTGAGGCCGGGCTGCGGGATGGCATCCAGCAGGACCCGGGTGTAATCGCTGGCGGGACGCTCGAAGACGTCTGCGGTGGTTCCGGTCTCCTGCACACGGCCGTGCGCGAGCACCGTCACTGTGTCGGAGATCCGGCGCACCACCGCGAGATCGTGCGAGATGAACAGGTAGGTCAATCCGAACTCCTGCTGCAGCTCGTCCAGCAGCGTCAGGATCTGGGCCTGGACCGTGACGTCCAGGGCCGAGACGGGCTCGTCGAGCACGACGACCTCGGGCCGCGGCGCGAGCGCACGGGCGATCGCCACGCGCTGACGCTGGCCTCCGGAGAGCTCCCGCGGTCGCCGGTCGTGGAGTTCGGGCTTCAGCGACACGCGCTCCAGGAGCGCGGCCGCCTGGGCCCGCGCCGCCGCGCGCCCGGCGAGGCCGAACCGCCGCAGGGGCTCGGCCACCGTCTCGAGGATGCTCAGGCTCGGGTTCAGCGACGCGTAGGGGCTCTGATAGACCAGCTGAGCGCGCCGGTGCAAGTCGCGCAGCGATCGCCCGCGCAGCCCCGCGACCGTGGTTCCGGCCACGGTGACCTCTCCGGAGGTCGCAGCCTCCAGGCCGAGCGCGATCCGCGCCACCGTCGACTTGCCCGACCCCGATTCCCCCACGATGGCATGCGTGGTTCCGCGCGCGACCGCGAATGACACGTCGTCCACGGCAAGCACATCGGGACTCCCCTGGCGCCCCGGGAAACGCTTGACGAGCCCCGCGACGCGGATGGCAGGCGGCGCGGCGGACGCGACGGGCTCGGGCCTGAAGACCACGGGCTGCAGCGCGGGCGCGTTGGCGACGAGCGCCTGGGTGTATGCGCCGGCGTCGCGTCCGAGGACGACGTGCACCGGCCCGGAGTCCTGCACGCGGCCGCCCTTCAGCACGATGATCCTGTCGGCGCGTTCCGCCGCGACGGCCAGGTCGTGGGTGACGAAGAGGATGCCGGCGCCGTCCTCGCGCCGGAGATCGTCGATCAGGTCGAGCACGCGACGCTGCACGGTGACGTCGAGCGCGCTGGTCGACTCATCGGCGACGATCAGTCCCGGTCGGAGGGCGATGGCGCCCGCGATGAGCACACGCTGGCGCTGACCCCCCGAGAGCTCGTGCGGATAGGCGCGCGCGTACCGCGCAGCATCCTTCAATCCGACGCGACCGAGCAGCGCGGCGACCTCGGCGGCGACCACGGCCTTGTCACGCTCGCCGTGGATGCGCAGCACCTCGCCGATCTGCGAGCCCACCGGCTTGAGCGGGTCGAGCGAGGCCGTGGGATCTTGCGGGATCAGCCCGATGTCGCGACCGAGGATGCGCTGCAGCCGGCGCGGCGACCAGCCGGTGATGTCCTGCCCGCCCACGCTCGTCGTGCCGCGCAGGCGCACCGCACCCGCGGGCAGCAGGCCGATCGCGGTCAGGGCGGCCGTGGTCTTGCCGGATCCCGTCTCGCCGACGAGCGCGACGGCCTCTCCGGGTTCGACGCGGATGTCGATGCCGTCGACCGCGAGCACCTGCCCACGGCGCGTCTCATAGGCGACGGCGAGGTCGCGGACGTCGAGCGCGGTCATCGGCGGGCTCCGAGCGACTGGCTGATGCGGTTGGTCGCGAGCACGACGAGCAGGAGCACCAGACCCGGAAGTGCCGTGACCCACCATGCGGCGCCCAGGAGGTTGCGGCCCTGCGCGATGATCATGCCCCATTCCGGCTCGGGCGGCGTGACGCCGTAGCCCAGGAAGCCGAGCGTCGACAGCGCAAGGATGGCGCCCCCGAACTGCAGGGCGAGCAGCGCGATCACGGGTCGCAGCGAGTTCGGGAGGACATGCCGGAACAGCACCGACGAGAAGGTGCCACCGCTCATGTAGGCGGCCTCCACGTACTCGGTGCCCCGCACCTGCACCACCTCGGAGCGCGTGAGTCTGGCGAAGCCTGCGATCGCTCCCACTCCGACCGCGATGGCCGCATTCGCCGTCCCCGTCCCCAGGAGCACGACGACGACCAGGGCGAGCAGCAGCCCTGGGATCGCCAGCAGCACGTCCACCGCGCGCATGACGACCCCGTCGGTGACCCCGCCGAGGCTGGCGGCCGCAGCCCCGAGCAGCACGCCGACGACCAGTCCGACGCCGACGGCGAGCGCGGCGCCCATCAGCGACTCACGCGCCCCGAACACCACGCGCGCGAACTGGTCGCGTCCGACCGAGTCGGTGCCGAAGATGTGCTCGAGGCTCGGCGGCTGCAGCGCGCCTGCAACAGGATCGTACGGCGAGTACGGCGTGAAAAGCGCGGGAATGATCGCCCAGGCGATCACGATGGCGACCATGGCCCACGCCGCCACGAGAGTCGGCGACCAGCGGAGACGGGCGCGGGCACGGGCGCGCCTGCGCGGTTCGCGCGCGGGCTCGGGGGCTGCCGGCTCGGCGTCGGCGGGAGCGGCAGACGGATCGAGGAGCGCGATGGCTGTCATGATGCTCCGATCGGAACGGCGGTCGCGGGCTGGTCGGCGCTGCGCCACGAGGACCGACGGGTCGTTCGCAGACGCGGATCGAGCACGGGGAACAGAAGGTCGACGACGAGGTTGACCACGACGAACACGAAGGCGGCCAGCAGCACCACCGCCTGGATCACCGGGAGGTCCTGTCCGGCGACGGCGTCGTTCATGAGCCGGCCGATGCCGTTGCGTCCGAAGACGGTCTCGATCACGACCGATCCGGCGATGAGCTCTCCGAAGATCAGGCCGCTGATCGTGAGCGTCGGCAGCAGCGCGTTCTTCGCGGTGTGACGCAGCACCGTCCACGACCGGCCCGCGCCCTTCGCGGTCACCACCTGCACGAAGGGCCGGGTCGACACCTCGTCGAGGCTTCGGCACAGCACCTGAGCGAGCGGGGCGGAGATCGGGATGGCCAACGCGATGACCGGCAGGATCAGCGCCTCGCTGGGGGTCGCGCCGATCATCGGCACCCAGCCGAGCTGGAAGGAGAAGACCTGGATCAGCACGAGCCCCAGCCAGAAGACCGGGATGGAGATCAGGATCGACGGCACGGCGTCGAGGACGCGGCGCAGCCACGCGAATGACGCGAAGGTCGTCAGCGCCGCGATGCCGGCAGCGATGAGCACCGCCAGCAGGAAGGCCCCTGCGGCCAGCTCGAGCGTCTGCGGCAGCGCCGCAGCGAGCCGCTCCGACACCGGCATGGCATTGACGATCGAGTAACCGAAGTCCCCGCGCACCGCGCCCAGAATCGCGTGGACGTATTGCAGCAGCGTCGGATCGTCGACCCGGTAGTACTCCCGGATGGCGGCGATCTCGTCGGCCGAGAGCCCGAGCTCGGGGTTCTCGAACTTGATCATGATGCCGTCGCCCGGCAGGACGGAGAGCAGGAAGAAGGTCACCGTGTAGGCGGCCCAGAGAACGATCACGGCCTGGCCGAGCCGTCCGGCGAGATAGCGCATGCGTCCTCTCCTCCTGCTCTCCGGTGGTCTACTGCTGCAGCCAGGTGTCGTACAGGCGCACGCGACCGACCGGCTCCCACGACAGACCGTGGGTGGTCGCCGAGGTGGCGTAGGTCTGCGGCAGCTCGTACAGCGGGATCGTGTAGGCGTTGTCGATGAGGTACTCCTGCACCTCGGCTGCCTTCGCGTACCGCTCCTCGGTGGAGGGCAGCGTCGAGATCTGGTCGAGCAGCGCGTCGAGTTCGGCGTCGTCCGAGACCAGTGCGTTTCGTGCCGACTTGCTGTGGAAGTTGCTCTTCAGCACGTCGGGGTCGACGCGGCCGACATGCGTGATCGCGACCGGAAGCTGCTGCGGGTCCTTCTGGCCGGCGGTGGCGGTGGCGGCGTCGGGCGTGTCGATGTTCAGCTTGACGCCCACCTCTTCCCACTGCTCCGCGACGAGCTCGTCGAGCTGCTGGTTGAGCGGGAACACCGCACTGACCCAGGTCTCGAGCTCGAGGCGCTGGCCGTCCTTCTCGCGGATGCCGTCGGCGCCGGGCACCCAGCCGGCCTCATCGAGAAGCTCGGCGGCGGCCTCCGGGTCGTACTCCAGGCTGTCGCTGAGGTCGACGTAGCCGGTGGCGCCCTGGCTGAGCACCGAGGTCGCCCGCTCGAACTTGCCCTGGTAGATGGTGCCGATGATGGCCTCCGTATCGGTGGCCTTCTGCAGCGCCTGCCGCACGCGCAGATCCGCGAGCAGCGGGTTCGTCCAGCGGAGTGCGAACTGCGGGTTCACGCCGTTCGTGGGCGCATAGTGCACGGTGGCGCCGCCCGCTTCGAGCGCATCGGCGTCATAGACCTGGACGGCCCGGATCGCATCCGCCTGACCTGCGGTGAGGGCTCCCGTGCGGACGTTGTCCTCGGGGGTCACGATGATGTCGATGGCGTCCAGGTAGGCGCGTCCCTGGTGGTCCGACACCTCGGGGGCCCAGTCGTAGTCCTCGCGCACGGCGAGCGAGTACTCCTGCTCGGGCACGATGTCCGAGACCGTGAACGGACCGGTGCCGACCAGGTTCTCGAGCTGGCACTGGTCCTCGTAGGGCAGTTCGGCGGTCGACGGCGCCACGATCGACGCGCCGACCACGGACGTCGCCTGGAGGAAGCCGGGGGTCGGCGCCGAGAACGTGAACTTCACGGTGTGGTCGTCCACGACCTCGGACGCGACGTAGTTCGAGACGAACTCCTGCTTGGCCAGCCCCAGCGCCTGGTCGCCCAGACCGAAGTGGTCGAAGTTGAGCGCCACCGCCGCGGCATCAAGCGGCGTGCCGTCTGAGAACGTCACATCGTCGCGGAGGTGGAAGACGTACTCCGTCGCCTCGTCGTTGATCTCCCAGTCCGTCGCGAGCCAGGGCGTGATCTCGCGGGACTCCGGGTCCTGGAAGGTGAGCTTGTCGGCGACCTGGTTCAGGATCGTCGCGACCGGATAGAAACCGCCCCCGCCGGCGTAGAAGCAGGTCGGCACCTGGGATTCCAGGAACGTGAGCGTTCCCCCGGCGACCGGCTCGTCCGGGTCGTTCGACGCGGAGCCGCTGGACGCGGCGGGGCTCGCACAGGCGGCGAGCGTGAATGCCGCGGCGGCGGCGATCACGCCGAGGCCGGCGCGACGGAGGCGGAGGGTCATGGGGTTGCTGCTCCTCGGATCGGGTAGGTGACCCGTTCACGCTAGGAGCGCACCACACCTGCCGATCCGCCGGCGCCGACACGCAGTTTCACCGGGCGTCACGCGGCTTCTCGCGCCGTAACGCGAGGTCATGCGCGCGACCGAGTGCCGACGCCGGGGAACGCGAAAGGGTAGGTTCCGCCACCGCGGCGGAACCTACCCTTCGAGGCGAGGCGAGGCTGAGCGTCAGCGCTTGCCGACGATCTGGCGCGACACCAGGTCGCGCATGATCTCGTTCGTACCGCCGTAGATGCGGTGCACGCGGGCGTCGAGGTAGGCGCGGGCGATCGGGTACTCGGTGATGTAGCCGTAGCCGCCGTGCAGCTGCACGCCGACGTCGAGGAGCTCGGCCTCGCGGTCGGTCGTCCAGAACTTGACCTTCGCGGCCTCTTCGGCGGTGAGCTTCTGGTCCTTATAGAGCAGCATCGCGCGGTCGACGTATGCCCACATCACGTCGACGGTCGTCGCCATGTCGGCGAGCTTGAAGCGCGTGTTCTGGAAATCGGCGATCCGCTCGCCGAACGCCTCGCGGCTGATGACGTAGTCACGGGTCCACGCGAACGCGGCCTCGCCGGCGGCGGCCGCGGCGACACCGATCGACAGGCGCTCGAGCGGCAGGTTCATCATGAGCTGGATGAAGCCGAGGCCCTCCTTGCCGCCGATGAGGTTCTCCTCCGGCACGAAGACGTCGGTGAACGAGAGCTCGGCGGTGTCCCAGCCGTGGAAGCCCATCTTCTCGAGCTTCTTGCCGTGGTCGAAGCCCTGCATGCCGTCTTCGAGGATCAGCAGGCTGAACGCGTCGGGGCGGTTGCCCTCGCCGGTCTTCACGAACGTCACGACCATGTCGGCGGTCTTGCCCGACGAGATGAAGGTCTTCGCGCCGTTGACGATGTAGCCGCCCTCGACGCGCTTGGCGGTGGTCTTGATGCCGCGCAGGTCGCTGCCCGCGCCGGGCTCGGTCATCGCGAGGGCGCCGAGGATCTCGCCGGTCGCCATGCCGGGGAGCCACTTCTCCTTCTGCTCCTGCGTGCCCATGTGCACGATGTACGGCACGGCGAGGTCGTCCTGGATGCCGAGGGCACCCGCGAGCGAGCCGAGGCCGGCGCCGATCGTCTCTTCCAGCACGATCGAGCGGAAGCGGTCGTCCTGCAGCATGCCCGCGCCGCCGAACTCCTCGGGCACCGACAGGCCGATGATGCCGGCCTCGCCCGCGGCGAGCATGGTCGCGCGGTCGATCTCGCCGTCGGCATCCCACTGCTTGCGCTTCTCGTCCGACGCGTAGCGCTTGACGAACTCCTTGACGACGTCGCGGAACGCCTCGTGGTCCTCGTCGTAGATCTCGCGCTCCATGATGCGCCTTCCTCTCGTCCTCGAGTCTGCGTGGAGACGCATCCCCGGTGGAATCGCATCTCACCGCATATGGTACTCAGTTTCAGGATGATGGATGCTGTAAGCCGCGGCATCCGTGATCCGCAGAGTAGTGCAGACGCCCGACGTCAGCCGAGGTAGTCGGGAGCCGGGTCGAGGGCGAAGAACTCCTCGAGGGAGGTCCAGCCGCCATCGTGGTAGGCCCTCGCCAGCTCGGGGCCGACGTAGCGGAGGTGCCACGGCTCGGGGAGGTACCCGGTCACGGGGGTGGCTCCCTCGGCGTAGCGGACGATCCAGCCGTGCTCCCACGAGTGCTCGGCGACGAACTGGCCCTGCGGCGTCGCGGCGAGCTGATCGAGCGTGCCGCACGAGCCGGCGCAGGCGACGACGTCGGCGCTGAGTCCCAGCTGGTGCTCGCTGTATCCGGGCCGCGCGCTGACCTGGTCGGCGCGCTCGCCCTTCTCGGCGAAGTGGCGCCCGTACGTCTGCTGCTGAGTCTGGTACGACCGGAACCCGCTCTCGAGGGCGATCTCGCCGACTCCCGCGTCGCGGGCGGCGGTGACCAGGGAGGCGAGAGCGGATGCTGCGTCAGACCGCAGCGCGCCGCCCTCGATGTTGCGCACCCCGTCGGGGAGCACGAGCGCGCTGGGGCGGTAGTCGATCGGGTTCGCCGGCCGGATCTTGTCCATCACGGTCCAGATGCGGGCAGAGTCGCCGAGGTTCACACACGGAGCGCGGCCCTCGACGACCGCGGCACGGAACGCCTCGCCGCCGCCGGCCGCGACGATCGCGGCTTCGTCGTC
>JAVBUG010000235.1:0-9953 GCA_031555515.1 Microbacterium sp. | reverse complement strand
AGCCCGACCGCGACGACGCCGGAGCCGACGAGCACGCCGGAACCGAGCGCGACCCCCACGCCGACGCCCTGACATCCGGCGTCTCGCGCGAGAACAGCACCTCGGGCCGGGCATCCGCCGTACTAGGCTGTGAGCCGTCCTACTCCCTACAGACGGCGCGAGCCGCGATGAGGTGCAACCCGTGACTGCCGCAGCAGACTTCCAGCCCGAGACCGATGCCCCCGAGACCACCGGGGCCGGCGACAACGAGACTCCCGCCGTCGCAGACGACACCGTCGCGACCGATGTCGTGACGGACGCGGATGCCGCGACCGCCGCCGAAGACACCGCGGAGGCCGAGCCGGCCGAACCCGCGAACGACACCGCGGCGGACGACACCGCCGCCGAGGCAGCCGAGGTCGAGGTCGAGCAATCGGCGGACGAGACCCCGGCCGAGGACCCCGCCGTTGCGGAGGTCGACGTCGAGGTCGTCGAGATCGATGTGGTGGAGGTCGTCGAGGACTCCGAGGTCGTCGCCGTCGAGGTGGTCGGCGTCGCGGAGGTCGTCGAAGACGGCGAGGTCGTCGGTGTCGAGGTCGTCGACGTCCTCGTCGACACTGCGGCGTCCGCCGACGAGCCGTGGGGCCGCGTGGACGACGACGGCACCGTCTCGGTCCGCGAGGCCGACGGCTGGCGGGTCGTCGGACAGTACCCCGACGGTTCCGCCGAAGAGGCCCTCGCCTACTTCGAGCGCAAGTACAACGACCTGGCCAGCGAGGTGACGCTCATGGAGGTGCGCCACCGTCGCGGCGGCGCGTCCGCGTCGGACCTCCGCTCGACCGCGCGCACCATCAACGGCAAGCTCGAGGGCGCTGCCGCCGTCGGCGACCTCGCCAGCCTCGTCGCTCGCGTCGCCGCCCTCACCGAGACGCTCGCCGCCGAGTCCGCGACCGAAGCCGTCGCCGCGCGCGAAGCGGTCGACGATGCGGTCAAGGCCCGCACCGAGCTGGTCGAGAAGGCCGAGGCTCTCGCCGCCCGCGACCCGCGCACCGTGCAGTGGAAGCAGGCCACGGCCGAGCTCAACGCGCTGTTCGATCAGTGGCAGTCGCAGCAGCAGAACGGCCCGCGTCTGCCGAAGTCGACGGCTCAGCAGCTCTGGAAGCGATTCCGTGACGCACGTGCCACTGTCGACAAGCACCGCCGCGCGTTCTACGCCGAGCTCGACGAAGCGCACAAGGGTGTCCGTGACCGCAAGACGCGCCTGGTCGAAAAGGCCGAGGCCCTCGCGCCGAAGGGCGAGGACGGCATCCCCGCGTACCGTGAGCTGCTCGACCAGTGGAAGACCGCGGGACGCGCCGGCAAGAAGGTCGACGACGCCCTGTGGGCGCGTTTCAAGGCCGCCGGCGACGCCCTCTACGGCGCGCGGATCGAACGCGAGGCGGCGGATGCCGAAGCCTCGCGCGAGAAGATCGATCTCAAGCGTGCGCTGCTCGACGAGGCGAAGGCGGTCGGCGACGAGCGCGACATCACGAAGGCGCGCTCGGTCCTCACCGGCATTCAGCGCCGATGGGACGAGATCGGCCGCATCTTCCCGCGCGACACCGAGCGTTCGCTCGACGACGAGCTGCGTCGCGTCGAGAACGCGCTGCGCTCGCGCGAGGACGCCGACTGGAAGCGCAACGACCCCGAGCAGAAGGCGCGCGCGAACGACATGACGCGCCAGCTGACCGACGCCATCCAGAAGCTCGAGGACGAGCTCGAGGTCGCGAAGAAGTCGGGCGACAAGAAGGCGATCGCCAACGCGACCGACGCCCTCGAGGCCCGTCGCACGTGGCTCAAGGCACTCGGCGGCTGATCCGCGCCTGCTGAGCCGTCGAGAACCCGGTCGTCGCATTCGCGGCGGCCGGGTTCTCCACAAGTGGCGGGACGCGGCATCCGTCGCTCTTCCGGTGTAGGGCAGACTGCCTCCGTGGGATCGCCCTTCCTCTACTTCGCCGACGAGCGCCTCTCGCGCGCCGAGCTCACGGCCGCCTGCCTCGACGGCGACCTCGTCGCCCTCGGTGATGCCTACATCCCCGCCGATGCCGTCGAGACGGCCGCGCTCCGTGCGGGCTCGCTCGCCGAGACCCTCGGCGACACGCTCGCGGCGACCCACCTCTCTGCCGCGTGGGTGCACGGGGGCCTGCCTCTGCCGCCGTCCCGCCACACCGTGCAGCGCGCCGTGCCGCGGCGTCTCCACGTCCGGCCCGACCGCCGCGTGGTCTACCGCGACCTGCAGGTCCCCGGTGGCGACCTTCAGGTGGTCGGGGGTGTGCTCGTCACCACACCCGAGCGCACCCTCGCCGATCTCGCCCGTATGGGCGACGACGAGCACACCGAGGCTGCGCGCCTTCTCGCGGATGCGGACAGGGATGCTGCCGACCGGGCGATCGCGCGACTGGAGGCCGGTACGCTCCCCCACAAGCGGTCGGCGCTCGCGCGCCTCCGCGCGACAGTGGCCGACCGTCAGGACGACGTGACGCGATAGACGTCGTACACGGCGTCGATGCGCCGCACGGCGTTGAGCACGCGGTCGAGGTGGACGATGTCGCCCATCTCGAAGACGAAGCGGCTGAGCGCCAGGCGGTCGTTCGACGTCGAGACCGTCGCCGAGAGGATGTTGACGTGGTGCTCGCTCAGCACGCGCGTGACATCGCTCAGGAGCCCCGAGCGGTCGAGCGCCTCGACCTGGATCTGGACCAGGAAGACGCTCTTCGTCGTGGGCGCCCATTCGACCTCGATGAGTCGCTCCGGGTCCTCCATGAGCGACTTCACGTTGGTGCAGTCGGCGCGATGCACCGAGACGCCGCTGCCGCGCGTGACGAACCCCACGATCTGGTCGCCCGGCACCGGCGTGCAGCACTTCGCGAGCTTGACCAGGATGTCGGGGGCGCCCCGCACGAGGATGCCGGAGTCGCCGTTGCGCGGCGCACGGGCCCGGCCGACGACGGGCAGATCGATCGGGCCGGTGGTGGTGTCGCCTGCCGCGACGAGCGCGGTCACCTTCTCGATGACCGACTGGGTCGAGACGTGTCCCTCGCCGACCGCGGCGTACAGCGCCGAGACGTCCTCGTAGCGCAGCTGGTGGGCGACCTCGGTGAACGAGTCCTGGCTCATCAGGCGCTGCAGCGGCAGGTTCTGGCGGCGCATCGCGCGGGCGATCGACTCCTTGCCCTGCTCGATCGCCTCTTCGCGGCGCTCCTTGGTGAACCAGCCGCGGATCTTGTTGCGCGCGCGTGTGCTGCGCACGAACCCGAGCCAGTCCTGGCTGGGGCCGGCGTCGGGGTTCTTCGACGTGAACACCTCGACGACGTCACCGCTCTTGAGCTCGGACTCGAGCGGTACGAGCCGCCCGTTGACCTTCGCGCCCATCGTGCGGTGGCCCACCTCGGTGTGCACGGCGTACGCGAAGTCGACCGGTGTCGCGCCCGAGGGCAGGCCGATCACGCGCCCCTTCGGCGTGAAGACGTAGACCTCCTTCGCGCCGATCTCGAAGCGGAGCGAATCGAGGAACTCGCCGGGGTCGGCGGTCTCGGCCTGCCAGTCGGAGATGTGGGCGAGCCAGGCCATGTCGGTGTCGACGGACTTCGAGTCCGCCTTGCCGCCGTTCATCTGCTCTTTGTACTTCCAGTGGGCCGCGACGCCGTACTCGGCCTGCTGGTGCATCTCGTGCGTGCGGATCTGGATCTCGACGGTGCGGCCGCCCGGACCGATCACCGTCGTGTGCAGCGACTGGTAGAGGTTGAACTTCGGAGTCGCGATGTAGTCCTTGAACCGGCCGGGCAGGGGCGTCCATCGTGCGTGGATCGCACCGAGGACGGCATAGCAGTCGCGGACACTCCCGACGAGCACGCGGATGCCGATGAGATCGTAGATGTCGTCGAACTCACGGCCGCGGACCACCATCTTCTGGTACACGGAGTACAGCTGCTTGGGTCGGCCCATCACGCGACCGCGGATGCGGAGCTCTCGCAGGTCGCTGTCGACCGCGTCGATGACGTTCTGCACGTACTGCTCGCGCTGGGGCGTGCGCTGCTTCACGAGGCTGTCGATCTCGGCGTACAGCTTCGGGTGCAGGACGGCGAACGACAGGTCTTCGAGCTCGGACTTGATCGCCTGGATGCCGAGCCGATGTGCGAGCGGCGCATAGATCTCGAGCGTCTCGGTCGCCTTCTTGCGCGACTTCTCCGGCGGCACGAAACCCCACGTGCGGGCGTTGTGCAGGCGATCGGCGAGCTTGATGAGCAGCACCCGGATGTCGCGCGACATCGCGACGATCATCTTGCGGACCGTCTCGGCCTGCGCGCTCTCGCCGTACTTGACCTTGTCGAGCTTGGTCACACCGTCCACGAGCATGGCGACCTCGTCGCCGAACTCGCTCGTGAGCATCTCGAGCGAGTACTCGGTGTCCTCCACGGTGTCGTGAAGAAGCGCCGCCGCGATCGCGCGCGGCCCGAGTCCCAGATCCGCGAGGATCTGCGCCACCGCCAGTGGGTGCGTGATGTACGGCTCGCCGCTCTGGCGGAGCTGACCGGTGTGGGCGGTCTCCGCGACCGAGTAGGCCCGCTCGACGATCGACAGATCGCCCTTGGGATGGTGCGTGCGCACCGTCCGCAGGAGCTGCTCGACGTCGTCGCGGCGGGCGGACCTCGAGAAGATCCGAGGCACCAGGCGGCGCAGCGAGGAGGACTGGGCGGGGGGGACGATCTCGGTCACTCGATACCCTCCCCTCCGCCGGACCTCACAATCCTACGCCCGCGCCGCGGACCCTCAGGCCGGGGTGCCGGCCAGCTCGCGCGCCGCCGCGACGCGCGCGTCGCGCCCCTTGATGGCCGGCTCGTTCTCGCGCAGGAGCGAGTACAGCGGCGCCGCGACGAAGATCGTCGAGTACGCGGCCACGATCGTTCCCACGAAGATCGACAGCGAGAGGTCGGTGAGCGTCTGCGCACCGGCCCAGATGACGCCGATGATCAGGATCGCACCGGTCGGCAGGATCGCGACGACCGTCGTGTTGATCGAGCGCACGAGCGTCTGGTTCACCGCGAGGTTGACGGACTCGCCGAACGTGCGTCCGGACACCTCGCCGTCCTCGCTGGTGTTCTCCCTGATCTTGTCGAAGACGACAGTGGTGTCGTACAGCGCGTACGAGAGGATCGTCAGGAAGCCGATGACGGCGGCGGGCGAGATCTCGAAGCCGAAGAGCGCGTAGACGCCGATCGTGATGATGAGCACGTCCACGAGGCCGATGATCGCCGAGAGCGACATCTTCCAGGTGCGGAAGTACAGCGCCAGGATGATCGCGGTCAGCGCCAGGAAGATCGCGAGACCCCACAACGACTGGCGCGTGACGTCCGCTCCCCAGCTGGGGCCGATGAAGGCGTAGCTGACTTCGCTCTCGGGCACGTTGTACGTCTCGGCGAGGGCCGCGGAGATCTCGCGGCTCTGGGCATCCGTCACCTGGTCGGTCTGGACGCGCACCGCGTCGTCGCCGATCGTGACGACCTTCGTGGTCGCGTCCGGGACGACGGAGTGGACGGCGTCGGTGGCGAGCGACTGGTCGATCGGCGCGGCGACGCCGCTCACCGTGAACTGCGATCCGCCGGTGAACTCGATCGAGAACTGGATGGGGCGCAGCAGCGGCACCAGGGCCGAGCCGATGACGAGGATCGCGGCGATGAGGAACCACAGGCGGCGGCGGCCGACGAAGGGGAACGACGTCTTGCCGGTGTAGAGGTCGTTGCCGAACTGGCTCATGGAGCGCATCAGTCGTCTCCCTCCTTGACGTTCGTGCCGGGTTTCGCGCTGTCGGCGGCGGCCAGCTCGGCCTGCTTGCGCTCGGCGATGGTCTGGCGACGCGCGGCCTCACCGCGGGACTTGGCGTTGCGACGGCCGGCGGCGCCGGTGGCGAGCACCGGCTCGCGGAACTGCGCGCGGCCGCGATAGACGGCGCCGAGCGCGGTCGGGTCGAGTCCGGACAGCGGATGCCCCGACCCGAAGAACCGCGTGCGTGCGAGGAGCTGCAGCACCGGGTGCGTGAACAGGATGAAGATCAGGACGTCGATCGCGGTGGTGAGACCGAGCGTGAACGCGAAGCCCTTCACGGTGGAGTCCGCGAGGATGTACAGCACCACGGCGGCCAGGATGTTGATCGACTTGGAGATGTAGATCGTGCGCTTGGCGCGGCCCCAGCCGTCCTCGACGGCACCCGTGATCGACTTGCCGTCACGCAGTTCGTCTCGGATGCGTTCGAAGTAGACGATGAACGAGTCGGCCGTGAAGCCGATCGTCACGATCAGACCCGCGACACCCGCGAGTGAGAGGCGGAAGCCCATGCGCCACGCGAGGATGCACAGCGTGACGTAGGTCAGCACCGCCATCACCGCGAGCGAGGCGATGATGATGAAGCCCAGCGCGCGATAGACGATGAGCGAGTAGATCGCCACGAGCAGCAGACCGATCAGACCTGCGATGAGGCCGATCTGCAGCTGCTGCGAGCCGAGCGTCGCGGAGATCGAGTTCGAGCTCTCGACCGTGAAGCTCAGCGGCAGCGCGCCGTACTTCAGCTGGTCGGCGAGCACCTTGGCGGTCTCCTGCGTGAAGCTGCCCGTGATGCTCGGCTTGCCGTCGAGGATCACACCGTTCATCGAGGGAGCCGACAGCACGTACCCGTCGAGCACGAACGCGAACTGGTTCAGCGGGGCCTCTGCGCCGTAGAGGCGCTGGCTGATCTCGCCGAAGGTCTGCGTGCCCTCGGAGTCGAACGAGAGGTTGACCGCCCACAGGCCGTTGTTCTGCTGCAGACCGAAGGTCGCGTCGTCGATCGACGAACCGTCGAGCTCGACGGGTCCGAGGATGTACTTCACCGTCCCGTCGGCGTCGCACGTGATGAGCGGCTCGTCGGCCGGGGCGTTGGCGGGGTCGTTCGCCGGGTCGGCGCAGTCGTACGCGAGGAATTCGGCCTGCAGTGCCGGCGTGATCCACGCGAGGTCGCTGCCGTTGGTCGGCGCCGTCGTCGGGGTCGCCTGGAGTGTCGGATCCGGTGTCGGGTACGGCGTCTCGTTCCCGTCCTCGCCGACGAAGGTGTTCGCCGGCGCGCCCGTGTAGAGCACGGCGCGCAGCTGCAGCTGCGCGGATGCCTCGATGCGGTTGCGGGTCTCCTCGTCGGCCTGCCCGGGGATCTGCACGACGATCTGGTTGCCGCCCTGGGTGGTGACATCGGCCTCGCCGACGCCCGAGGCGTCGACGCGCTGGCGGATGATCGTCACCGCCTGCTGCATCTGCTCCTCGGACGGAGCGGCGCCGTCCTCGGTCTGCGCCTCGAGGACGATCTGCGTGCCGCCCTGGAGGTCGAGCGCGAGCGCGGGGGTCCACGAGCTCTGCCCGAACACGTACACGCCGAGCGCGTTGATGCCGAACAGGAGCGCCGTGATCGCGAGGAGTCCGGTCAGCGCGCGCCATGCATGCCGGACGGGGGTGGATGTCGCCACGTCTTTGCTTTCTTGAGAGCCCGAACGGGCGAACGGAGGGGCGTCAGCCCTGCGACTTGGTGCCGGTCTCGGCGTCGGGGTCGGTCTTCTCCTTGCCCGCGGCGGAGCTCTGGTCGTCGCTGATCGACGAGATGTCGCCGTTGGCGACGCCCTCGGCGTACTCGGCGTGGCTCTCCTCGGCAGCGAGGTACTCGTCCTCGGTGACCGCGTGCTCGCCGGGGTTGACGACCCGCAGGATCGCCTGGCTGTGGACCTTGATCTCGACGCCGGGAGCGAGCTCGACGATCGCGGGCTGGTCGAGGTTGTCGGCGTCGTACGAGACGATCGTGCCGTAGAGGCCCCCCTGGAGCAGGACCTCGGAGCCGGGCACCGTCTGGCGGGCCTTCTCCTCCTGCTCGGCCTTCTGCTTCTGCATGCGGCGACGCGAGCTCCAGAACATGAAGACGAGGAGCACCACCAGCAGGATGATGAGGCCGTAGTTGCCCAGGAACGTAGCGATATCCATGGAGCTGGAAGCACCTTTCGAGTCAGGCAGGCGCCAGGGCGGCGCTGCCTTGCAGGGAGGGAAGGGGTGTAAACCTCCAGCGATTATAGGACATCGAATCCGAGCACCGAGTCGGCCACGGGCACCCCGAGGTGAGCGTAGGCCTCGGGCATCGCGATGCGTCCACGCGGGGTGCGTCCCATGAATCCGATGCGCACCAGGTACGGCTCGACCACGGACTCGATCGTGTCGGGCTCCTCGCCCACGGCGACGGCGAGCGTGCTGAGGCCCACGGGGCCGCCGCGGAACCGCCTCACCAGCATGTCGAGCACGGCCCGGTCGAGCCGGTCGAGCCCGATCCGGTCCACGTCGTAGAGATCGAGCGCGGCATCGACCGCCGCGATGTCGGCGCCGGTGCGGCCGTGTACGACGAGGTAGTCGCGCACGCGTCGCAGCAGGCGGTTCGCGATGCGAGGCGTGCCCCGGGATCGCCGGGCGATCTCGGCGCGGGCGGCGGGAGGGAGCGAGACCCCGAGCATGACCGCGGAGCGCTCGATGACCCGCTCGAGCTCTTCGGGCTCGTAGTACTCGAGGTGGGCGGTGAAGCCGAAGCGGTCGCGCAGCGGATTGGGCAGCAGTCCCGATCGCGTCGTGGCGCCGACCAGCGTGAACGGCGACAGGTCGAGTGGGATGCTCGTCGCGCCGGCGCCCTTGCCGACCATGATGTCGATGCGGAAGTCCTCCATCGCGAGGTACAGCATCTCTTCTGCGGAGCGCGCCATGCGATGCACCTCGTCGATGAAGAGGACTTCGCCCGGCGTGAGGCTCGACAGCAGCGCGGCGAGGTCGCCCGCGTGCTGGATCGCGGGGCCGCTGGACAGTCGCAGCGGGCGCCCGCTCTCGTAGGCCACGATCATCGCGAGCGTGGTCTTGCCGAGACCCGGAGGGCCCGACAGCAGGATGTGGTCCGCCGGGCGCTGCTGGATGCGCGCCGCGTCGAGCAGCAGCTGCATCTGCCCACGCACCTTCTGCTGGCCGACGAACTCGGCGAGCGACGTCGGACGCAGCGCGCCCTCGATCGCGAGCTCGGTCTCGTCGACGGGCTCGTCGGCTTCGCGCACGTCAACCACTCACGGTCTCCTTCCGGGCGGGGCCGAGCGTCGCGATCGTGAGGCGCAGCAGGGCGGGCACCGACGCGCGATCCGAGTCGGCCGCGTCGGATGCCACGTTCTCGACGGCCTCGACCGCCACGCGCTCGGACCAGCCGAGGCCGACGAGGGCCTGCACGACCTGCGCAGGGATCGCGGCCGAGGTCGCGACACCTGTTCCCGGGGCACCTGCCGGTCGCGTCACCGCGATCTTGCCGGCGAGCTGCACCACGATGAGCTTCGCCGTCTTCGGGCCGATGCCCGAGACGCGCCGGAAGGGCGCGTCGTCGTCGGCGGAGACGGCGTCGGCGATCTGCGGGACGGTCAGGGTCGCGAGCACGCCGAGTGCGGACTTGGGGCCGACTCCGGTCACGCCGAGCAGCTGACCGAACACGACGAGCTCTTCTCGCGACTCGAAGCCGAACAGCGACAGGGCGTCTTCGCGGACGATGAGGGTGGTGTGAAGGGTGACGGTGTCGCCCAGGTGCGTGGTGCGCGCGACCTGCGGTGTCACGGCGACGTGGAGGCCGACTCCCCCGACCTCGACGACGACCGCATCCGCATCGACGTGCACGGCGGTGCCGCGGACTGAGGAGATCATGCCTCGAGCCTACGGGGCGGTTCGGACGTTTGTTCGAGCGACACGCACGGCGGCGCCGGGGATCAGCGCCGGGCGAGCCGTTCCGCGTCCGCCCACGCGCGCTGTGCGGGCGTGAGCGGACCGGATGCCGCCGCCTGCGCCGGTGCGCCGCGCCACGCGTGGCAGAGGGCGAGCGCGAGGGCGTCCGCCGCGTCGGCGGGCTTCGGGAGCTCGTC
>JAVBUG010000343.1:0-3413 GCA_031555515.1 Microbacterium sp. | reverse complement strand
TACACCGGCGACTGGCCGGTCTGCAGCAGGTCTTCGACCGTCTCATGCACGGGGGTGCGGGCATACGAGAAGTGCAGCGGCACGGGACGCTCCACCCCCGTGATGCGGGCGGTCGGGCGACCGGTGCGACGCGCGAGATCGTCGGCGATGTCGGCGACGTCTCCGAGGGTCGCCGACATGAGCAGAAACTGTGCGCGCGGGAGCAGCAGCAGGGGCACCTGCCAGGCCCAGCCCCGGTCGGGGTCTCCGTAGTAGTGGAACTCGTCCATCACGACCTGGTCGACCGCGGCATCCGCGCCCTGCCGCAGCGAGAGGTTCGCCAGGATCTCGGCCGTGCAGCAGACGATCGGGGCATCCGGGTTCACCGACGAGTCGCCGGTGACCATGCCGACGTTCGCGGCGCCGAAGATGTCGACGAGCGCGAAGAACTTCTCGCTCACGAGCGCCTTGATCGGCGCCGTGTAATAGGTGCGGCCGCCACGCGCGACGCACGCCGCGTGGGCCGCGACGGCCACCAGCGACTTGCCCGTGCCCGTCGGCGTCGACAGGATCACGTGCGAGCCCGACACGATCTCGATGACCGCCTCGTCCTGCGCGGGATAGAGCGCGAAGCCCTGGTCGCCCGCCCACTCGACGAACGCGTCGTACAGCGCGTCCGCGTCGGGGGCTCCGACAGCCGATCCGGATGCCTCGGCCGCCGCCGCGATGGTCTCGAGAAGCGTCACCGTCCGAGTCTGCCAGGTCGCAGCATCCGCTCCCCTGTCACGAAGTGCCGTGACAGGCGGCCGATTGCGACAGGTGAGCAGAGTGGATGGATGCTGCGACCCGGGGTCGCGGCATCCATCTGCCAGACCGTTCTACCCGGCGAGCGCCGCCTGAATGGTCGCGGCCCAGGCCTGCTGGCCGGCGGCGTTCGCGTGGAAGCCGCGGTCCTTGTTGGGCTCGCCGGCGGAGGCGCCGTAGATCCAGCGGTCACCGGTGTCGCAGAGACCGTGGCCGTCGAATGCCGCGACGACGTCGACGTACTCGACGCCCGGATCGGAGGAGGCGGCCTGATAGGCCGACACCCCGCCCGCCACAGCCGCATTGATGCCGAGCACGCCCTGATTCACCTCGAACACGAGCTGCGCGGGCAGCTTGACCGGGCCACCCCTCGAGCCGCCGATCGTGCAGACTCCGGTCACGTCGCCGAACAGCTGCGGATACCCCGTCACCACGATGTAGGCGTTCGGCGCCAGCAGCCGCACCTGGAGCACCAACTGGGCGATGGCCGGCGCGATGGCCGGAATCGCCGCGATGGCCGCCGCCTTCGCCGCATCGCATTGCGCCGGTGTGCCGCCCCCGCTGCACACCTCGAGCACCGTCTGCCACTGGATGTTGTTGATGCCCGCGGTGATCGTGACGAGCCGCGTGGCCGGACCGAGCTGCTGCATCCCCGCCAGCGCGAGCGCCTGGCCTGCGATCTGCGACGTGTTCGCGCCCGAGCACGCGGCCGACACGACGGGGGTGCCGAGCGCATCGCCCAGCAGAACCGGGTACGCCTTCTTCGACCGGCTGCAGCCCTCGTCGACGTAGGGCATGTTGCCGCTGCCGGCCGCTTCCGAGTCGCCGATAGCGACGTAGGGCGAGCCGGTGGGCTCCGCGGCCGAAGCGGCGGACGAGGCACCGAAGACGGTGGTGATCCCCAGCGCGAGCGCCGCGCAGGCGGCGAGAATGCGTCGTTTCATGATTCCCCTTCGAATCCTGACCGGATCGATTCCCCCATGAATCGGCCCGCCGATGCGCTGACGCGTTTCTCGCTGGACGCGGGCGCTGCGGACGAGGCCGACGATAGACCCGCGGCACCCTCCCCGCCAGGGGTCCGCGCGTGCGCGCTGGCGGAATCGCGCGGAGGCACCGTACGTTGAGAAGGACGACGAAGGGACCGAAGTGACCGAGACGCAGACGCAGATCATCGTGACCCGCAACGACGAGGACCGCCGCTACGAGGTGCACGTCGACGACGTGCTTGCCGGCTTCACCGTTTTCCGCATCGACCCGCAGGGCCGCCTGCACTTCCCGCACACCGAGGTCGACCCCGCCTTCCGCGGCCGGGGCCTCGCGCAGATCGTCGTCTCCGAGGCGATGGCGGATGCCGCGCGCCGAGGCGAGACCGTCGTGCCGCACTGCCCGGTCGTGGCCAAGTACCTCCGCGAGCACGACGTGCCCGGGCTCACCGTCGAGTGGCCCGACCAGCCGCACCCGGAGTGATCGGAACCGGCGACATGACCCGACTGGACGCCGACGACGCGGTCGCCACCGAATCCGCGGTCGAGTGCGCGGGGCCGCGGACCCTGCTGCTCGAGGCCCGCGAGGTGCCGCTCGGCGGCGTGCGCGCAATGTCGGTGCACCGCGCACTGCCCCAGCGTGAACTGCCGCTCGTCGGCGCCTGGTGCTTCCTCGACCGGTTCGGCCCGCAGGAGACGCGCATGCGCGTCGAGCCCCACCCGCACATCGGCCTGCAGACCGTCACGTGGCCGTACCTCGGCGACGTGCGCCACCGCGACACCGTCGGCAGTGACGTCGTCGTGCGTCGCGGCGCGCTCAACCTCATGACGAGCGGCGCGGGCATCGCCCACTCCGAGTACTCGGTCGGCGAGGATGCCGCACCCCTCGACGCGCTGCAGCTCTGGGTGGCTCTTCCCGAGTCGCGACGCCACGGCGGACCCGCGTTCGAACAGCATGCGGTGCTGCCCGAGCTTCGCCTCGAGCCCGTCGCGGGCGAGGCGGGATCGGCCACGGTCGTGCTCGGCGAGCTCGCGGGCGTCGCGTCGCCCGCCACCGTCTACACGCCGATCGTCGGCGCCGAGCTGCGGATTCCCGCGGGCTCGACGGTGACCGTGCAGCTCGATCCCGCGTGGGAGCACGCGCTCGTCGCCGTCTACGGCGAGGCCGCGGTCACCGCCGACGCCGGCGACGACGTCGTGGTCGACGCGGCGCACCTCCTCTACCTCGGCACGCACCGCGACGACGTCGTGATCTCGAGCCCGGCCGGGGCGACGCTGTTCCTCCTCGGCGGCGAACCGTTCGAGGACGACGTCGTGATGTGGTGGAACTTCGTCGGCCGCACCCACGAAGAGATCGTCGAGGCCCGCGAGGCCTGGGAGGCGGGCTCCGACCGCTTCGGCCGCGTCGTCGACCACGGCGACGAGCGCATCCCCGCTCCGCCCATGCCGGCCGTGCGCCTGACCCGGCGACGCCGGCGCCTGTAACCCCGGGCGCGACGAGCTTCGGAGCGAATGGATGCTGCGGCCCGCAGCATCCATCTTTCACAGACGCGAAGGGCGCCCCGGCCCAAGCCCGGGCGCCCCCGCGGGATGCGTAAGGGTTAAGGGACGGCGACCGAGACCACCCAGCGCACCAGGGAGTGCCCC
>JAVBUG010000218.1:0-8693 GCA_031555515.1 Microbacterium sp. | reverse complement strand
ACCACCAGCCCCACGAGCACCACTGCGGCTGCGATGATGAGCACGACCAGGATCGTGGTGGTCGAGCTGCTCCGACAGCAGGCGCCGTCGCGCCGATGGTGGGTGCTGTACGCCGCCGTCCTGGCCGCGGGGATCTACGTGTTCCTCTACCTCGCGTTGCTGACCCTCGCGGTCGGGGTCGCGCTCGCGGCCCACGAGCAGGGCCGGCGCCAGCTGAAACGCTGGCTGATCGCGTCGGCCGGCGCGGTCGTCGCCGCGAGCCCGGTCATCCTGCTCGCGGTCGGCCAGCGTCAGCAGATCGCCTTCCTGGCGCACCGCGACGTCGTGACCCCGAACTCGATCCTGGTCAAGATGTGGTTCAGCGCCTGGCCGTTCGCGCTCGTCGCCTGGACCCTCATCGCGGTCGCGGTCGTCGTGTGGGTGCGCCGGCGCCTCCGTCAGCGCCGTCACGGCGAGCGTTCCGGGCTCGACCTCGAGACGCTCGCACTCGGGTGGCTGCTGGTGCCCGCCGGGATCCTGCTGGCGGCGAGTCCCTTCGTCGCCGGCTTCACCCCGCGCTACGGCACCTTCGCGGCACCGGCGGCGGCGATCCTCATCGCGCTCGGTGTGTGGCGTCTCGGCGACCTGCGCTTCGGCTCGGGCGTGCCGCGCAACGCGCTCGCCGCGCTGGCGGTGGTGACTGTGGTCGCGGTGGCGATGCCGGTGTGGGCGGCGCAACGCACGCCGTGGGCGAAGAACAAGTCGGACTGGAACGACATCGCGGCCACGATCCAGCACGATGCGCAGCCGGGTGACGGGATCGTGTTCGACGACTCGGTGCGCCCGTCGCGGCGCCCGCGTCTCGCGTTCGACACCGACCCGACCGCGTTCGCCGGCATCGCGGACGTCACCCTCGAGACCTCGTACGCCGACAGCATCACCTGGCACTCGAGCGTGTACTCGGTCGCCGAGGCCGCACGCCTCGGGCGGTTCGCCGACGTGAGCCGTGTGTGGGTCGTCGAGTACGCGCGGAACGGCGACGCCGACTCGACGGCCGTCCCCGATCTCGAGGCGCTCGGCTACCGGCAGGCCGAGCGCATCCCGCTGCACAGCAGCGTCGTGCTGCTCTTCACGCGCTGAGTCAGAGCCAGTGCCGCTTGCGGAAGATCCAATAGAGCGTGAGACTCGTCGCCGCCATCAGGGCGAGCGCCATGGGGTAGCCGAGGGGCCATTCCAATTCGGGCATGTACGCGAAGTTCATGCCGTAGATCGTGCCGACGAGCGTGGGACCGAACAGGATCGCCGCCCATCCCGAGATCTTCTTGACCTGCTCGTTCTGCACGAGGGCGGTGTCGGTCTGGCGCTGCGTGACGATCGTCGCGTTGACGGTGAGGGCGTTGTCGAGGATCGAGCGGAACGCCGCGGTCTTGTCGATGATGCGAAGCGCGTGGTCGTGCACGTCGCGGAGCGACCGCTGCAGCTCCAGGTCGACCTCGTACTTCGGGGCGCCGCGCTGCAGCGACTCGAGCATGTCGGCGAGCGGCGCGACCGCGCGCTGCAGCGTGATGACCTCGCGCGAGAGGTCGTAGATGCGCTTGGACAGTGAGACGCCGCCGTTCTCGAACAGCGCGTCCTCGATCTCGTCGATGTCGTTCTCGACGCCTTCGACGACCGGCGTGTACTCGTCGACGACCTCGTCGAGGATCGCGTAGAGCACCGCCTCCGGGCCGAGCGCGAGCAGTTCGGGCTCGTGCTCCATGCGTCGGCGCACCCGGCTCAGATCGGGCGACTCGGCGTGCCGGATGGTCACGATGAAGTCGGGCCCGACGAACACGTGCAACTCGCCGAAATCGACAGTCTCGGTCTCGTCGATGTATCGCGCCGGCCGCAGGACGACGAAGAGGATGTCGCCGTAGCGCTCCAGCTTCGATCGCTGGTGTCCGGTCAGGGCGTCCTCGACGGCCAGGGGGTGCAGGGCGAACTCGTCGGCGACCTGTGCGATCTCCTCCGGGGTGGGCCGGAACAGCCCGATCCACGCCATCCCGTGCCGGGCGCGGGTGTACTCGAAGGTCTCGGCGAGGCTCGACGGATTCTCGATCCGCTTTCCGGCGACGTACACGCCGTTGTCGACGATGGGCATCAGCCGATTCTCCCTGGCCCGCGGTCGGGCGGGCAACGATCCTCACGATTCTCTGACGACCGTCACCCTCCGTCGCCGTTCCCGCCGCCGTTGTTCCCGCCGCTGCCGTTCCCGTCGCCGCTGCCGTTCCCGTTGCCGGTGCCTCCGTTGCCGCCGCCTTCGGTGCCGGGGGTCGGCGTGCGCGCCCCGGTACTGGGGTGGATCGTCACCGTCGCGCCGGCGGTGGCCCGGCCCGCACCGGGGTCCTGGCTCGCGACGAGCCCTGCCGCGACGTCGGACTCGACCGGGTCGCCGACCTGCACGGCGAATCCCGCGGCCTCGAGCCTGCTCTGGGCGTCGGCGATGCTCAGCCCCGTGACGTCGGGCACCGCCGCCTGCGAGGTCTTGGTCAGCGCCGAGTCGGGGTCGGGGAACGCGCTGCCGGGGTAGGCGGCGTTCGCGGCGGCCTGCACGGCCCTGCCGATCCGGTAGCGGATGTCCGACAGTCGGGTTCCGTCGTGCCAGGTGTTGAAGACGTCGCCGCCGCCCTGCACGTTGCCTGCCCACGTGGCCGTGGTCACGGCGGTGCTCGACTCGATCATCCACGTCTGCCATGCCTCGTGGGTTCCGGTCTTGCCGAGGAGCGGCGTGCCGTCGCCGGGGTTGCCGGCGGTTCCTGTTCCACCGGACTTCATCACGCCCTGCAGTGCGTACGCGGCGGTGGCGGCGATGCCGGGCTCGAGCGCCGTGGTGCACGAGCTCTCGGGTTTCGCGATCTCGGTGCCCGCAGCATCCGTCACCCGATCGATGACCCGCGGCTCGCAGTAGGTGCCGCCGTTGGCGACGGTGGCGTAGGCGGCGGCCATCGCGATCGGCGAGACGGCCGTCGTGCCGATGACCGAGCTGAGGCTGTCCATCGAGATCGGCTCGCCGTCGGTCTCGGTGACCCCGAGCCGGTTCGCCACGTTCTGGATGTCGCAGAGGTCGAGCTTCTCGGCCATGGCGAAGTACCCGGTGTTCAGCGACGACGCGGTGAACTGCAGGGGCGTGCCGATGCGGCCGGCCGCCTTGCCGAAGTTGTTGACGAGCGTGTTCGAGGTGTTGTCCCAGTCGCCGTCGCACGAGTTGGTGAGGTGCTCGAACACGCGCAGCCGCCCGTCGAGGGTCTCATTCACCGAGTGGCCCTGCTCCAGCCAGTCGAGCAGGGTGAAGAGCTTGAAGGTCGACCCCGCGCTGAAGCCCGTCGAGCCGCCGACGGCGAGGTCGCCGGCGAAGACGAGAGACGAGTAGTTCGGATCGTCGTCGACGGCGGCGTCCTCGCTGTACTTCGTGTTCTGCGCGATCGCGAGGATGCGACCGGTGGCCGCCTCGATGCTCACGGTCGTCGACCCGAAGCGTCCCGTCGACGCGCCGCTGGAGGTCGGCATCGTGGCGGAGGTCGGGGCGTACTGCGTCATCGCCTCTTCGGCGGCCGACTGCACGCGGGAGTCGAGGGTGGTGTAGACGTCGAGGCCGCCGCGCTGGAGGGTCTGCAGACGGTCGGTCGCGGTCTCGCCGAACGTCGGGTCGCTGAGGATCACATCCTTCACGTACTCGCAGAAGTAGGCGGCGCCGCCGGCCGCGGCGCAGCCGGTGACGGTGGGCGTGATCGCCGGGGTGATGGGCTCGATCGCCGCGGCGACGTACTGGTCGCGCGTGATCTTGCCGTCGTCGAGCATGCGGCTCAGCACGTAGAGCTGGCGCACCTTCGTCGAGGTGTAGCCGTCGGCTGCGGCGAGCTTCTGCTCTTCGGTGATCTCGCCGGACTCGACCAGCGCGTCGAGCGCGCCGAGCTTCGCGCCGTCGTCGATGACGCCGTCCGCCGCCTTGTTGAAGGTCGTGCCGTCGGAGGTCGTGATCGAGCCGGCGGGGCGGTCGATGCGGTAGCTGTTGGGGTTCTGCACCATGCCGGCGAGGGTCGCCGCCTGTCCGAGCGTCAGGTTCGCGGCGGTCGTGCCGAAGTAGTAGCGGGCGGCCGCCTCGACGCCGTACGTCGTGCCGCCGAAGTTGGCGATGTTGAGGTAGCCGAGCAGGATCTCGTCCTTCGAGTACTTCTGCTCCAGCGCGACCGCATACCGCATCTCCTGCAGCTTGCGCTCGATGCCCGCGGCCCCCGACGACGTCGTCGCCTCCGACCAGCAGTCGTACTTCGCCTCCTGCGTCGTCGCGGTCGCCTCGCACTGCTGCACGAGGACGTTCTTGACGTACTGCTGGCTGATGGTCGACCCGCCCTGGGTCTCGCCGCCGCCCTCGAGGTTCGACAGCACGGCACGGGTCGTGCCGATGATGTCGACGCCGCCGTGGTCGTAGTAGCGCGGGTCCTCGCTCGACAGGATCGCGTCGTACATGGCCGACGAGACCTGGTCGTAGGTGACCGGCGTGCGGTCCTGCTCGAGGAACTGCGCCATCAGCACCTCCTCGCCCGTGTCGGGATCGGTGGCGTAGAAGTTGCTCGGCACCATGAGCTGGTCGATCTGGAGCGTGCTCGGTAGGTTGTCGAACAGGGTGATCGCCTGTGACGCCGCGCTGCTGGTGAGGGCGACCGCGGGAGTGACGGTGGCGGCCACGAGGACTCCGGCAAGGGCGCTGAGGCCGAGCAGCCCGGCGAGACCGCCGAGGAATCCGCTCGCCCGTCTTCGGGATTCGGGCATGCGATCGAGCCTAGGAAGCGGGCCTGGACGGTTCTGGTGACGAACCTATGCGCCAGGTGCACGATGGATGCTGCGGCCCCGGCGAGGTGCGCGGGATCGACGTTGTCGGCGGCGATGGCTAGCCTGCCCGCATGACCATCGATCGGGAACTGCTCGACTGGCTGCTCGACTCCGACCCGGCGCTGCGCTGGCAGGTGGAGCGCGATCTCGCCGGGGCTCCGCCCGAGGTGTGGGAGGCGACGCGGGGGCGGGTCGCCACCGAGGGTTTCGGGGCGCGGCTGCTGGCGGAACAGGACGCCGACGGCCAGTGGGCCGGAGGGGCGTTCTTCCCTGCCGGGTTCTTCGGCAGCGCCGAACAGGACGAACCCGGTCAGCCGTGGGTCGCGACGACCTGGGTGCTGAAGGACCTCCGCGAGTGGGGCGTCGATGCGACGGCGCTCGACGGCACCGCGGGGAAGATCGCCGCGAACAGCCGGTGGGAGTACGAGGATCTGCCGTACTGGGGCGGCGAGGTCGACGTCTGCATCAACTCGTACACGCTGGCGAGCGGCGCCTGGCTCGGGGCCGACGTCTCGCGACTTGTCGCCTGGTTCCCCGAGCACCGGCTCGCCGACGGCGGCTGGAACTGCGAGGCGGAGGAGGGCGACTCCGTGCGCTCGTCGTTCCACTCGACGCTCAACGCCGCACGCGGCATCCTCGCGTACGAGCGGATCACCGGCGACACGAGCATGCGCGACGCGCGCCACGGGGGCGAGGAGTACCTCCTCTCGAGGCACCTGCTGAACCGGGCCACGACCGGCGAGGTCGTGGGCCCGTTCGTCACGCGGTTCGTGTACCCCAACCGGCACCGCTACAGCGCCCTGGTCGCGCTCGACCATTTCCGCGATGTCGCGCTGCTCGAAGGCACCCCACCCGATCCACGGCTCGCCGACGCGATCGAGGTCGTGCGCGCCGCCCGGCAGCCCGATGGCACCTGGCTGCAGACCACCCCGCTTCCCGGCCGCACCTGGTTCGACGTCGACGTCGCCGAGGGCGAGCCGTCGAAGTGGCTCACGCTGGTCGGCACGAGGGTGCTGGATTGGTGGGATGCCTCGGCCTGACGCTCCTTCCGCCTTCGGCGAACTTCCGCCGCAGCATCCGTGACGGGTCGACACTGGTCTCGTGGACGACCAGGAGGCGCTCGATGCCTACTCCTCGACGGTCATGCGTGTCGCGCAGATCGTGCTGCCGTCCGTCGCGGCCGTGAGCGTGCGCACGCGGCAGGGTGCGGGAGCCGGCAGCGCGTCGGTCATCACCTCGGAGGGGCACCTGCTCACCAGCGCGCACGTCGTGGAGGGCGCGATCGGGGTGGAGGTCGCGTTTCCGGACGGCACGGTGGCGGCAGCATCCGTCATCGGGGCTGACCCCCTGTCGGACCTCGCCGTGCTGCGTGCCGACGTGGACACCCCGCCGCCGCTGACGATGGGGGATGCCTCGAAGCTCGGCGTGGGACAGCTCGTCGTGGCCCTCGGCAACCCCAGGGGATTCTCGGGCAGTGTGACCGCGGGCATCGTGTCGGCGCTCGGGCGTTCGCTGCCGACCCGGTCGGGGCGGGTGATCGACGAGGTCATCCAGACCGACGCGGCCCTCAACCCGGGCAACAGCGGCGGCGTGCTCGCCGACAGCGCGGGCCGGATGGTCGGGGTGAATACGGCGGTCGCCGGCATCGGGCTGGGGCTCGCGGTGCCGATCAACGCCACGACCCGAGAGATCATCGACGCGCTGCGGGTCGCCGGCCGCGTGCGGCGTGCGTGGCTGGGCATCGCCGGCTCGACCGTGCCGCTCGGGCCCGAGGTCGCCGCGAAGGCCGGGTCGAAGGTCGGGATGCAGGTGGTCTCGGTCGTGCCGAACAGCCCTGCCGCCGTGGCCGGCGCCCGTGTCGGCGACATCGTGCTCTCGCTCGACGGCGTCACGATCGCCGACCCCACCGCTCTGCAGCGGCGCATGGTCGAGGGGGCGATCGGCCGTCGCATGGAGATGACGCTCTGGCGCAACGGCGCGCTGGTCGACGTGGTGGTGCTGCCGGAGGAACTGCGGGTGCGCTGACCGTGCGTGGACCTACGCTGTGACTGTCGCCGAAGGAAGGAGTCGCGGTGTCCACCTATGACGAGCGCTTCTCTCACGCCCACGTTCCGGGGCCGGGGGAGTCGAGCATCCCCGAGCTGGAGGACGACGAGACCATCCCGCCGCGCCCCGAAGAGGAGGTCGCCGACGTCGCGAGGGCGGAGCCCGACGTCGAAGACCACAGCCACCATCGGTACGTGGTGCGGGTATGGCGGGGCGTGATCCGCACGGAAGACCGGGACGAGTACGTCGACTATGTCGAGCGGACGGGTATCGAGGAGTATCGCGAGGCTCCTGGGAACAGGGACGCGTGGACCCTGACACGCGAACTCCCCGACGGTCTGACGGAGATCCTGACGGTCTCGCGATGGGACAGCTTGGACAGCATCCAAGGCTTCGCGGGCGACGACGTCGACAGGGCGGTGTACTACCCGGAGGACGACCGCTTCCTCGTCGAGCGGGACGACACCGTTCGCCACTACGTGCAGCGCAGCTGAACCCTCACGCCACGTCAGCCGTGAACGGTCTCGACGGCGAAGGCCGCCATGCGGTCCGCGCCGAAGTGGTCGTCCGCGGTGATCGTCACGACCGCGTCGCCCGCGAAGATGATCATCTGGCCGTAGGCGCCGTGGAGTCGCCATGCGTCGCCGGGCCCGCGCCAGCCCGCGAGGGCATAGCCCTCGTAGCCCGGGTTTTCGCCCGCGACCACCCAGTCGGAGTGCATCGCGTCGATCCACTCGGCCGATACGAGTTGCTGCCCCTTCCACCGACCGCGGTCACGGATGAACCGCCCGAGGCGCGCCAGTTCCTCGGTGCGCAGCGCGAGTCCGCCCCCGGCGACGACGCGCCCGTTCGGGCAGCGCTCCCACTCGGCGTCGTCGATGCCGAGTGGCGCGAACAGGCGTGGGCCGAGGAACTCGGCGACATCGCCCACCCGCTCGGCGAGCACGCGCATCGCCGTGTAGGTGCTGGCGTTCGAGTACTGGAACACCCTTCCGCGCGAGGGTCGTCCGAGGAATTCGTCGGAGAGGTCGGGCCAGTCGGTCATCATCGTCTCGGACCAGGGCAGGTCGATGCCGCTCGTCATGGTGAGCAGATGGCGGAGCGTGATCTCGTCGACGCCCTCGCCGAGATCGGCGTCCGGGATGTAAGTCGCCATCGGCACGTCGAGCGAGATCAGACCTTCGTCCGCGGCGAAGCCCGCCGCGAGGACGCACACACCCTTCGCTGCGGAGTGGATGTCTTCACGCACGTCAGCGGTCCATCGGTGCTCGGCGACCTCATCGCCGGAGAGGACATGCAGGCCATGGGCCCGGAACCCGGAGGCATCCGCCTCGAGCACGATGCGGTCGGCGACGGACTGGGCGCGGGTCATGGGCTCCAGTCTGCCTGCCCAGTCGTGCCTGGAGTCTCAGGTGCGGAGGGGCGTGAGTGCGGGTGCGCGGTCTTCGCGGCCGGCGGTGGGGTATTCGTGGCCGGTGGGGCTGGTCCAGATCAGGAGCTCGTCGTCGAGGCGTGCGGTCCAGCGGGTGTGGTGTTTGAGGCGGTGGTGGTTTTTGCAGAGGTGGGCGAGGTTGTCGTGGTCGGTGCAGCCGCCGTCGGCCCAGGGCTGGTTGTGGTCGGTGTCGCAGCTGGTGGCGGGGGTGTCGCAGCCGGGGAAGCGGCAGGTGCCGTCGCGGTCGGCGAGCCAGGCGCGCAGCGCGGCGGGGGTTTTGTAGGTGGTGCGGTCGTAGACGAGACGGATTCCGGTGACGGGGTGGGTGAGCACGCGCCGCCAGGAGGTGGCGCCGGCGGCGAGGGTC
>JAVBUG010000127.1:0-5011 GCA_031555515.1 Microbacterium sp. | reverse complement strand
AGGGCCCGTCGCCCGTGGCGCCTCATCGCCCCGTCTCCGCGAGGAAGGCCGGCATCGCCGGCGTGGGGAACACCCGCGCGATCCGGGCGCCGTCGGCGAAGTCGATCTCGTAGAGGACGCCTTCGGCGGGCGCGTTGAGGTAGGCGCGGTACTGGTCGGCGACGAGCGCCGGGGACCCGGCATCCGTCGCCAGCGACTCGGCGACGAGCGGCTCGGTCTGCGCGATCGTCTGCCCGCTCGCGCCATCGATCACCAGCACGCTGCCGTCGGCCGCGAGCGCCAGCACATGCTGGGCCTCGTCGTCCACCGCTGTCGCCTGCACGATCGACCGGTCGACGCCGAGCAGCATCCACGACCGGTCGCGCGTGTCGAGCAGCCAGATGGCGTCGGTCCCTGCGAGTCCCGCGACAGTCGGCCGGCCGTCGCGCCCCGCGAACTCGCGAGCAGGCGAGGCCGCCGCGTCGGCAGGGTACGCGATGCGCTCGATCCGGACCGCGCCGTCGACGAGGCTCGCGAGCAGCGCGCCGTCCGCGCACCCGATGACGGCGCCCACGCGGGTGGTCACGGTGCCCCGCGCATCGGCGCACGCGGCGGTCGCACCGGGCACCGGCGCGCCCTGCACGTCGAGGACTGTCACGGATGCTGCCACCCCGTCCCGCGGCTGCGTGACGAGTGCGAACGATCCGAGGGGCACGACCAGGCCTTCATGCGCGCCGGTCTCGACACGGAACCGTTCGACGATCTCGCCCTTCGACAGCGCTCCCGTGTCGAGGAGTACCGCCTCGCCGCTGCCGGCGAAGAAGATCCCGGTGCTCCCGGTCGTGGACGACATCGTCGTGGCCACCGTGGCCGGTCCGCTGCCCGCGACCTCGCCGAGCAGCGCCGGTTCGCCCAGGTAGTAGTGGAAGTGGTCGACGTGATCCCACGTCCACCGCCCGCTGTCGATGATCGAGACCCCCGCGCCGCCGTCTGCGAAGACGTAGCGGCCGTCGGTCGCCGTTCGGCTCGGCGCCGGCACGCTGCCGAGCTCGGCGACCGTCTCGTCGAGGAGGTCGAGCTGACGCACGTCGCCGTCGGGGGCGAGGGTGAGCAGGGCGAGCTGCGGCTCACTCACCTCGGCGGCGCCGGCGACGGCGCCGTGGTCATCGGCTGCCGGGGCGGGGGCCGCTTCCCGTGCGGGGGTCTGGGCGCACCCGGTGAGGGCGAGCGCGGTCCCCGCCAACAGGGCGGCGACGGACAGCGAGCGGTGAGGCACGTTTTTCTTTCCTTGCGAGGTGGGCCCGCGACGGCGGGCGACGGCGGGCGACGGAGCTGATGGCGGGTCAGGCGTGCAGGGCGGGAGTGCGCGAGCGCACCGACAGGGCGCGCAGCCCCCACGAGAGGCCCGCCGCGAGCACGGAGGTCAGGGCGATCGAGGCGCCGGCGGCCGTGCCGGCGTACCAGGACAGCAGCAGCCCCAGTCCCACCGCGACGACCCCGAACCCGCAGGCGAGGGCCATCGTCGGCGGCACGCGCGTCGTCCAGTGCGAGGCCGCGACGGCGGGAGCGATCAGCAGCCCCACGACCAGCAGGGAGCCGACGGCCTGGTACGACGCCACGACGGCGAGGGTCACGAGGCCCACCAGCGCCGCCTGCGCGATCCGCGGCGCGAGCCCGAGCACTCCGGCAACCCGCGCGTCCACGGCCAGGGCCACGAGCGACCGATGGGCGAGCGCCGCGACGGCGAGGCCGACGGCGGTCGCACACGCGAGCACGACGAGATCGTCCGCCGAGATCGCGAGGATGTCGCCGAACAGGATCGCGGTGGCATCCGTGGCGAAGCTTCCGGAGTGCGAGATGACCAGCACGCCGGCGGCCAGCATCGCGACGAAGAGCATGCCGATGCTGGTGTCGTACGACATGCGGCCGCGTCGCTGGAGGGCCCCGATGCCGAGGCTCATCGCGGCCGCGCTGACGGCGGCACCGAGGAGCACCGGCGCCCCGAGCATGGTCGCGAGCGCGACACCGGGAAGCATGCCGTGGCCGAGGGCCTCGCCGAGGAACGCCATGCCGCGGGCGACGACCCACGTTCCCACCACGCCGCACAGGAGCGCCACGAGGCAGCCGCCCAGCAGCGCTCGCTGCATGAAGTCCAGGGCGAAGGGTTCGACGATCAAGGTCACGAGCGACGACCGTAGCGTTAATGAGAACGATTCTCAAAATCAACTAGAGTGAAGAGCATGCCCTCCGCTCAGCCGCCGGTCGCCGTGCTCTCGGCGCGAGGAATCCACGTCAGCATCGCCGGAAGTCCGGTGCTGCGCGGGGTCGATCTCGACGCCGAGCCCGGTGCCGTCACCGTGATCGCCGGGCCGAACGGGGCGGGCAAGTCGACGCTCCTCGAAGTGCTCGCCGGCACCCGCGCCCCCTCCGCCGGCACGGTCGAGGGCCGGTCGGCGACGCGCGCCTTCGTGCCCCAGCGCGCTGCGGTCTCAGAGGCGCTCCCGCTCACCCTTCGCGATGTCGTCACGGTCGGCGCATGGGGCCGCACCGGCCCGTGGCGCCGGCTGGACCGGGCGGCGCGGCGCGCCGTGGACGACGCCGTCGAGCGGCTCGATCTGGCGGCCCTGCAACGCTCGCCGTTCGGCGCCCTGTCCGGAGGACAGCGACAGCGTGCGCTCCTCGCGCAAGGGCTCGCACGGGGCGCCGACGTCCTGCTGCTCGACGAGCCGACGACAGCCCTCGACGCCGACAGCGCCGAGCGGATCCTCGACGCCGTGAGGGCGGAGGCGGATCGGGGCGCGGCCGTCGTCTGCGTCAGCCACGACCACGCGCTGATCGACGCGGCCGACGGGGTGGTGCGCCTGGAAGCCGGGCGCGTGGCGGCCGCACGCCGTGCCGTCCCGTCGGCGCGAGCGTGAGCCTGTCGTGCGACGGCGTCGCACCGACGCGGCGTCAGCGGCCGGTCTCGTCGAACTCGCGTCGCAGGTACTGGGGCGCCTGGACGCGCCACGCTTCGGTGACGAGCTCGGCGAGGTGATCAGCGGGTATGCCGGCCATGCGGAACGCGACCTTCGGCTCGCCCCACGGCGTGGTCGTGCGCAGGAACACGTCGGGCTCCATCTCGACGAGGGCGAGGGCGTCGATGGGATCGGCGACCTTCACGCCGACGACGAGCTCGGAGGCGATGATCGCGCGCACGTCGTCGGGGATGCTCGGCCACGGGTGGCACTCCCACGCGTAGAGCTTCGACCGCACGAACCACGCGGCACCACCGGTCGTCGCGCGCTCCTCGCTGCCGGGCAGCGCCGCAGCGGTGCGGCGCAGATCGTCGAGAGAGGCCACGCACCGAGCCTACGGCGCGGCTCCGACATCGACCGGGGCGGGTCAGGGCAGCGGGTCGTCGCCGCGCTCCCACGCGATGGCGATCAGCCGGCGCAGGACGTCGAGGTCGATGTCGTCGAGCTTCTTCACGTACACGCAGCCGGCGCCCTCTGTGTACTTTCCGAGCTCGGGCAGAAGGGCCGCTCCGGCAGGGAGATCCTTCAGTCCGTACAGCGACAGCGACGCCTTGCGCGGCGAGAATGCCGTCTTCGGCCACTGGCCCTGCCGCCTCGGGTCGGACGGCGACACGTACCGGTAGCTGCCGTACCCGACCATCGACGGCCCCCACATCACCGGCTCGGCGCCAGTCACCTCGCGGAAGACCTCCGCGAGCTCGAAGCCGTCCTCCCGGCGGCGCTGCGGCGTCGCCTGGTCGAGGAACGCCGAGACGTCGGCGTCGGTCGCTCGGGTCTTGATCTCGCTCACGCCGCCATTATGGCCGCGGGCGCAGACACGCGACAGAGGCTGTGCGTGCGACGACCCCGAAGGCTGATCGCCCGCGTCAGAGACGCTCGAGCACCATCGCCATGCCCTGCCCACCGCCGACGCACATCGTCTCGAGCCCGTACCGGCCGCCGGTCTCGGCCAGCCCGTTGATGAGCGTCGACGTGATGCGCGCGCCGGTCATGCCGAACGGGTGCCCCACCGCGATCGCGCCGCCGTGCACGTTGAGACGCCCGGGGTCGACCCCGAGCTCGCGCGCCGACGGGATCACCTGGGCGGCGAACGCCTCGTTGATCTCGACGAGGTCCATGTCGTCGACCGACAGCCCCGCGAGCGCGAGCGCGCGACGGGATGCCTCGACAGGGCCGAGTCCCATCACCTCGGGTGAAAGCCCCGAGACGCCGGTCGAGACGATGCGCGCGAGGGGCTCGAGGCCGAGCTCGTCGACGACGCGGTCCGACACGATCACGATCGCCGCGGCGCCGTCGTTGAGCGGGCAGCAGTTGCCCGCGGTGACAGTGCCGTCGGGGCGGAACACGGGGTCGAGGCCGGCGAGGGCCTCGATCGTGACGCCCGGCCGCGGGCCGTCGTCGGTCGCCAGCACCGTGCCGTCGGCGAGGGTCACCGGCGTGATGTCGCGCTGCCAGAAGCCCGACACGATCGCGGCTTCGGCGCGCTGCTGCGACCGCGCGGCGAACGCGTCCTGCTCCTCACGGGTCACCCCGTGCAGCTGCGCGACGTTCTCGGCCGTCTGCCCCATCGCGATGTAGGGGTCGGGCAGCGCGCCGTCCGCGCGCGGATCGGCCCAGGGTGCGGACCCGGCGCCGGCCCGGGCCGCGGTGCGCGCGAGCGCGGCCGCGAACGCCGGGTTCACAGCATCCGGAACGTCCGAAGCCCCCGCGCCGTAACGCGACACCGCCTCGACGCCGGCCGAGACGAACACGTCACCCTCGCCCGCCTTGATGGCGTGGAACGCCATGCGCGTCGTCTGCAGCGACGACGAGCAGTAGCGGTTGACCGTCGCGCCCGGCACGGCGTCCCAGCCGAGCAGCACGGCGACGATGCGGGCGAGGTTGAAGCCCTGCTCCCCCGCCGGCTGGCCGCAGCCGAGGAGCAGGTCGTCGATGCGCGCGGGGTCGAGCGCGGGCACCTTGTCGAGCGCCGCACGCACCATGCGCGCGGCCAGGTCGTCGGGTCGCACATCGAC
>JAVBUG010000108.1:0-2644 GCA_031555515.1 Microbacterium sp. | reverse complement strand
GGGGCCGCGGCGCCCGAACACGTGCACGTCGGTGATGGGCGAGGCCTTGAGCCCGTCGTAGACGTTCGCAGGGATCTCGGTGGGGAGGAGGTCGTCGGCGTGCTTGGCGAGCATGCGCGTGATGTCGAGCGCGACGTTGCCGTTGCCAATGACGGCGACGGATGCGGCGTCCAGCGGCCATTCGCGCGGCACATCCGGGTGCCCGTCGAACCAGCTCACGAAGTCGGCAGCGCCGTAGGATGCGGTCGCGTCGATGCCCGGGATGTCGAGGTCGGTGTCGCGGATGGCGCCGGTGGCGAAGATGACGGCGTTGTAGTGGTGCTTGAGGTCGTCGAGGGTGATGTCCTCGCCGAAGCGGACGTTGCCGAAGATGCGGATGTCGCCGCGGTCGAGCACCTCGCGCAGGGCCGTGATGATGCCCTTGATGCGGGGGTGGTCGGGGGCGACGCCGTAGCGGACCAGCCCGTACGGCGCGGGCAGCTGCTCGAACAGGTCGATCGACACGTCGAACTTGCGCTCGGCCTTGAGCAGGATGTCGGCGGCGTAGATGCCCGCCGGTCCTGCGCCGACGATCGCCAGCCGGAGCTTGGTCATGGTGGTCCTTTCGGGCGTTTCGTCTCGCTCGTTCCTCGCTCGCTCAACGACCGGGGTGTCGGAGGCGAAGAGGAACGCGGACGGGGGTCAACTGGAGCGGTCGGCGACGGCCTGGGCGAACCGGGTGAGGGCTTCGCGCACCGCACCGTCGGGCAGCGGCGCGAGCGCATCGATCGCCTCGGTCGACCACGCGTTGGCGAGGTCGAGGGTCGCCTGGGTGGCCTCGTGGTCGCGCAGCTGCGCAAGCGGCTCGTCGAGGATCGCGGGGTCGGCGCCGTCGGAGATGCGTGCGACACCGTCGTCGATGCGTTCGCGCAGCTCGAGGGACGCAGCATCCGTCCGCTGTCCGAGCACGAGATAGGGCATCGTCGGCACACCGGCACGGAGGTCGGTGCCGGGCACCTTGCCGGTCTCGTCGGGATCGGCCGACAGGTCGATGACGTCGTCGAGCAGCTGGAACGCGACACCGGCCTTCTCGCCGAACGTCACCATCGGCTGCTCGAACTCCTTGGGGCCGTTCGAGAAGACGATCCCCGACTGCGCGGCCGCCGCGATGAGGGAGCCGGTCTTGTCGGAGAGCACCTGGAGGTAGAACGCGACGGGGTCGTCGTCGTCCGACGGGCCGACCGTCTCGTGCATCTGCCCGAGCACGAGCCGCTCGAACGTGTCGGCCTGCAGCTGGATCGCCTCGTCGCCGTGGCGCGCCATGATCTGGCTCGCCCGCGAGAACAGGAGGTCGCCGGTGAGGATCGCGATGCTGTTGCCCCACACCGCGTGCGCGCTGGGGACGCCGCGGCGCTTGTCGGCGGCGTCCATGACGTCGTCGTGGTACAGCGAGCCGAGGTGCGTCATCTCGAGAGCCGTCGCGGCGTCGATCACCTCGTCGGTCGCGCCGCCGCCGAGCTGGGCGGTGAGCAGCGCCAGCATCGGCCGGATGCGCTTGCCGCCGGCGTCGTAGAGGTAGCGGCTGGTCGCGTCGGCGAGCGTGTCGGCAACACGCAGCTCGCGCTCGAGGGCGCTGTCGACGCGCTTGAGCCCCGCCTCGACGGTCTTGAGCAGGCCGCGCGATCGCGCGCCCGCGAAGATGCGGTCGGTGAGGCCCAGCTTGCCCGCGATATGCGAGCCCGGCGCTGTCGGTGTCACACGCCCAGCCTACCGGGGGCGCGTTTCGTCGCGGTCCGCCGAGCGATGGCCGCTGCTAGAGCTGGGGTTTCGTCGCGCGGTGCAGCGCGACGATGCCCATCGAGAGGTTGCGGTGCGCGACGTCGGTCCATCCGGCCTGGCGGATCCACGCCGACAGCGTGCGCTGGTCGGGCCAGTCGCGGATCGACTCGTTCAGGTAGTCGTACGCCTCGGCGTTCGAGCTGACGGTCTTCGCGACGACCGGCAGCACGCGGTCGTTGTAGAAGCGGTACAGGCCGTTGAACGCCTTCGACGGCGGGTGCGAGAACTCGCAGACGACGAGGCGCCCGCCGGGCTTCGTGACGCGCAGCAGCTCGCTCAGCGCCTTCTTCGGCTCGTTCACGTTGCGTAGGCCGAACGACATCGTGACGGCGTCGAACTCGTCGTCGCCGAAGGGCAGGTCGGTCGCGTCGGCCTGAACGAAGGAGAGATTCCGGATGCCGCTGTGCCGGCGGCGCCCCTCGGCGATCATGCCGGGAGAGAAGTCCGCGGCGACCACCGTGGCGCCCCGGCCGGCGAGCGCGACGCTCGAGGCGCCCGTGCCCGCGGCGAGGTCGAGGATGCGCTCCCCGGCGCGCGGGTTCACCGCGCGCGTCGTCGCCGCGCGCCAGAACCGGTCGTTGCCCATGCTCAGCACGGTGTTGGTGCGGTCGTAGCCGGCCGCGACCTGGTCGAACATGCCGCTCACACGCGACGGGTCCTTGTGGAGGTCGGCGCGGTTCGGCTCGTGCTCGGCGGGGGTCATCCGTCGAGTCTAGACGTCCACCCCGGGGCTCCCCGCGGCGTCGCGACCCTCGCCGAACTCCGCGAGGCGGGCCAGCCAGCGCGCGGCGGTCGCGTCATCGAAGGGGGCGACGGATGCCGCGAC
>JAVBUG010000034.1:0-8231 GCA_031555515.1 Microbacterium sp. | reverse complement strand
GTGTCGATGCGGAAGATCTCGTAGTCGGTGCTGCCGACCGTCAGGGTGCTCTTCGCACCGAAGCTGTCAACCGTGGACACGTCTGTCTCCTTCGTCGGCGGCGGGATCGTGCCGGAGTCCGGCATCCCCATCTTCCCCCGCACCGAAGCCCTCGGCTAGTGAGGTCGACCTAACGGTTCGGAGGAAATTTATCTTGATGTCGAGATAAATGTATCACTTCGGCGCGCGCGGATAGAGCGCGCGCACGGCGAGCCAGGTGACCGCGACCATCGGCGCGAACAGCGGCAGGCCCATGATCAGCTTCACGGTGCCGAGCGCCGTGACGTCACCGGCGAAGTAGAGCGGCACCTGCACGATCAGTCGCAGTGCGAACAGGCTCGCCCATGCGATCGACAGCCAGAAGAAGACGCGTCGCTTGCGCTTGTCGGCGCGCCACGCCGTGCCTTCGCCCATCAGGAAGCCGACGGCCAGCCCGATGAGCGGCCACCCGATGAGGGCCGACACGAGGAACGCGGTGCCGTAGAGCGTGTTGGTGAGGAAGCCCGGGATGAAGCTGTCCTCTCCCCTGCCGGTCCACAGCGACAGCCCCGCCGCCGCGGCAGCGGCGATCAGGCCGCCGATCGCGGCGCTCGCGGACTGGCGCTGGATGAGGCGCACGATCGTGAAGACCGCGGCGAGGCCGACCGACAGCGCGAGGCTCAGGAGGAGGTTTCCCGACTTCGCCTCCGCGTCGTACGTGGCCGTCCACGCGACCAGGAACACCACGCCCGGAAGGACGGACTCGAGGACGCCGCGCCAGCCGCCCATGGCGGCCCACACGACGTGACCCGTGGTCTTGCCCTCCGCGGGGTCGAGCCCGGCACGGCGCGCGGCGCCGCCCAGGGCGGCACCGAGCATCTCGGATGCCGAGGGTGCAGCATCCTTCGTCCCCTCGGAAGGGCCGGATGCGCCGTCGGCGGTGGATTCCGGCGCGTCGTCGGGGCGCGAGGTGTCGCTCACGCCGAGCCCGGCGTCGCCGGCATCTTCAGCGGGATGAGGTCGCGGGGCGGCATCGGCGAGCCGCCGCGCACGACCACGATCGACCGGAAGAGGTCCTCGACGGCGGCCGCGGCTTCGACGTCTGCCGTCGCCGAGCCGCCGATCACGCCCCGCAGGAACCAGCGCGGTCCGTCGACGCCGACGAAGCGGGCCAGGCGCTTGCCGGCCGTGCCGTCAGCGCCGGCGATGACGGGCACCTCGGCGAGGAGCTCGGGACCGAGCGGTCCTTCGCGCTCCTCGACGCGGCCGCCCTGCTGGCGGATCTGCTGGCGGATCTGCTCGCGCGTCTCCTCCCAGAGACCGGCTGAGCGCGGCGCCGCGAACGGCTGCACCTGGAGCGTCGAGCCGGCGTAGTCGAGGCCGACGGCCACGATGCGCTTGGTCTGCTCCTCGACCTCGAGCCGCAGGTTCAGGCCCTCGCGCGGCAGGATCTTGATCCCGCCGAGGTCGATGTAGGGGCGGACCGGGTTGGCCTCGGACTCGTCGAACGGGCCGGTCGTCGCGCGGTCGTCGGGTGCGACCTTGCGCGGGCCTTCGGCGGATGAGGGGTCGGTCATGCGAGGACTCCGTCCTTCTGATAGCCCGTGGAGCCGAAGCCGCCCTCGCCGCGCACGCTGTCGGGCAGGGTTTCCACGGGGATGAATACGGCGCGCGGGACCGGCATCACGATGATCTGCGCGATGCGGTCGCCGACGGCGATGTCGTGCGCCTGCGTACGGTCCGTGTTGAGCAGGATCACCTTGATCTCGCCGCGGTAGCCGGCGTCGATCGTGCCGGGCGCGTTGACGACGGTGATCCCGTGCTTGGCGGCCAGGCCGCTGCGCGGGACCACGAAGGCGACATACCCCTCGGGCAGAGCGATCCGCACGCCGGTGCCGACGAGGGCACGCTCACCGGGCTCGAGTCGAACCGCTTCGGCGGCGACGAGGTCGGCTCCGGCATCCCCCGGGTGCGCGTACACCGGGACGTCGGGGGCGATAATGGGGACGTCCACCGTTTCAGTCACCCAACGAGGGTAATGCAGAACTCAACGCCTCACGCCGGTGCCCGGACCGGCCATGTCGACGGTTATCGCGAGCGGCTCGGCCCATCGCTGTGGATCCTGGTCGCGGCGGGGATGGCGGCGCCGATGGCGGCGCTCGTCGTCACGCCGATCGACACGACGATCGCCCTCATCGTGGGCGCCGGCGTCGGCATCCTTCTCATCGCGCTGCTGATCCTGGCGGCACCCGTCGTCGAGGTCCGCGACGGGGAGCTGCGGGCAGGGCGCGCACACATCCGTGTCGAGTTCCTCGGCGACGGCGAGGTGCACATCGGGGAGGACGCCCGCCACGCGCGCGGTGCGGGCCTCGACCCGCGGTCGTGGCATCTCATCCGGGGCGGGATCGACGGAGTCGTCGTGCTCCCGGTGACGGATGCCGATGATCCGACGACCGCGTGGGTCATCTCCTCGCGGACGCCGGATCGGCTGGCCGCCGCTGTGCGGCGGGCTCAGATCACGCGGCGCACTCAGTACAGATAGGGCCGTCGGCGGTCTCGTGATCGAGCTGCGAGCGGTGCTTCACGAGGAAGCAGTTCGAACAGGTGAACTCGTCCTCCTGTGCGGGGAGAACGACGACATCGAGCTCGAGGTCCGACAGGTCGGCACCGGGCAGCTCGAAGCCCGACGGGTTGTCGGCGTCCTCCACGTCGACCGAGCCCGAAAGCTTGTCGGGAACGCGCTCCTTGAGCGCCTCGATCGACTCGCTGTCGTCCTCGGTCTTGCGGGGGGCGTCGTAATCGGTGGCCATGCGTGAAGATCTCAACTTCCGGGTATTCGCGGTTGCGCTCGCCCTTGCGGGCGGCGATAGTTTGCACGACCGTTTCCCTTTTCGCAAATGCGATCGGGCGCCATCCTGACCGTGCGTTCGCGTGAAACTCGCGGCACGCGCCGGATATTCCCGGCCCGCGCGATGCCCTGTGACACGATGGGGCGGACAGGCGGGCTCTGAAGCCGTGAGTCCGCCGGACCAGCGCAGCCCAGAGCCGGCACGAGAAGCAGGGAGCGTCCGCATGGAACAGCTCAAAGTCATCGGAACCGAGGACGACAAGCTCATCCTGGCGACGGAGTCCGGCGAGAGATTCACCCTTGACGTCGACGATGTCTTGCGCGGCGAGCTGCGCAAGGCACGGCGTGAGCGCGACTCCGACGTGCAGACCCCGCGCCCGAGTCCCCGCGAGATCCAGGCCCACATCCGTGCGGGACTGTCCGCGAAGGAGGTCGCCGAACTCCTGGGCGCCCGCGTCGAGGACATCGTGCGTTTCGAGGGCCCCGTGCTCGCCGAGCGCGAGCACATCGTGGGTCAGGCGCTGGCCGTTCCGGTGCTGCTCGGCGGCGACTTCGAAGGCGACGGACAGACGACGTTCGGGTCCGCGGTGCGCGCGAAGCTCGCCGAGGCGGGCGCGATCGGTGAACGCTGGACGAGCTGGAAAGAGCCGACCGGCTGGACCGTCAAGCTGGAGTTCACGTCGAACGACATCGGTCACGACGCCCGCTGGGGTTTCGACCCGCGACGCAGCACGCTGTCGCCGCTCAACGCCGACGCGATCCAGCTGTCCCGCCAGGGCTCGCTCCCGGAAGGACTGATCCCCCGGCTGCGCGCACTCGACTCGGTGCCCCCCAAGGACGACTCCCGGTTCGACAGCGGCGCGTTCGGCCCGCGACGCCTCCCCGACGCCGACATCGAGTCGCCCGACATCCCGGGTCCCGCCGCTCCCGCGGTCCAGGAGGCCGCCATCAAGCGCGCCAGTGAGCCCGCTGTGGTGACCTCGGCTGAGACCGCCGACCTACTCGAGGCGCTGCGTCGCCGTCGCGGTCAGCGCGAGCCGTTGCCGGGCGCCGAAGAGGTCGTCGCGGCTCCCCGATCGCCCGCGCCCGTCGCACTGTTCGACGCCCTGGAGCCGGGCTACGAAGAGTCGGCTTCAGAAGAAGAGGCTCCCGCGGCCGACTATCAGGCGCCGACCCCCGCCGCGGTCGCCGAAGCCGGCCGCCGCAAGGGGCGCACGTCGATGCCGTCGTGGGACGAGATCGTCTTCGGCGCCCGCTCCGACGACTGAACCTCAGACCCCGGCGAACGCCCCGAGCCGGATGAGCGGCACGGTCCGCTCCTCGTCGGTCAGCGAACCGTGCTGGCCGATCATCTTCTGCGGAGCCTTGTCGGCGAGCCGGTCGTCGTAGTAGGCGATGCCTGCGCGCGCCGCGACGATCACGTCGCCGATCCGGCCCCCGACCTCCGGGGCCACCGCGCCGATGAGGCCGGACGCCACAAGTTCGGCGCGTGAGAAGACCCACGAGCGGGAGGCCTCGGCCTCCTGCCAGCGCGCCAGCACCGCCTCCGCCGCGCCCTGCTCGGTGTACAGGTGGAGCATTCTCGGCTCGCCGCCGATGAGACGGACGCCGTCGAGCAGGTCGTCGCCCGCTTCGAGCAGAAGATGGCGATGCCGGGGCACGTCGACCATGCCGTGGTCCGACGTCACCACCAGTCCGGTGCCGCGGTCGAGGGATTTCGAGAGCGTGCGGGCCGCAGCATCCACCCGCTCCAGCGCGGCGACCCATTCATCGGACTCCCAGCCGCGCTTGTGGCCGATCGCGTCGAGATCCGGCGCGTAGAGATAGATGAGGGAACCCGGATGCTGCGCCGCGAGGTCGGCGGCGAGGCTCACGCGTTCGTCGAGGTCGTCGGCGCCGTGGAATTCGGCGTCACCGAGGGTGGCAGCCGTGAAGCCGGTGCCCGCGTACTCGTTGCGCGAGACCGTGAAGAACGGCCGGCCGAGCGTGGCCGACAGCGGAGCGGCGCGCTGGAAGTCGAGCGGCAGGCCGTCGGTGTCCCAGCCGCGGAGCAGATTCACCACGTCGTCGGTGCCGGGCACGCGCGCGCGGTACCCGACGATGCCGTGCTCGCCGGGGAGCGTGCCGGTCAGCAGGCTGGTGAGCGCGGCGGCGGTCGTCGACGGGAAGACCGTGCGCGCGACATCCTTCTTCGCCCGGGCCTCGCTCAGGAATCGGGCGTGCCCCGCGCGGGTCGAGAGATTGGAGGCACCGAGGCCATCGAGCACCCACACGATGGCGCTGCGTGCGGGAGCGAACCACTCCGAGTCGCCGTCGAGCGCCGCCGACATCTCGGTCACGACACGGGTGAGGCTCCGGGCGCGGGGCGGGTCCACGGGTAGGCTGAGGGTCATCGGGGCCAGTCTCGCACACGCGGCCGCGCCCCCTCGCTCCCCGCCGTCACCCGAGGCTTCATCGACACATGCCCGCTTCCCGCACCGATTCCTCCCCCGCCGACCACGGACGCATCGAGGACGTCGACGTCTCTTCGGAGATGCAGACGTCGTTCCTCGAATACGCGTACTCGGTCATCTACTCGCGCGCCCTGCCCGACGCGCGCGACGGGCTCAAGCCGGTGCAACGGCGCATCCTCTTCCAGATGGCCGACATGGGCCTGCGTCCCGACCGGGGCCACGTCAAGAGCGCGCGCGTCGTCGGCGAGGTGATGGGAAAGCTGCACCCGCACGGCGACGCTCCCATCTACGACGCCCTCGTGCGTCTCGCGCAGCCCTTCTCGCTGCGCGTGCCGCTCGTGGACGGGCACGGCAACTTCGGCTCGCTCGACGACGGCCCCGCCGCGCCGCGTTACACCGAGGCGCGTCTGGCGCCGCCGGCACTGGCGCTCACCGAGAACCTCGACGAGGACGTCGTCGACTTCATCCCGAACTACGACGGCCAGTTCCAGCAGCCCGAGGTGCTGCCCGCCGCCTTCCCCAACCTGCTCGTGAACGGTACGACCGGCATCGCGGTCGGCATGGCGACCAACATGGCGCCGCACAACCTCATCGAGGTCGTGGGCGCCGCGACGCACCTGCTCGAGAACCCCGAGGCGACCGTCGACGAGCTCATGGAGTTCGTGCCCGGTCCGGACCTTCCCGGCGGTGGCATCATCGTCGGCCTCGACGGCATCAAGGACGCCTATACGAACGGACGCGGCAGCTTCCGCACGCGCGCGAAGGTCTCCATCGAGTCGCTCGGTCCGCGCCGGACCGGCCTCATCGTCACCGAGCTCCCCTACCTCGTCGGCCCCGAGCGCGTCATCGAGAAGATCAAGGATGCCGTCAACGCGAAGAAGCTGCAGGGCATCGCGGACGTCACCGACCTGACCGACCGTCATCACGGCCTGCGCCTGGTCATCGGCATCAAGACCGGCTTCGATCCCCAGGCGGTGCTCGACCACCTCTACCGGCTGACGCCGCTCGAGGACTCGTTCAGCATCAACAACGTGGCGCTTGTCGAGGGCCAGCCGCAGACGCTCGGCCTCCGCGAACTCCTCCGCGTGTACCTCGACCACCGCATCAGCGTGGTCACTCGCCGCAGCCGCTACCGGCTCGAGCGGCGCAAGGAACGCCTGCACCTCGTCGAGGGCCTCCTCATCGCGATCCTCGACATCGACGAGGTCATCCAGGTCATCCGCACGTCCGACGACAGCGAGCAGGCGCGCACGCGCCTGATGAGCGTCTTCGACCTGTCCGAGCCTCAGTCCGAGTACATCCTCGAGCTGCGCCTGCGGCGCCTCACGAGGTTCTCGCGCATCGAGCTCGAGACCGAGCGCGACAACCTCAAGAAAGAGATCGCGCAGCTCGAGGAGCTGCTCGGCAGCGACGTGCTGCTGCGTGCGCAGGTGGCGCACGAATTGGATGCTGCCGCCGAGGCGTTCGGCACGCCACGGCGCACGCTGCTGCTCAACGGGGGCCCGGTGCAGCCCCGCTCGCGCGCCGCTGCGGCGGTCGCCGACCTGCAGATCGCGGACGCACCGTGCCGCGTCTTCCTCTCCGCCACCGGCCGCATGGTGCGCGCCGAGCTTGCGGCCGACGCCCCGGGCGGCGGGATCGTCGCGCCGGCGCGGCGCTCGAAGCACGACGCCATCCGTTCGTCGGTGGACACGACCACGCGCGGCGACATCGGAGCGGTGACGAACCTCGGGCGCCTGGTGCGCTTCTCCCCCGTCGACCTGCCCTCTGTGCCCGGCAACTCCGTGCAGCTCGCCGCCGGCACACGGGGCGACCAGTACCTCGGTCTCGGCGGCGGCGAGCACATCGTGGGGCTGGTGCCGCTGGCCGAGCACCCGCCGATCGCCATCGGCACCGCCCAGGGCATCGTCAAGCGCGTCGCCGCGAGCGAGATCTCGAACAAGCACGACGTCGAGATCATCGCGCTCAAGGACGGCGATCGGGTCGTCGGCGCGGCGCCCGCCTCGGACGGCGCCGAGCTGGTGTTCGTGGCCAGCGACGCGCAGCTGCTGCGCTTCGACGCGTCATCGGTGCGCCCGCAGGGCCGCTCCGCGGGCGGCATGGCCGGCATCCGTCTCACCGATGGCGCGCAGGTCATCGCGTTCGACGTCGTCGGCCCGTCGGAGTTCGACGCCGTCGTGGTGACGGTCGCCGGCTCGACGACGGCCCTGGCGGGCACCGACGCCGGCAGTGCGAAGGTGTCGCTCTTCAGCGAGTTCCCCGCCAAGGGCCGCGCGACCGGCGGCGTCCGCGCTCAGCGCTTCCTTCGCGGCGAGGACGCGCTCACGATCGCCTGGGTGGGCACCGACCCCCGCGCCATCGGCTCGGACGGCGCGACCCGCACCCTGCCCGCCTCGGGTGCGAAGCGCGACGCGTCAGGAACCGCGCTCGACGGCGTCATCGGCGCCGTCGGCACCGGCATCCGCTGAGTTCTGCGCCGGTTCCGCCTTCTCGTCGGGTGGGGCGGATCGGCCGCGGTGCTCAGGCGTCGATGCGCTCGCGCACCAGCCGGTCGCTGGAGTCGATGATGAACTCCTTGCGCGGCGCCACATCGTTGCCCATGAGCAGTTCGAAGACGGATGCTGCGGCCTCGGCGTCCTGCATCCGCACGCGCCGCAGGGTGCGGCCGCTGCGGTCCATGGTCGTCGTCGCGAGCTGGTCGGCGTCCATCTCGCCGAGACCCTTGTAGCGCTGGACGGGCTCCTGCCAGCGCTTGCCGGCCTTGGTGAGCTTCGTGAGGAGTCCGTGCAGCTCGGCCTCGGAGTACGTGTAGATCGTCTCGTGGGGCTTCGAGCCGGGATTCATCACGACCACGCGGTGCAGCGGCGGGACGGCGGCGTACACGCGGCCCTCGTCGATGAGCGGTCGCATGT
>JAVBUG010000201.1:0-14755 GCA_031555515.1 Microbacterium sp. | reverse complement strand
ATGTCGCGCGCCACCTCATCGCGAGTGCCGTAGAGGTTGGCGAAGAACCCGCCCGGCACGAAGGTGACGTCGTCGCGGTGGGCGGCGACCACCTCCCGCAGGGCGCGACGGATGTCACGGTACCGCGGCGACTCGTCGGTGACGGCTCCCCACGAGAGCGCCCAGGTGATCTGCGCATCCGGGACCGCCTGGCGCACGGCATCCGAGAAGAGATGCACGAGCTCGGCCGAGTGCAGCTCGGATTCGTCCTCCCACAGGGAGCGCGTGCGGGTCGCTTCGATCTGGTGGCGACGGATGACGGTGTTCAGCGTGAAGCGCCGTCCGAAAGGGCGAGACTGGGTAGAGGGGGTCACTCGGTCGAATGTACCCGTCAATTCGCCTTAGAAAGTAGTGTCACTAGCGAGATTCCCTCATGAAGGGCATCCAATCCGACATTCAGGTGGCGCAAGCCCTGATTTTGTGTAGTATCGCTACAGCATCACATTCCCGAGTCACGGCGCACCACCGTGACCATCGACGTAGATAGGAGAAGCCATGAAGAAGTGGCTCAAGGGCACGGCAGCTGCCGGCGTCGCGATCGTCACGATCGGTGCGCTCGCCGCATGCTCGGGCGGCAACGCCGAGGGCGGCACGACCGAGCTCAGCTTCATGATGTGGGGCGACGGCGGCGACACGCAGACCGCCTACGAGGACGTCATCGCCGCGTTCGAGGAGGAGAACCCCGACATCTCGGTCAATGCGGAGTTCTTCAACACCAACGACTACGACAACATCCTGAAGACCCGCCTCTCGGGCGGTGCCGGGCCCGACATCTACGGCTTCGACCTCGGCAACATCGAGAGCTTCGTCGCCGACGGCTTCGCGGCCGACCTCTCCGACGGCGGCGAGAGCTACCTCGAGAAGCTCACTCCCGAGGCGGCCGAAGACAGCCAGCGGGAGGGCGGCACGTACAACCTTCCGATCTCGCTGTCGGGTAACGGCATCATCTACAACACGGCGCTCTTCGAGAAGGCGGGCATCACCGAGGAGCCGACCACCTACAGCCAGCTGCTCGAGGACTCGCAGAAGCTCGCGGACGCCGGCGTCATCCCGTTCGCGATGAGCGCGCAGGACAACTGGTGGCCGCAGTTCATCGTGTATTACCCGCTCGCCGAGCACGGCGCCAACGAGGAGCTCGGCGCTGAGATGGCGGCCGGCGAGGCGACGTTCTCGGACAGCGAGCCGTGGCAGGAGTCGCTCGACATCGTCAAGGAGCTGACGCCGTACTACATGCCGAACCCCGTGGGCACGAGCCAGACGGCCGCGCAGTCGGCGTTCCTCGCCGGCGAGTCGGCCATGTTCCCCGCCACCTGGATCCTCTCCGACGCCCGTGACGCCGGACTCGACGTGGGATACATGAACTTCCCGACCACGGACGATGGAGCCGACGACATCTGGGGCACGTACCAGGTGCGCTTCGGACTCAACCCGAACAACGGCGATGAGAAGCTGGCCGCATCGCAGAAGTTCCTCGACTTCTTCATGCAGGACGAGGTCTACGAGGAGTTCCTCGGCAAGGTGAAGCTCTTCCCGACGACCACCACCGTCGAGATCGGCGAAGACGTCGACCCGCTGTTCCCCGACATGCAGCAGTCGTGGGAGGGCAAGCAGTTCATCGCCGCCTTCTCGCCGACAGACCCCAGCATCCAGGACGCGCTGCTCGTCGGCCTGCAGAACATCATCAGCGGGCAGAAGACCACGGAAGAGGTCCTCGCCGACCTCGACCTGGCGCTCGACCAGTACATCGCCAACAGCAAGTAAGGCCACCCGAGCAAGCAAGCACGCGTGCGCCCCGCCGGAGCTGATCTCCGGCGGGGCTTCGCGTCTCACACGAGGATCCGCGCCATGACCCGCTCCTTCACGATCGCCGACGACCGCATGTCGGTCGGCTTCGACTCCGAGACCGGTGGCATCGTCGCCGTCGAACAGGCGGGAGTCGGAGCGTGGCTGCGCCCGCCTGCCGGTGGCTCGCTCTTCGTCTTCGAGGTGCCGCGGCACGGCGATCGCACGATCGTCGTGGCCACCGCGGACCAGCGGCTCAGCGAGTGCGCGGAGTCGGAGTCCGGACGCGTGGTCGACCTCACCTGGAGTGACCCCGTCACCTCGACCGGTGAGCGGCTGGCTGGCCGGATCCATGTGCGGGCGGCGATCGACGGCGGAGCGCTCGAGCTGACCCTGGGCTTCGACATCCCGGATGCCGACATCGAGGCGGTGCGGTTCCCCGCCCTCCGTGGTCTCGCGCCTGCTGCGGGCGGTCTCGAGTATCGCGGCGTCGACTACTCGACAGGCACGCGCGTGCGCCTGCTGCCGGTGTTCGACAACAACTCGCCCTACTGGGGCACGACGTTCCCCGACTACGCCAGCGGCAACCTGCGTCCTGAGCTCATCGCCAATCCGACCTCGCCGTTCGTCGTGCTGGCGGGCGAGGGGGCCGGCCTCACCTTTCTGCCTTCGGCGCCGACCCTGGAGTTCATCGGCTGGCGTACATCGCTCGAGCCGGGATATCTCGACAGCCTCTCGCGCACCACCTCCGCCGAGGCCACGGTCACGTTCGAGGCCATTCATTTCCCGGTCGTGGCGGCCGGCGACCACGAGCTGCCGGCGATGCGTCTGGCGCCCTATCGCGGCGAGTGGACGGCCGGCACGGACGTCTACCGGGCGACGCAGTCGCCGACGCGCCGCTCCGGAGCCCACTGGCTCGGGGAGCCGCGGTCGTGGCTGCAGGTGCAGCTGATGTCGACCGAGGGCGAGCCGCGCTACGACTTCGCTGCGCTCGTCGACATCATCGAGGAGTGCGCGACCGCGGGCATCGGCGTGATCCAGATCACCGGCTGGAACGAAGGCGGGCAGGACGGCCTCGTCCCCGTGCACCGGCCCGCCGAGAAGCTCGGCGGCGAGATCGGCCTGCGCCGTGCCCTCGATCGCGCGCGCGAGCTCGGCGTCAGGACCGTGCTGTACGTCAAGTACGTGTGGGTCGAGAAGCCGGGTCCGTACTGGGCCGAGTTCGAGGCATCCGTCGCCCGCGACCCGAACGGCCAGCCGTACGCGCAGCCCGGCCCGGTATACCACTCGTCGCGCAAGCGCTACGGCATCAGCACCCCCTGGTACGTGCCGCTGTGCTTCGGCGTCGACCAGGTGCGCGCACGCTTCGCCGCCGAGGTCGCCGAGCTGGTCTCGTGGGGCGCCGACGGCCTGCTCGCCGACGAGTCGCTCTACCACGGCCGTTCGCTGCTGTGCTTCGCCGACGGTCACGGGCACGCGCCCGGGGCGAGCTCGTTCCTCTGGGACGGCGAGTTCGTCGAAGACATCCGCCGGGCGATCGGGGAGCGCGCCGACGAGTTCGTGATCGCCGCCGAAGGCGCCTACGACGAGCAGTTCGAGCACTACGACGTGTCGTACTTCCGCAGCTTCTCCGCCTCTCACGTCCCACTGGGGCGGATGCTGCGCCCCGAAGCCCGGATCGTCACCGCCCTGATCGGGTTCGACGACCGCAACATGGCCAACCAGAGCCTGCTGTACGGCTACGCGATGAGCTTCGAGCCGTACAACTTCAAGGGAAGGCCGGGCGACATGCCGGCGACCGTGGCGTACGGCACCGCGGTCGACGCGCTGCGGACGGAGCTGGCGGACTGGCTGTGGAACGGCTTGCTCGTCACCGGCACGGCGGTCGACGTGCGGATGATCGACGGCGCGGGCGACCTCCGCAGCGCCGTGTGGCACAACGCCGACGGCAGCCCGTGCCTCGTCGTCGCCAATTACGCCGACGCGCCGTGCGTCATCGCGGTCGACGGCCTCGGCGAGCGCGTGCTGGTCCACCGGCCGGACGAGCCGGCGGCGGCCGGCACTGCGGGCGAGATCTCGCTTGCGGCTCGCTCTGTCGTCGCCGTCAAGTAGCGAAACTAGCGACGCGCGGGCTCGATCCGCGGCTACCTGCACTACATCTGTGCCTCAAGTCGGTCTGATTCCGCTGAAGCCGTCACATCGTGTAGTATTGCTACATTACTACCCCCGGTCGAGGACGATAGGACGATGCCATGATGCGGTGGCCCACAGACGAACGGAATCGAACGTGAGCACGCGCGTAGACGACCTTCGCGTGATCGCGGTCGATGACCCCCGAACGACGCGATCGCTGAAGCGACGGCTGTGGACCGACCGCAGCTCGGCCGGCAAGTTCTGGATCGCGGTGTCGCCCGCGCTGGCGCTCTACTTGGTCTTCACGGTCTATCCGATGATCCAGGTTGTCGTCGCCAGTTTCACCGACGCACGCGGATTCAACCAGCCGTGGGAGTTCGTCGGGCTCGACAACTTCGTGCGCATCTTCTCGGGTGACCCGGTGCTGATGGAAGCGGTGGGCAACACCGCGATCTACGCCTTCTTCAAGATCGTCGTGCAGACCGTGCTGGCGTTCCTGATCGCCGTTCTGCTGCACCGGCAACTCATGCTCGGCAACATCTACCGCGCGATCTTCTTCGCACCGATGGTGATCAGTCCCGTCGCGATCGTCTTCACGTGGAGCTTCATGTACGACCCCAGCTCGGGGACGTTCAATACGATCCTGCGCAACATCGGCCTCGGGGCTTTTGCGCAGGACTGGCTCGGCAACTACGACCTCGCGTTGTACAGCGTGATCCTGGTGGACCTTTGGAGCGGTCTCGGCTTCAACATCGTCATCTTCCTCGCCGGACTCAGCACGATCCCCTCCGAGATCCTGGAGGCGGCGCGCGTCGACGGTGCTCGCGGCTGGAAGTCGCTGCGCTATATCACCCTGCCGCTCATGGTCCCCTCGATCGGTCTCGTGCTGGTGCTCGCCGTGAACGGCGCTCTGCGCGCGTTCGACACGGTGTATCTCATGACCAAGGGAGGGCCCGGCAACTCCACGCAGCTCTATATGACCCAGGTCTTCCAAGAGGGACTGGTCAACAACAACTTCGGCTACGCCTCCGCCATGGCGGTCCTCGTTCTGATCGTCCTGATCGTGATCGCCGCCGTGCAGAACAAGCTCAACAACAAGATCGCAGAGGACGAGTGATGGCCAACCGCAACGCACTCCGGCTGGCACGACGGGCACCGGTCAACTTGCTGCTCGTCGTCCTCAGCATCCTGATGGTGTATCCGATCGTGATCATCGTCATCACCGCGTTCAAGCCGAACCTGGAGGTGCTGACCAATCCGACCGGTCTGCCGCAGGAGTGGACGTTCGACAACTTCGTCACGTCGTGGGTCGAGGCCGACTTCACGAACCTCTTTGCGAACTCCATCCTTCTGACCGTCGTGAGCATGACGATCGCCACGTTGGTCGCTGCGCTCGCGTCCTACGCCATCGTGCGGGCGGCCACGCGGATCGGATCGGGCGTGTACCTCATCATCGCGGCAGGCATCTTCCTGCCCATGCAGCTCGCGCTCGTCCCGCAGTTCCGCGTCGTGCGAGACCTGGGACTGATCAACAACTACGCGGGTGTGATCCTCATCTACATCGCCGGCGCCATCCCGTTCGGGGTCTTCCTCATGGCGGCGTTCATGCGGCAGGTGCCGAAGGAGATCGTCGAGGCGGCGACGATCGACGGAGCCGGATACTTCCAGCTGTTCTGGAAGATCTTCCTGCCGCTCGCGCGCCCCGCGATCGCCACCTTCTGGGTGCTTCAGGGCGTAGGCGTGTGGAACGACTATCTCGTTCCACAGCTTTTCCTCACTGACCCGAGCAAACGGACGCTGACCACCGGCGTCCTCTACTTCAAGGCGCAGTACCTCGCCGACTGGGGCAACATCATGGCCGCCGTGCTGATCATGAGCCTGCCGATCCTGCTCATCTTCATCTTCGCGCAGCGCTATTTCGTGTCGGGCCTGTACGCGGGCGCGGTGAAGTAGCCCGTGGGTGCGTCGCTCGACGAACTCGAACGGGCGCGGTGGGCGGCGTCGCCGCTGTTCGGCGACCGCTGGACCGACGCGCACGCGGCCATCGAGCCCCGGCGGGCTCGGGCGCGGGACGACGACGCGGCCGCCCCGCCCGAGCCAACGGAGTCGATCTCGCTCGCCGGCGACTGGCTGCTCGCCGGCGCCGATCCGGGCCGGGAATTCTCGATCGACCGCTGGGCCGGGGACCGGTCCCCGTCGGCGCGTCGCGCCCCCGTCGGCTGGCACCGCCCCGACACCGACCGCTCGGCGTGGATCCGCGCCACCGTCCCCGGCACCGTGCAGAGCGCACTCGTCGACGCCGGTGTGATCCCCGATCCCCTGCTCGACGACCACACCCACGCCGAGCTGGTCGAGCACGGGGTGCCCGGCGAGTGGCCCTGGTTCTTCCGCCGGACGCGGATCGAGCAGCAGGAGTGGTGGTACGCCCGACGGTTCACCGTGCCCGCCCACTGGCGAGGCCGGGGCATTCGTCTCGCCTTCGACGGCGTCGACTACGCGGCATCCGTCTACGTCAACGGCGAGCCCGCCGCCCGCCACGTCGGGATGTACGGCGGACCGGAGGTCGACGTCACGGCGCTCGTGCGCTTCGACGGCGACAACGAGGTCGTCGTGCGCATCGATCCGCCCCCGCGGGACTGGCACGGCGTCATGAAGCCGTCGCCCGGCTGGGGCTGGCACTACGGCCACCTCATCTCGATCGGCATCTGGCGCGGCGTGCGGCTGGAGTCCGTCCCGGTCATCGAGATTCTCGACCCGTTCGTGTCGACGATCGCGGTGACGCGTGCCACGGCTCGCATCCGCGTGCAATGGGATGTCATGCGCACTGATGGTGGTGAAGGCGCGGTGTCCGTCGACGTGGTGGTGCGCGATGCGGCGGGTGCCGAGGCCGCGCGCGCCGCCGTGACCGTCACCGCGAACATGTCGGTGACCCGGCACGACGTGGAGCTCGATATCGCGGTCCCCGACTTGTGGTGGCCCTTCGGCTACGGTGCGCAGCCGCTGTACACGGCGGAGATCTCCGGTGCCGGGCACTCCGTCGACGCGCGGTTCGGCATCCGCACCATCGAGATGCGTCCGCTACCGGACGCCCACGGCGCAGACGTGTACGACTGGCAGTTCGTCGTCAACGGTCGCGCGCTGTTCCTCAAGGGCGCGAACTGGTGCTGGACCGACCCGATGGCCCGGCGCGGCTTCTCGGTGGACCGGCACATCCTCGATCTCGTGGTGCGCGCCGGCCTGCAGATGCTGCGGGCCTGGGGCGGCGGCACGATCGAGAGCGACGAGTTCTACGCGGAGTGCGATCGCCGGGGCATCCTCGTGCTGCAGGAGTTCCCGCTCAGTTTCGGCCTCGACTCGACGGGCGCGGATCTGGCCACGCTCGACGAGCAGGCCTCGCGGATCGTGCGGAGGCTGCGCAACCACCCGTCGCTCGTGATGTGGGGCGGCGGCAACGAACAGCCCGCCACCATCACGTCGGACGACCTGCTGACGGTCATCGCGCGACGCGTCACCCAATACGACCCATCACGCCCGTTCCACCGCACCGACCCGTGGGGTGGCAGCGAGCACTTCTACGGCGTGTATCACGACGGCTTGCCCGTCGATGCGTACCGCAACCACGTGCCGGCGGTGTTCGGCGAGTACGGGCTGTCGAGTCAGTGCGACCTCGGCAGCATGCACCGCTTCCTCGACCGGGCTCTGCTGGAGCAGTGGCCGCCGGCGGCGCACGGCGCGATCCTGCAGCATCAGGCACAGTTCTCGCTGTTCGATCTGTTCAAGCAGGCGCGCTACGCCCACTACGGACCGATCCGCGACTGGTCGACGTTCATCGAGTACTCTCAGCTCGCCCAGGGCGACGCGCTGCGCTTCGCCTCGGAGCGCATTCGCGCGCACAGTGGGACGAAGACCTCTGCGTACTGGTTCTACAAGGTCGGCGAGGCCTTCCCTGGTGCGTCCTGGGCCATCATCGACTACTACGGCGTGCCCAAGCTGTCGTACTACCGCGCGAAGCAGTTCGGAGCGCCGATCTCGGCGTATGCGGTGTACGACCGGTTCGACTGGAAGCCGAGCGACACCCTGAGCGTCGGCATCCACGTGTCGAACGACACGCCTGATCCGCTCCGCGATGCGCATCTTCAGGTCCGGCTGTACGACGCGGAACTGGACGTCGTCGTCGTGCGCGACCACGAGGTCGACGTCGATGCGGACGGCCGGCTCGATGCCTTCGAGCTGAACGTGCCGCTCGCAGGGGTGCGCGTGTCGCCGCTCGTCCTGTCGGTTGAGCTGACCGCGGCTGACGGACGGATGCTGTCTTCGGCGTGGTACCCGTTCAACCACCAGCCGAAGAGCCCGGAGGTCCGTGCTCTCGAGGCTGAGCCGCTCGACGACCTCGCGGTGCGCCCCATCGCCGGACTGCTGGCACCCTACGCTGACGGGGTGTCACCGCTGCGGGAGCTGCCGCGCACGCGACTCGACGCGCGGTTGGACGGGGATGCCCTCGTCGTGACGAACGTCGGCGATCGCCCCGCGCCGCTGGTGCTGATCGACGGGTTTCCGCATGATCTCGGGCGCGCGCTCGACGACAACGCGTTCGGCCTCGCGGCCGGCGCGTCGCGGCGAATCGAGTTCGAGGCCGGCGGCGCGTCGCTCGACACTCTCTCCGTCCGGGCGTGGAACGCCGACGCGGTGCGACCGTCGTGATCGAGCGACGCATCCTCGCCACGTGCGGCGGGTGGACTCCGGCGCGCTGGGGTGACGTCGAGTTCAGCCCGCTGCAGCGCTACGCGCTCGAACTCACTGGCGTCACCGGCCGGCGCATCCGGGTCGCGATCGTGAACACCGCATCGGGCGACCAGCGGGTCGACGAGGGTCGCGAGTTGGCTGCAGCGACGAAGGCCGGGGTCGATGCGGTGCACATCCGCCTCTTCGGGCGGAACCAGCCCGATCTCCGCCAAGCAGTCCTCGAGAGCGACGTGATCTGGGTAGGCGGAGGAAGCGCGGCCAACCTGCTTGCACTGTGGCGGCTCCATCAACTCGACACCGCGCTCACTGAGGCATGGGCTTCGGGCGTGCTGCTGGCGGGGACTTCTGCCGGAGCGCTGTGCTGGCATGTGGGAGGGCCGACCACGACTTTCGGGGCCGCGACCGTTGTGGACGACGCGCTCGCTCTCGTGCCGTACTCGTTGGGAGTGCACTTCGACTCCCAGCCCGATCGGCGCCCTGCTCTGCATCGTGCGGTTGCGGCTGGAGAGCTTCCAGCGGGATTCGGTCTCGACGAAGGTGCGGCGGTGCTGTACAGCGGGGATCAGCCCGTTGAGTTCCTCACCGAGGTTTCAGGCAACGCCGTCCACCATATCGATCGCGTCGGCGACCGCATCGATGAGCAAAGACTGATCACCAGGAGCGTGGCATGACATCCGGATCGCCGTTGGCGCTCGCCATAGACATCGGGGGAACCAAAGTCGACGCCGCGCTGGTCGGCGCCGACGGGACCATTCGGCACGACACCCGGACGCGACGCGCGACCGGGAGATCCGCCAGTCGCGAAGCCCTCGCAGCAGCGATCACTACCGCCGCGACCGCTGCGCTCGAGGCTCGACCAGCCGTCACGATCGTGGGAGTGGGCATAGGCTCAGCCGGGCCGATCGACGCTGCAACGGGAAGTACTTCGCCGCTGAACCTGCCATCCGGGCACCGCCTCGAGGTCGTCGACATCATTCGTGCGGTGGCGCCCGGCTGCCCAGTGCACCTCGCTCTCGACGGTGCCTGCCTCATCAGGGCAGAGCACTGGCTGGGTGCCGCGCGCGAAGCCAAGAACGCCCTGGCCATGGTGATCTCCACCGGCGTTGGCGGTGGGTTGCTCCTCGATGGCAGAGTCGTCGCAGGCAGCACAGGCAACGCGGGTCACATCGGTCAGATCCGGCTGCGCGAACCACTCGGCGACGTGCTGGATGGAACTCTCGAATCTCTTTCCTCCGGGCCGTCGAGCGTCGCGTGGGCACGCACGCTCGGCTGGGATGGCGCAACTGGCCTCGAGCTTGCAAGTGCATATGCGGCCGGGGTCACGCCCGCAGTCGAGGCGGTACGGCGTTCAGCATTCGCGGTTGGCGAAGGGATCGCGAGCATCGGTGCGTTGCTGGATATCGAGGTAGCGACGCTTGCCGGCGGCTTCGTCAATGTTGCACCGGGATATGTGGATCTTGTGGACGAGAGCGTTCGGCGCCATGCACCGCTCCCACATGCGGCCAAGGTCAAGGTAGTGAGATCGCCGCTCGGTGATGATGCCCCGCTTGTCGGCGCAGCCTCTCTCATCCACCGCCCAGAGCAGTAGGACACCATCCCCGAAGCGCGCTGAAGACCGAATGGGGTCACACGCCCTTCGAATCAGACGCGACGGCGGGAGTCGAACCCGCAACGCACCCGGGTATGAACCGGTGCCCGGGACCGCCCGGATCGCCGCGATGACCCCACGCTAGACGCCGTGCGCTTGGATCGCGGGTGAGTGTCGGCGCGTGTCGGGTGATGACGAGATGTGACGTGACTGGAGCCCCTCGGCAACCCGCGGCCGGGGCATCCGTCAGTGTCCGTCGTGGGTGGTGACGGGGAGAACGGTGCCGTCGGCGTCGAGCAGGGCGGCGCCCTGACAGACGCCGAGCGCGGGGACCACAACGAGCGTGACGAGTGCGGCCGCGCCGACCAGACCCCACAGACTCGACCGCGAGGAAGGGTGCCGCGTGCCTTGCACGATCCCGCAGGCGACGGTGACACCGAGCGCCATCAGCAGCGCCACCGCGAGGATGCTCCCGCGACCCGGTGCGGTCGCGAGCAGCGCCACCGCGACTCCCATCCCGACGAACAGACCGGCGACGGCGACCCGCGGTGTCGGTGTGCGGTTGAGGGAGAGACTCGTCGCGCCCCACGCCAGGGCGCCCAGTCCCACCGCAACCGACAGCGCCCCGAGCACCCGCGAGAGCGTGTCGGCCTGCACCGCGACGATCGCCGCGGCGCCGAGTCCGACCGCGCCGAGCCCGAAGCCCCAGGCGCCCACGGGCACCCACGCCGGGGCGCGGCTGACGCGCCTCGTCGTGGATCCCTGAACCGTGCTCACGCCGTCGCGACCTGCGACGAGCGCTCGGCCGCCAGGCCCACGCCGAGCAGCACGATGGCGCTCGCGAGGTGCAGGAAGTGGTCGGGCGCGTTGAGCGCGAGGATGTTCGCCGGCGTGCCGACCAGGAAGAAGCCGACGACGCCCAGCAGCAGGTACGCGGCGCCGACCGTGATGTTCGTGATCTTGGCGGGGCGCGCACCGGCGATGCCGGAGATCAGCAGCGCCGCTCCGATGAGGAGATGCGCGACGTTGTGCAGCGGATTGACCTCGAAGATGCCCAGGAGCAACCCGCCCTCGGTCGCGATGAAGCTGATGGGACCGGTGACGAAGAACCCGAGAAGGCCGACGAGGAGGTAGACGGCGCCGAAGACCGTGGCGACGATGCGATTCGGTGACGAGCCCATGAGAGACCTCTCTTTCCCAGCGGCGATCTGCCTTGCTGTGAAGGTTGTTCGGTGCGGGCGGGGAAACGGATGGGATGCCGGGGGGTGAAGTTGCTCGTCGGTTCGGGGCGTTTCGTCTCGCTCGTTCCTCGCTCGCTCAACGACGGGGGTAGGACTTGAGCACCGGTCGTTGAGCGAAGGGCGCTCTGGCGCCCGAAGTCGAAACGCATGAGGGTTGCGGTCTGCGCTGGGTCCGGGGCGTCCCGACTCGCTCGCTCAACGACCGGAAGGGGTGCATCCGAACTCGCCGTTCGACAGGAATCACTCTTGGGAGACACCCTGCCGTACGCACCACCACACGGATAGCGTGGTCGCGACCCCAGCCGTGTGTGCGCAGGCGATGGAGCCGGAGCAGCAGAGGGAACACGTGGACGACGAGGAAGAGCGCGAGCTGTGCGGCCGTTTCGCCGCCGGTGACGAGCGCGCCCTCGAGCAGATCTACCGGCGCTGGTCGCCGATCGTCTTCACCCTCGCGCTGCGGGTTCTCGGCGACCGCGGCGACACCGAAGACGTGACGCAGAAGACCTTCGTCTCGGCGTGGACGTCGCGCGCCTCGTACGATCCGGCCAAGGGGCGGCTCTCGACGTGGCTCGTCACGATCACCCGCCGCCGCATCGCCGACACGCTCGACGCGCGCCGGCGCGTGCGCGAGCTGCACGAGAAGCTGCAGCGCTTCGCCGTCACCGACGAGCCGATGTCGTCCGAGATCGACCTCGGCGACCGGCTGCTGCTCGCCGACGAGATCGACCGGCTCGAACCCGACGCGCAGCGCGTGGTGCGGCTGGCGTTCTACGACGACCTCACCCACCAGCAGATCGCCACGCGACTCGACATGCCCCTGGGTACCGTGAAGAGCCACATCCGCCGAAGTCTCACCCGCCTGCGCGACCGATTGGAGGTGCCTCATGTCGCATCTTGACCCCGAGCACCTTGCGCTGGTCGCCATCGGAGAAGAGCTGACGGATGCTGAGCAGCAGCACCTCGCGACCTGCGACGTCTGCTCGCTCGAGCTGGCAGAGCTCGAGCACACGGTCGCGGTCGGCCGCTCCACCGTCAGCCTCGGCGAACTCGAGACGCCGCCGGAGCGGGTCTGGGACCGCATCCTCGACGAGGTCCGGTCGCAGCCGGAGGCCGCAGCATCCGGGATCCCCGTCGATGTCCCCGTCGACTCTGCACCCGCCGTCGCGGAGAACCAGCCGGATCAGCGACGCACGCGCCGGCGAGGACGGATGCTGTTCGCCCTGGCCGCGAGCATCGCCGCGGTGCTCGTCATCGCCGGCGTCTGGACCTTCGTTCGCACGACCCGACCTGTCGAGATCGCGTCGGCGACCCTCGATGCCTTCCCGGATCACCCCGATGCGGTCGGGACGGCGCAGGTGACCGAGCTCGCGGACGGGGAGCGCACGCTCACGGTGAGCCTCGACGACGTCGAGGAGAGCGACGGGTTCCGCGAGGTCTGGCTCATCACGGCGGATGCCTCCGACCTCGTGAGCCTCGGCGAGCTCGACGGGAAGAAGGGGACGTTCGTCGTTCCGGCCGACGTCGACCTGCGCGACTTCGTGCTCGTCGACGTCTCGCAGGAGCCGCGCGACGGTGACCCCGCCCACTCCGGCGACTCCATCGTGCGCGGGCAGCTCGAATTCAGCTGAACTCCTGGCTGCTGCATCCATCCCCGCGACTTCGGGCGAATACCTCTACGGCACCCTCCGTTCGGACCGTGCCGGGCATCGCATCGAAGGAGATCGGAACCATGAAGAAGTCTCGCCTGGCCGTCGCGGCGGTCGCCGCCCTGGCGCTCGTCCTCACGGCCACCCCCGCGCAGGCGCACGGCGGCTCCGCCCCCACGGGCACGATCGTCGACGTCGCGGTCGCCGCATCCGGCGGCGGCACCCCCGACAGCAACCCGTGGGACTACGACATCCTCGTTCAGGCGCTGGTCGCCACCGGGCTCACCGGGGCGCTCTCCGACACGAGCCAGACGTACACGGTGTTCGCGCCGAACGACCGCGCGTTCCTGCGGCTCGTGACCGACCTCACCGGCACCGCGCCGGCGAGCGAGGCCGACGCGCTGGCGGCCATCACCTCGACGTTCACCACGCAGCAGATCTCGAACGTCCTGCTGTACCACGTGGTCGCGGGCCAGAAGCTCGGGTTCGTGAAGGTGCTCACCGCACGCTCGCTGACCATGGCCAACGGCGGCGTCGTCGAGCCACGCGGCATCAAGCTGCGCGACGAGACGCCTGCGCTCGCCGACCCGCGGCTGGTGGTGTGGGCGATCAACATCCCTGCGACGAACGGCGTGATCCACACGATCGACCGCGTGCTGGTTCCCGCGTCCTAGCCGTTCAGGTGGCGTCCAGTTCTTCGAGGTCTTGCTCGACGTCGGACAGTCGCGCGGCGATCTTCTCCCGCGCAGCGATCAGCCGCGTCTCGATCGAGTCGTAGAGATGAGCGGCGCCATCGCCGCTCACGCTCGCGGATCGCCTGCGGTCGATCTCGTTGCGCTTGAGGGCCGCGTCCGCGTCGATCAGTTCGTCCTTCAGGCCCCGGATCTCGGTTCGGAGCTCCTGCCGCCGCTGCTCGGCCGGCGGACTCGGCGCAGTCGGGTCCGCCGACCGGAACAGCGCCATCGCGAGCACGATCAGGCCCGCCACGACGACTGCGCCGCCGACAGCGCTCACGACGTTGAGCGACTGGATCGTCGCCAACGGGACGGTCAGCACGGCCACCCCGATCGTGAGGATCGCCACCCCGGCCGTCGCGAGCCCCTTCCGTGTCGTCACCGAAGCACTCTATCCAGGACGATCTCACCCGAGTCGCGTGTCGGCGGCTCGGGCTCGCCGCCCGGCGCAATCGAGCGGACGTCCTTCGCGGCCCCTGTGTAGCGTGAGGAGCACCGCCGAGAGGGGGACGGATGCCGACGACCATCGCGTCGTTCCCCGTGCTGGGCATCGTCCTGGCCGTCGCCTCGGCCGCCGCGCTGGCGCTCGGCAACATGATGCAGGCGCGCGGCGTGCGCCGCGGAGTCACCGGACCCTTCGGCGCCACGCAGTTCTTCGCACTGCTGCGCAACGGGTCGTGGGTGATCGGCGCGCTGCTGATCGGGGGCGCGGTCCTGCTCCAGCTGGCGAGCCTCACGTTCGCACCGCTCATCGTGGTGCAGCCGGTCGGGGTCGTCGCGCTCGTCTTCGCTTCGCTGCTCACGGCGCGAGCGACGAACCGGAAGCCCTCTCGCACCGAGATGCGGGCC
>JAVBUG010000374.1:0-6984 GCA_031555515.1 Microbacterium sp. | reverse complement strand
GACGCCATCCAGCAGCGGCGAGTCGATCAGGGCGAGCTCGACGTCCGCGTCGCGGCGTGGGGAATCGGGCAGCAGCGCATCCTCGTCGGCGACACCGTCCAGACCCGTCGTAACGACCGGCTCACGGGAGTAGAGAATCGCGCGCAGTGGATCGTGCGCGGCATCCGCGATGAGTACCTGTCTCTTGTCTCCGTGAGCGACAGCGGCGAGGTGGCGCGTGTGTCAACCGAGTACGCGCGCGAGCACCTACAGCTCGCCTACGCGTCCACCGTGCACGGCGTGCAGGGCGACACCGCCGACGCGTCGGTGGTCGGGCCGGAAGTGGATGCCGCGGGACTCTACGTGGGCCTCACGCGCGGGCGGGTGCACAACGTCGCGATCGTCGTGGCGCGGACGGATGCCGCGGCCCGCGAGTGCCTCGCCGAGTCGATGCAGCGCGGCACGCCGGAGTTGACGATGCAGGATGCGATGCGCGCGGCCGAGGCGGAGGTGCGGCGTGCGGCGAGGAACCGGGAGGCGGCGATGGTGACGGGGCCGGTGGTTGGGGCGCCGAGTGCGGGGCGCGGGATCGGGATGTGAAGGCGCTCGACTACCGGGCGTTCAGAGTGCGAACGTTCGGACGGGGTATTCGGGCACGGTCTCCAGGGATTCGACCTCGCTCGGCGATTCTCCCACGTGCGATGAGGCACCGGCTGCGGGCGCCGAGAGGGTGCGTCGTAGGCCCCCACAATGGAGCCAAAGGTGCGCTGAAGGATGGTTACCGGGAGCGCACTCTTCACAGCCGACAGCGGCGGATACCTGCGAGAAAGCGCCGTAATGCTCACGCGCTGAGAGCCATCAGATCCTTCGCCAGCTCACGAGGCAGACGCGAGTCGTTCAAGCCCCTCTCGGATGCCGCCGAGCCGCGCCACGTTCACGCTGTCCAAGTTGTCCATCACGCGAAGCACCCGACCCTCGTAACTCGCGGCGAACGATCCGTCACCCAGGAGGTAGTCCACTCCGTGAATGGCGTTGCCGCGATCGCTCATCCAGAACTTGGCCAGCCGAAAGCCGCCGCGCTCGCGCTCCAGCGCCCACGACCTCCACGGTCTCTAGGTCGGGATATTCAGCTGCCTTCTGCGCATCCAACGCCGGCTGCACCAATTTGTCGATCTCTGAGAGCAACTCGGCTCGCCGGCTCGCCTCTTCGCTTCGTTGCACTTCGTCAACCTCATCAATCGCATCTCGCTTGCCCTGCTCTCGCTCTCGCGCTACCCGATCCGCATCGTTCATGAACCCAAGGTTCGCACGAAACAGGTCTGTGACTGGGCTGGGCTGCCCGCAGGGCAGCCAGGTCAGTACGCCGCTCGCAGGTCAAGGAGCCCCCAAGGCCCGCTGTGCCGAAGAGGCAGCAATCAGAGCGACTACGTCGATGCGTCAGTCTGGGCAGTATCCCCGCCAGTTGGGACGGCAAATCGCTGACGCGTCGCCCTTAGCTCACTATCAGTCGACTTCGGCGAAGCCAACCGCCCGCTTGCGGACCGGCCATCCCACGCAGCGACGACCCTGCATGGCTTTGACCGGCAAAACGACAAGACTGAGGAGATGACGGAGTACGCGCCCAGCCTTATCGCGGTCGTCGGAACGCTCCTTGGCGCGACGCTCGCTTTCCTCTTCCAGAGTCGCATCAGCGCTCGACAAGTGGACGAAGCCCGCCGGGATAGGCGGCGAGAGGACTACATCGGTGCGGCGACGGCACTCGCCTCCGCAGTGTCGACCCTCATCCAAGCGGAGTTCAACCGGGCGAAGTTGAGGTTCGCCGGGGTGGAAGGTGAACAAAGAGAGGAAGCGCGGCGGGACGTTTACGACAAGCGGACTGCGACGCGCGGCGCCGCGTTCCGTCTCCAACTTGTGGGCAGTCCTGCGGAGGATCACGCTTTGGTGGTCGCGGCGGAGGAGCTTGTAAATCTGTGCCGTTCCATCTCGACCGATTCAATAGGTCCGGTGTCGACGACGGCCCAACCTGAAGCCAAAACGACGTTTGAAAACGAGGCCACCTGGTTGTCGTTTCGTTAGTCTGCCGGATCCTGGGTTCTGATGCTGGGGAGGCTGTCGATGCCTCGTCCGCGGAGCCGGTAGCTGGCGCCCTTCAGGGTGAGGACATCGGCGTGGTGGACGATGCGGTCGATCATCGCGGCGGCGACGGCCTGGTCGCCGAAGACGCCGCCCCAGCCGGAGAACGGCAGGTTCGAGGTGAGGATCAGCGAGGCGTGTTCGTAGCGACTCGAGACGAGCTGGAAGAACAGGTTGGCGGCGTCCTGCTCGAACGGCAGGTAGCCGACTTCGTCGACGATGATCAGCCCGTAGCGGCGCCGTCGGGCGAGCTCGCGGGGCAGGTTCCCTTGCCGGTGCGCGTCGGTGAGCCGCGTGACCCAGTCCGTCGCGATCGCGAACAGCACCCGGTGCCCGTGCCGGGCGGCGACGATCCCGAGCGCGGTGGCCAGGTGCGTCTTGCCGGTGCCGGGCGGGCCGAGGAGCACGACGTTCTGCGCCTCGAGGAGGAACCCGCCGGAGGCGAGAGCGGCGACCTGCTGGCGGGCGGTGGGCTGTGCATCCCAGTCGAAGTCCTCGAGCGTCTTCCGGGCTGGGAACCCGGCGGCTTTGATCCGCAGCTCGGCGCCCGACGCGTTGCGCGCCGAGACCTCGCGTTCCAGGACGGCGGCGAGGTAGTCCTCGAACGACCAGCCCGCATCCCGGGCATGGTCGGCGAGCCGCGCCGCGGCTTCGGTGATCCGGGGTGCTTTCAGCGCGCCGGCGAAATACGTGATCTGCTTCGCCGTGTCGGTCGCCTTCGCAGCCATCAGGCGACTCCTTCGATCCCGAACGCCCGGTCATAGTCGGCCAGATCTCGGGTGAGATCGGTATCGACCACAGCTGGTCGTGGCTCTTGGAACTGTTGCCGCAGCAGCTTCGCGGTCTCCCGATGCGTCGGGGCGGTCACGACCGCGCCGCGCGCCCAGATCCTCGGGTGGTCCGCGACGATCCGCCCGTCGAGCCGCACCCGGACGCGGTCGAGGTCCGCCGCGACGTCGACCATTCGCCCAATCGCTGCGGGGTCGACGGAGTAGTCGCTGGTATCCAGACGCACGTAGTAATCCCGTCCGAGACGCACTCGTTCCCGCCACCCGAGCTGCAGCGGGACCGGCGGCAACGGCAGCATCCGAGACCGGTCGTGCTCGATCAGATCGACCGGGCGGGCCTTGATCGTCCGCCCAACTCTGCTGTTCGCGCGCTCCAGCCAGTCGGCCAATTGCGTGTTGAAGTCGACGGGTGAGGCGAAGGTGCGGCCGGGCATGAACGAGGTCTCCATCCACCCGTTGCGGCGCTCCACGATGCCCTTCGACTCCGGGTCGTAGGGGCGCAGCTGCACCACCTTCGTCGCCAGCGTGCCGGCGAACGCGGACACACCCTGCGCGAGCCGACCCTTCTGCCCGATGCCCGGCTCGTTGTCCCAGATCAGCCGCCGCGGCACCCCGCCCAGCTGCCGGATAAGCTCCCACGACCCGAGCAGCAGGTCCTCGGTCTTGCGGGTCGGGATCATCCTGGCGGTGATGAACCTGGAATGCGCCGGGACGATCACCAGCACCGGCAGCAGCGCACTTGAGCCGTCCTCGAGCGGGATCTTCCGCGGCGGGAACCACAGGTCACACTGCGCCGCGTCGCCGGCCGCCCACGTCAATCGGTCCGCCGGATCGACCGGGCGGTGCTCCGGCCGCAGCCTTCGGACGTTCTCTCGGAACCAGGTGATCGACCCGTCCCATTCGACGCGTTCCGCGATCACCGTCGCCGGCATGTCCGAGTGCTCAGCCAGCAGCGCCCGCACCCGGGCCTCGAACGGCGAGAACGACGTCGGCTGCACCGGCCGTTCATACTTCGGCGGCCGGTCCGACGCCAACGCCCTATCGACCGTCGACCGCCCGATCCCCAGCTGCCTCGCGACCTGCCGCCTCGGAACTCCGTCCGCGACCAGCCGCCTGATCAACGCCCAATCTTCCACCGAGATCACCCACCCAATCTGTCTGGGTGGCCTCGTTTTCGCCCGTCGCTAACGCGTCAGATTGGAGCGTCGCCGACATCCGGCTGACGCCAGAGCGCGTAAGCGAGCGGCGACCGAGGCGCTTGAAGTCCTTATCGGCAATGCGCACCGTCGCGTCAACGAGCTGTGACGCGTCCAAGGACGATCACACCTGTTGCCCTTCTGTCGTGCACGGGCTTCGTTGGCGGCGTTGATGAGGCGGGACCCTCCAAGGGCTTACGCACGTAGTCTCGATCAGGATGCTCAGCAGCGCTCTTGGAAGAGGAAACTTGCGACTGGACATAGCCGGTCCTCAGTCCGTACTCCGCGTCACTCCTCGGATCGGTGCGGCGCCAGATCCATCTCCGTCGACATCATCACACCGATCTGATCTTGAGTCATTCCGTCTTTCCACACCGGCAGGTCGACGATGTCATTCCAGTCACCAGTGTCACGTGTGCCGTCGCCTAGTTGAGCGAAAGCTCGAAATTGAAGAGGGATCTGTCCACACCTTCGCGCTAGTTCCAGGATCGTCGCGTGAATCGCGGCGGCTTCCGCGAACCAATTCTGCGATGATCGGCCATCGAGACGGTGGGGGCTTTGCGGTGGGCAGTACCGACCCTCAAGCTGCCAGGTGGTGGTGGAGCCGTCCCCGAACTTGAAGTCGAAGCCTGCGATAACGTCGACCCCTGCCGCACTCTGGTTCACGACCTCCACCCCAGCGAGCAGGGGTGGCGCGTCGAATCCTTCGATGTGCGTCAAAGCAAGGGCATCAAGGGGCATCACGATGGCGCCGTTTCCAATCACCTTTCCACCTCGGACACGCACTTCAATCCGCAGCTCGAGGAGCTCGGTTAGTACTGCAAGCGAGGACTGAAGCGACTGCATCAACACGGCGACATCGCCATCGGAAACGATGACACCCGTTGCGGTCGCGACTTGGTCGGCCTTCCATTCGAGGAGCTCCTCAGTCGTGAAGACTGACTCGTTCTGGTCGACTGCGGGGTGATGTTTGCCGCAGAGGAGCATAAGATTCTCTGACTCGTTGATCAGGGTCTGGTCGAAGGACGGGTCGTAGCGAGGGCCGTTGGGTTTCTCAGAGCGAATGTGCGCGATCTGCACCGCGATCACTCGGACGCCGCGAGCAGGGTCCTCGAACACCAGCGCTTCGTGGCAGTCCGGATATGCACACGTCGACGCATTCGCGAACAACTCCTTGATGGTGGGAAGACGATAGTTGCGCGCCATGCAGCCCCCTCGATCCGAACGTATCGCTGAGTATGGCATCGTTGAACCTGCCGCTCACTCGACGATTCGTAAAGCCACCGCCTTTCGTGCGCCTCGTCTCGTCAAGCGCCGCCTCTCGTCATTGGTCCGCCTAGGTCAGCCGCTCTAGCGAAAATTCCGGAGCCTTCCTGAGAATTCCGATGAGTTGACGCGCGGTTCCCCCGACTTCTTTCACATTCGCGATGCGAGTCTGCCTACTGACAAAATGTCCGTCTTCGAAGTCAAGGACACTAATCCGTTGTTTGAGTCGCGAGCCGGAGAACTGGCTCAGATCCAGCATGAATGCTTCGAAGCGAATCCCCGCCTGGCTCGCATCCGAAACACCGGCCGCTACGAGATGCACCAGCCGCGAGTCGAGGAGGTCGGTCAGATAGCTGTACTCACGCGGATGTGCTTCCTTGTCTCGGTAGCCGATCAGGAAGTACGTGAAGCTCGTTTCATCAAGACAGAAGGAGCGCACGGTAGCGAGTGACGCCAGAGTCTTCTGAGCCACGCCGCTGTTAGACGCCATGTCCTCCTCGAGCTCTTGAATCTTCGCGCTGGCGGCGTCGCCCGCGGCCTGATTGACATCCTGAACTCCCACAAGCTTCGAGTTTGGACGAGCTAGCGCTCTGTTGATTGCGCTCATCCCGAGCACCATATAGTCGCGAGGGACCGCGCCGGCAGCGAGAACGAGTCGGTCAAGCGCCGGACGGTTGAAGACGCGAGACAGTGAGGCGATACCGACGCGACGCGCATACTCTCCCAAGATTCCCTCAAGGAACGCACTCGCCTTCTCCGGATCTTGCAGCGTTACGTCTAGGTCTATGAGGTCAGCATCTTGACCGCTCTGCAGGCCCATGGGCGGCCTGGACTGCCACCAGTTCGTCAGGTGTCTAATCGATGCGATTTTCAGCCAGATGTCGCAGTCGCGAACCGCGCCATGCAACATATCAAGCACCATGGGTTGCGTTTCTCGCGGGACGTAGTAGAAGTCGTCTACGAAGACAAACACGCGTGCGCCTTCGATCTCCAGATACTGCATCAGAGCGCGTTGCACCCGGGGGACGATGCGCTTTGCCTGCTCCGCTGACGTGTCGTCCTCGTTCAGGAGCCCTCGCACCTGCTCGCGGATTTCGCTGAGTGCGAGAACACGCGACGACGCGGGAGAGAGGTGCGCTCGTCGACTGATCACGGTCCGCAGTAGATCGTCGAGGATGAACAAGAAGACTCGTTGTGGTTCTTCATGGCGCAAGGTTTGGACATTCGTCCAAGAGTCGAGCGACCCTTCCGCGGCGACCCTGCGGCGCGCTTCCATCAGGAGCGCCGACTTGCCGGCACCACGTCTTCCGAACACCAGATGATGTCGACTTGCCGAAATTGTTGCGACGCTCGCCCGAGCGTCTGGTACGTAAACGAGGCTGGGCTCGACGCTCGAGACTCGCGACCGCGCGCTCACAAGCCGTATCAACTCTCCAACTCGCTGGTCTCTCACCCCGCTGACCGGAGTCGCCGCGTTTGATTGGTCAACCTCGGCGACGTCCGCCTTCCTCACCACAAGGAAAGTTGGCAGGCCTCCGTCCACTTGGACCTGTGCTTCGGCGTCGTTCGCAATCTCGACGCTGCGCGATAACTGCACCGGTGGCACGTAAACGACGATGTTC
>JAVBUG010000326.1:0-5256 GCA_031555515.1 Microbacterium sp. | reverse complement strand
CGGGACCCTCGCCGCCGCGCGCGGCGCACTGGCCCAGGCCGAGGCATCCGTCTCCCGTTCCCGCGCGGGAGCCGACGCACGTTCGCGGCTGCTCTCGGCCCAGCGCGAGCTCGCCCAGGCCCGTCAGGCGCAGGACCCCCTGGCCGCCCTCGACGCCGCGCGCCGCGCGATGCGCGACGCCGAGGACGCGAAGGCCCTCGCCGACTTCGCGAGCACCTCCTCGACCCCCGGTCGTTGAGCGAGCTTGCAAGTCGAAACGCGCCGCACCGACGAGAACCACCGGGTCCGACACGCCGGCGCAGCCCCCCGCTACCCTGAACGCATGAGCGACGGGGCGACTCAGAGACCGAACCGCGTGCTCGCCGGGGTGGGGCGGATCCCGGCGACACTCACGATGATCGCGCTGGTCCTCGTGGCGGGCGTCGTGTGGCAGGGGCTGTGGAGTCCGTTCGAGGACTCCGGCACCTTCGACGCCGTCGCGTACGGACTGCCCGCCTTCGAGGCGGGGCGATGGTGGACGCCCGTCACCGGCACGTTCTTCGTCAACGCGCCATGGGTCTACCCGTTCACGATCGCGAGCTTCGTCGGCATGGCGTACCTCGAGTTCCGTCGCGGCTGGCGCGTCGCCCTCGCGTACTACTGGGTCGGCCAGCTGTTCGCGATCTTCGCGACAGCTCTGGTGCTGTGGGGCTGCTCGGTGTTCGCGTCGTGGGACTGGGCGCAGACCCAGGCCGCGGCGCTGGACGTCGGCCCCTCGGGCGGCACGTTCGCCTGCATCGCCGCGGCCGTCGGTCTGCTGCGGAGCCCGTGGCGCGTGCGTGCATGGCTGGTGCTGCTCGGCTACGTCTTCGTCGCGATGCTGTTCTGGGGCACGCTCGCCGACCTCGAGCACCTGCTCGCCGTGGTGCTCGTGCTGTTCGTCGACCGGTCGCTGCGTGTCCAGCGCACCACGATGCGCGAGCAGCGCCTCATCGCCTTCATCGCGGTGCTCGTGCTCGGCGCCGTCGAGGTCATCACGATCCTCGTGCCGACAGACGGCCCTCTCGGCTCCACGGAACCCGCCTCTGGCGGCTTCTGGGACTTCGCGATCGACGTCGTGATCATCCTCATCATCGCCAACGGCCTGCGACGCGGGCGTCGCTGGTCGTGGGTGCTCGCCGTCATCCTCGCCGGCTTCAACATCCTGACCGCCCTGCTCGTCGCGGCGGCGATCATCATCGCCTCCGAGGCGCAGGTCGAGGCGACGATCGACGGTGAGACCGAGCTGTCGCTCGCCAGCGGCGCGATGTGGCTGCTCATGCTCATCTACCTGATCCGGGTGCGCCGCGCCTTCCGCGCCCGGCGCCGATCGCGCATCGGCCTGCAGCCCTCGCCGGCCGTCGACGACGTGAAACGGATGCTGCACTCCCACGGCGGCGGAACCCTCTCGTGGATGACGACCTGGGAGGGGAACACCTACGCCCGTACGACCGACAGCATCGTGGCCTACCAGCGACGTGCGGGGGTGGCGCTGGCACTCGCGGACCCGATCGGTCCGGAGGCCTCGCGCGAGGCATCCGTCCAGGAGTTCATCCACGATGCCGAGCGGGCGGGGCTCATCCCGTGCTTCTTCAGTGCCGACGAGGCCACACGGGCCGCGGTGCCGGCATCGTGGCGCAGTCTCGTCGTGGCCGACGACACGATCGTCGACCTCCCCGGCCTCGAGTTCACCGGCAAGCGGTGGAACTCGGTGCGCTCGTCGCTCAACCGGGCGGGGCGCGAAGAGATGACATTCTGCATGACCCACCTCAAGGAGGAGTCGTGGGGCGTGCAGCAGCAGCTGCGGGCGATCTCGGAGATGTGGGTGGGCGACAAGGGACTGCCCGAGATGGGCTTCACGCTCGGCACGCTCGTCGAGGCGGAGGACCCGGAGGTGCGCCTCGCCCTGGCGCTCGCACCGAACGGCGACGTCGACGGGTTCCTGTCGTGGCTGCCCGTCTATGGCCCAGACGACGCCATCAGGGGATGGACCCTCGACCTGATGCGCCGGCGCGAAGGCGGCTTCGGGCCGGTGATGGAGTTCCTGATCGGCTCGTCGGCGAGGCTGTTCTCCGACGAGGGCGCCGAGATCATGTCTCTCTCCGGGGCGCCGCTCGCCCACGACTACCCGCCGGACGCCGGAATGATCGCGGCGCTCAGCGACAAGCTCGCCGACGCGCTCGAGCCGGTGTACGGGTTCCGGTCACTGCACCGCTTCAAGGAGAAGTTCCACCCGCGGTACGAGACCATGTACCTGCTGTTCCGCGACGAGAGCGACCTCACCCGCATCAGCGGAGCGCTGACGCGGGCGTTCCTGCCCGACGCGACGCTGCGTCAGTTCGCCGGGGCGGGACTGGAACTCGTGCGCGGCGACCGGGAGTGAAGACCACCCCGCGCCGACACGCGCGACGAAGCCGCGGCACCCACCACTGGGATACCGCGGCTTCGACCGCGTGAAGCGATCGGTCCGCCGCTCAGAGCGGGCGGATGTTCTCGGCCTGGAGGCCCTTGGGTCCCTGCGCGATCTCGAACTCGACGCGCTGGTTCTCCTCGAGGGAGCGGTATCCACCCGACTGGATTGCGCTGTAGTGCGCGAAGACGTCTGCGCCGCCTTCATCGGGGGCGATGAAGCCGAATCCCTTCTCCGAGTTGAACCACTTGACGGTGCCCTGCGTGCTCATTACTTGCCGTTCTTCGTTGATCTCGCCGCGATTGCGACGATTGCCTCCAACGTAGTGAACAGGCGGGCGCACGGCGAGACCCAGTTGCGAAGGTGACACAAATGTTGCACAGCAACCGATGGATCCCAGGGCCCATCGTCCGCCCGGGCTGAGCTTCGCTCGAAAGCCCGGGCGTCGACGGATCCCCCCGGATAGGCCACGTCGTAACGTGGACAGGGATCATCGTACCGATATATCAGCGCAAGAGCGAGGGGCGGATCCTCAGCGTTTCCGCACTTTCTCTTGGTGCCGCTCCACCCCTTTGCGACGCCTCCTGAAGGCCCGCTCAAGAGGGTCTATGCGCGTGAATCCTCCGGCGTACACTGGTGCCACTCATGAGTGCCCCCTTCGTCCCGCTCGAGCCGAGCCGCGCCGTCCTCGGAGACGAGGTGTACGCACGCCTGGGCGAGGCGATCCTCGACGGACGCCTGGCTCCCGGCGAGCGGCTGCGCGACCAGGAGCTGGCCGAATGGCTCGGCGTCTCCCGCACACCGGTGCGCGAGGCGCTGCAGCGACTGGAACGCGCCGGCCTGGTCGAGGTCTCGCCGCACCGCTACACGCGGGTGTCTCACCCCAACCAGCAGAACGACACCGTCGAGCTCGTCGCCTTCAACATGGGGCTCGCCGTCCGCATGGCATCGGTACGCGCGGACGCCGACGCCCTCGAGCTCGTGTTGGAGCGGCTCGACGACGTGATCGCGGCGTCCCGCGCGAACGAGCCCGAGGCCCTCGCGGTGGCCAGCCACTCCTTCTTCTCGGTGGTGACACGCGCGAGCGGCAACTTCGCACTCCTCCAGTTCGTCCGCGAGTACGAGTTCGCGATCCGCCGCGACATGGTGGGCTGGCAGCCGTTCATCGAGTGCCCCATCGGACGCACCTCCGCCTACGAGGAGTTCCGCGACGCCTTCGTCGCCCGCGACGGCGACCGTGCCGAATCCCTGCTCCGCAGCATCCACGGCCTGAACTGACACCGCCCTTCTCGGTGACGGATGCCGCGGCTACCGTGAAACCGTGAACCACATCGAGCTGCGACCCGTCGACGAAGACGACCTCGACGCCATCTTCGAGATGATGCGCGACCGCGAAGCGATCGCGATGGCGGCGTTCACGGCCGAGGATCCCGACGACCGCGCCGCGTTCGACGCGTGGATCGCACGGCAGTCCGCCAGCGGCGACGTGCTCTCGTTCGTGGTCACCGAGAACGGCGGATTCGCCGGGACCGCAGCATCCTTCACCGTCGACGGCGACCGCGAGGTCACCTACTGGATCGCCCGCCACGCCTGGGGCCGGGGCGTCGCGACCGCGGCGCTGCGCCACCTGATCTCGCACGAGCCCATTCGGCCGCTGTTCGCCCGCGTGGCCGCGCACAATGCCGCCTCCATCGCCGTCCTCACAAAGGTCGGCTTCACCGAGGTGTCGCGAAACGTCGACTTCGCCCCGGGCGTCGGGCGCGAGATCGAGGAGATCGTCTTCACGCTGCCGCCCGCGCTCGACGGCGCGTGAGGGCGCGAGCGCTGGGCACGCAAGAGAAGAGGACCCCCTCTCGGGGGTCCTCTTCTGCGCTGTGCGCGAGGGGGGAGTTGAACCCCCACGCCCTTTCGGGCACTGGCACCTGAAGCCAGCGCGTCTGCCTATTCCGCCACTCGCGCGAGCCGCGGGATCCGGGGATACCGCGAAACTCAACTTCCCGAGGATATCATGCGTCGCGGCCCCTTCCGAACTCACCTGATCGGGGGCGCGATCCATCACGGGTACAGCCTGTGCAATTAGCATGTAGCAACCGGCCCCCCCTCTAGAGGAGCTCCGTGGGACTACTTGACAGCTTCGAGAAAGGTCTGGAGCGCGCAGTCAACAGCGCGTTCGCCAAGACCTTCCGCAGCGGCATTCAGCCTGTCGAGATCGCATCGGCCCTGCGCAGCGAGCTCGACAAGAAGGCGGCCGTGGTCAGCCGCGACCGCATCCTCGCGCCGAACACGTTCTCGGTGCATCTGTCGCCCGCCGACGACGACCGCATCTCGGCACTCGGCGACGCGCTCATCCACGAGCTCGACACCCTCGTGCACGCCCACGCCAAGGCGCAGGGCTACTCGTTCGCCGGCCCCGTGACGATCGCGCTCCGCCGCGACGAGGAGCTGTCCACCGGCACCCTCCGCGTCGAGTCGTCGACGGCGCAGGGCGGCCGCGTGTCGTGGCGCGGCGTCGTCGACGTCGAAGGACGCCGCATCCCCCTGACGAAGTCGCGCACGATCATCGGCCGCGGCAGCGACGCCGACATCACCGTCGCCGACTCGGGCACGAGCCGCAAGCACGTCGAGATCCTGTGGGACGGCGAGCGCGCCATGGTGCGCGACCTCGGCTCCACCAACGGCACCATGCTCGACGGCCGCATGGTGGGCGAGGCGGCGCTGCCGCCCGACTCCACCGTGCGGATCGGCCGCACCGACATCGTGTTCCGCGTCGTCGCGCAGGCGAGCACGCCGCGGCCCGCAGCATCCGTCAACGATGCCACCCGGGCGTT
>JAVBUG010000117.1:0-6191 GCA_031555515.1 Microbacterium sp. | reverse complement strand
GACGCCGGCACCGACATCATCACGATCACCCAGTACCTGCGTCCGACTCCGCGACACCTTCCGGTGGCCCGCTGGATCAAGCCTCAGGAGTTCGTCGAGTTCAAGGAGGAGGCCGAGCGCATCGGGTTCCTCGGCGTGCTCGCCGGACCGCTCGTGCGCTCGTCGTACCGCGCCGGGCGCCTCTGGGCGCAGTCGATGATCTCGAAGGGGCGGGATATCCCGCCGCACCTGGCGCACATCGCCGAGGACGTGCACGTCGACCGCGGGTTCGCACAGGCGGTCTGAGTGCTCCGGGCGCTGCCCGACCGCCGTGGGTGCTAGTCGGCGCTCGTCACCGACAGCACGCCGCCGTCGGAGTCGAGGTTCACCAGCAGCACGTCGTCGGTGGCGTCGGGGTCGAGTGCGTACTCGAGCACGGCGAACGGGTCCGAGCCGCCGTGCTCGTCGGCGAGGATCGTCATGCTCATCAGCTGCAGCGAGCGGATGACATCGATGTGCACGTCGCCCGAGATGTCGACGAGCGTGTCTTCGAGGGCGTCGCCGAGCGCCTCCTGCTGCTGCAGGATGTACTCCGTCACCTCGCTGGTGCGGTCGCTCAGCTCGTTGACCATCGCGTTTCGGGCACTGCGGTCGATGTCCTCGATCGCGGAGATGAGCGCGGCGGCCACATCGAGGGCCGCCTCCGACACGTCGTCCTGGTCGGGAGCCGTGAGATCCACCGTGACGGACTGGTCGCCCAGTTCGACGTTCTCCGACCAGAAGATCGATCCGTCAGGCCCCGATTCGAGGAGTCCGAAGTAGTCGTGCTCGATCGCCATGACCCCATGAAACCGCAACGAGCGCGTCCGCGATAGCCCGAACGCGGCATGGCGCGGATTCGGTCGGATCCGCGCGGCGATTCAGTCGACGAGGGATGCCGCGAACACGTGCGGAGTGAAGCCCGTGAGGTCTCCGATCCCCTCGCCCTGACCCAGCAGCTTCACCGGGATCCCGGTGCGCTCCTGCACAGCGAGGACGAAGCCGCCCTTCGCCGAACCGTCGAGCTTCGTGAGGACGAGGCCGGTCACACCGGCGTGCTCGAGGAAGGCCTGGGCCTGCATCACGCCGTTCTGCCCCGTCGTCGCGTCGAGCACGAGCAGCACCTCGCTGATGGGCGCCTGCTTCTCGATGACGCGGCGGATCTTGCTCAGCTCGTCCATGAGCCCGCCCTTGGTGTGCAGGCGCCCGGCGGTGTCGACGAGCACGATCTCGGTGCCGGTGTTCTTGGCGTACTCGATGGTCTGGAAGGCGACGGATGCCGGATCCTGGCCCTCCTGCTGCGGGCGGACGATCGTCGCTCCGCCGCGTTCGGCCCACGTCGCCAGCTGGTCGACGGCCGCGGCGCGGAACGTGTCGGCGGCGCCGACCACGACCGAGCGGCCGTACCGCTGCAGGAACTTCGCGAACTTGCCGATCGTCGTGGTCTTGCCCACGCCGTTGACCCCGACCACCAGCACGACCGCCGGACGCTCGGTGAGCCGCAGCGTGGTGTCGAACTTCGCGAAATGCTCCTCGAGCGTCTCCTTCAGCATGCGCTGGAGGTCTCGTGGGTCGGTGGTGCGGTAGCGCTCCACCTTTTCGCGCAGCTCATCGACGATGCGCTCGGTGATGTCCGGGCCGAAGTCCGCGGTGAGCAGCGCGGTCTCGAGGTCGTCCCACGTCGTCTCGTCGATCGTGGGCTTGACGAACATGCCGCGCAGCGCGCGACCGAGCGACCAGGAGCTCTCTGCCATGCCTCTAAGCCTAGGGTCAGGTCACGAGGCGACGCGCTCGGCGATGCGCTGGCCGACCACGGCCGAGACGCCGTCCTGGCGCATCGACACGCCGTAGAGGGCGTCGGCGATCTCCATCGTGCGCTTCTGGTGCGTGATCACGATCAGCTGGCTCGAGGCGCGCAGCTGCTCGAAGACTCCGAGGAGGCGCCCGAGGTTGGCGTCGTCGAGAGCGGCCTCGACCTCGTCGAGGATGTAGAACGGGCTCGGGCGGGCCTTGAAGATCGCGGTCAGCAGCGCAACGGCCGCGAGCGAGCGCTCGCCGCCCGAGAGCAGCGAGAGCCGCTCGATCTTCTTGCCGACCGGCCGGACGGCCACCTCGATGCCCGTGGTGAGCGGCGAGTCAGGGTCCGTGAGCGCGATCGAGCCCGTGCCACCCGGGAAGAGGATGGGGAACACCTCGCCGAACGCGACCTTCGTGTCTTCGAACGCCGCGAGGAAGATCGTCTGCATCCGCTCATCGAGCTCTTCGATGATCGTCAGCAGGTCCTTTCTCGTCTGAGTCAGGTCGGCGAGCTGCTCGGTCATGAACTTGTGACGCTGCTCGAGCGCCTCGAACTCCTCGAGCGCGAGGGGGTTCACCCGACCGAGCTGGGCCAGCTTGCGCTCGGCCTCCTGCAGGCGTCTCCGCTGCTGCGGGCGGTCGTATGCAACGGATGCTGCATCCTCGCCGTCGTCGCCCGCCGCCGGCGCGTTGGCGGTCGGATCGAGAGGAACAAGCTGATCCGGACCATATTCCGAAACGAGAATGTCTTCGTCGAGACCGAGCTCGGACTGCACCCGCTCGAGGAGGCCCGTCACATGCAGGCGCTTCTCGTGGATCTGCAGCTCGAGGCTGTGGACGCTCTCGGTGAGCCCGGAGAGGCGCTCACGCACGGCGTTCTCCTGCGTCCGCAGCTCGGCGAGCTCGGCGGTGACGGCAGTGCGCTCGGTCTCCGCCGCGGCGAGGTCGGCGCGCGCCTGCGCGAGCGAACGGTCGACCGAGTCGATGACGGCGGGGAGCTGACCGGCGACCCCGGCCGCGACCTCGCGCTGCGCTCGCCGGAGAACGGCGCGACGCGCCGCCTCGGCCGCGGCGTCTCGTTCACGCTCACGCTGCCGCTCGAGGGCGACCACGCGGGCCTCCCCCGCGCGGATGCGTTCGCGGAGCGTCTCGACCTCCAGTCGTGACCGCATCTCGCCGTCGCGGGCCTCTTCGAGGGCCGCGAGCATCCCCTCGCGCGCTGATGCGTCGAGGATCGGGCGGGGGGCTTCGAGCGCCGAGGTGAGCTGATCCTCGGCGGACCGCGCCGAACCTTCGGCCTCCTCGACCGCCGCGGCCGCCTGGGCGAGCCCGGCCGCGAGACGTTCGCACTCGGCGACGGCGGCCTCGTGACGCACCGTCGCCCGGTTGACCTGTTCGGCACGGGCGGCGAGGGCGGCGTCATGCTCGCGGAGGGTGGCGAGCGTCGTCTTCGTGCGCAGGCGCGCGGACTCGAGCTCCTGGGTCGCCTCGGTCAGCGCTGCGCGCAGCGAGTCGGCGACGACGGCGATCTCGTCGCGACGGTCGGCCGCAGCGTCCCGTTCCGCCGCAAGCTCCAGGCGCGATCGCGAGGCGCCTGCGCCCGCTCGGAGCGAGTACTCGGTGTACACCTCGCCGCGGCGCGTGACGAGGGTGACCGGGCCGCCGAGCTCGGCGTCCGCGAGCGCCGGTCCGGCGTCGCGCGCCGTGTCGAGGTCGTCGGCGACGACCACGTAGGTCAGCAGGCCGAGCACGCCCTCCGGCGCCGTCACGACCTCGCGCGCCGGCACCACGCCGCGCAGCGTGGGGAACGCCGGACGCATCACGCCCGCCGAGGCGATCACGATGTCGACGACACCCGCTTCGGCGTCGCGTGCGGCATCAGCCACAGCGAACGCGCTCTCGCGATCCTCGACGAGGACGCCCTCGGCGATGGGTCCGAGCACCGCCGCGATCGCGGCCTCGAAACCGGGCTTGACCTGGACGGCGTCCCCGACGAGCCCGCGGACGCCGTCGCGTCCCTCCGCGATCAGCGATGAGGCGCCGTTCTTCACGTCGAGCGCCCGGCTCAGCGCGGCCGTCTGCGCGGTCAATGCCTCGCGCTCCCGCTCAGCCGCGTGCAGGCGCTCTCGCAACGACGAGACCGTCGACTCGGACTCGGTGGCATCGCGCTGGGCCCGTTCGTATGCTGCGGCGTGGTCGGCCGAAGACTCTTCGGGGACGAGGTCGGGATCGACGCCGGCGAGGATCTCCTCTGCCTCCGCGCGGCGCGCGAGCGCGGCATCCAGCGCCTTCTGCTGTCGTTCGACCGCGGCGCGGACGGCGTTCAGAGCGGAAGCGGCGGCCTCCGAGGTGCCGCGCAGCGCGGTGATCCGCATGTCGTGCTCCGAGACGAGCGCGCTCTGCGCGGCGATGTCGACGTCGAGCGCGTCCAGTTCGGCTCGGGCGCGCACGACTCCTCGTGCGGCGTCGGCCGCCGCATCCTGTGCGGCGCCGAGTCCGTCCGAGACCTCGTCGATCTCGGCGCGCGCCTCGTCGATGATCGCCTGCGAGACCGTGGTCAACTCGATGCGGTCCTCGTCCTCGGCGTCGCCGAGGAGCGCGAGCCGCTGGCCGGCGAGCGCGTACAGACCCCGCAGCCGCTCCTGCACGCGCTCGAGTCCGAAGGCCACGCGTCGCGCGCGATCCACGCTCTCGGAGCGCTGGTCGCCCTCGAGCTGCTCGATGCGCACGCGGGCGTTGTCGAGACGCTCCTGCAGCACCATGCGCTCGGCGTGCCGCTCATGCTCGCTGTGCGCGTGCGAAGCGAGCTCCGAGCGCAGGCCCACGATCTCGTCCGCGAACAGGCGGGCCTTCGCATCGCGCACCACGGCGGCGATCGTCGCCGCCTCACGGGCGATCTCGGCCTGACGGCCGAGCGGCTTCAGCTGCCGGCGCAACTCTCCGGCGAGATCGCTGAGGCGCGTGAGGTTGGCCTCCATCGCGTCGAGCTTGCGAAGCGTCTTCTCCTTGCGCCGGCGGTGCTTGAGGATTCCAGCCGCCTCTTCGATGAAACCGCGGCGGTCTTCGGGCGTCGCCTGCAGAACGCTGTCGAGGCGCCCCTGGCCGACGATGACGTGCATCTCGCGGCCGAGGCCGGAATCGCTCAAGAGCTCCTGCACGTCGAGCAGCCGGCAGGACTCGCCGTTGATCGCGTACTCGCTCGAGCCGTTGCGGAACAGCGTGCGGCTGATCGTCACCTCGGAGTACTCGATCGGAAGGGCGCCATCGCTGTTGTCGATCGTGAGCTGCACCTCGGCGCGGCCGAGCGGTCCGCGCGTCGCGGTGCCGGCGAAGATGACGTCCTCCATCTTGCCGCCGCGCAAGGTCTTGGCGCCCTGCTCCCCCATCACCCACGCGAGCGCGTCCACGACATTGGACTTGCCCGAGCCGTTGGGGCCCACGATGCCCGTCACACCGGGTTCGAGGGCGAAGGTCGTCGGCTGGGCGAACGACTTGAACCCTTTGAGCGTCACGCTCTTCAGGTGCATGGATTCGCCTTCCACCCCGGCCGTTTACCCGCCTACGCTACCGGAGCACGACGCCCTCGCCGGGAGGACCGGCCGAATGCCACACGGATGCCGCGACACGCCATGGGATCACCGAATCTGCGAAAAAGCTTGACGCGGGTATCCCGCACCCGCTAACGTCACTCTCTGCGTCTGAAGTCGAGAAAGGAGGTGCCCCGATGATGCTCATGACTCCAACTGGAATCGCCGCCCGTGATGGCGGAGCGATCCGTGCCGTCGCGTCGGGGACCGTCTCCTTCGGCGCTGTGCTGAGCGGCCGCTTCCCCGCCGCCATCTGATCCCCGCAGGGGACGACTCTGCCCATTTTCGGGCGAGAACCGTCTGCTGCGCCGCACCCGCATCGTGGTGCTGAGCGCGCTCCCCTGCGATCTCGTCCCGTCGTGCTGCGGCACGGCATCTCCGCCTCCCGGCGCCCGCCCGAGGCATCACTCCCATCTGGAAAGAGCAATCATGAACACTCTCCTTGCGCCGCAGCGCCCCTCGGGGCTTCCCGATACGCTGCGGCTCCCGAGCCGCGACACCCGCACCTCGCTCCTGGACCGCCTCGCCCTTCACCTGGGCCTGCGTCTCCTGCTGTGGAGCACCCGCACACCGCGGCTCACGGACGACCGCCGCCGGCATGCTCAGGCATACCGGGGCCAGGAGGCGACCGCAGAACGCGAACGCGCCTACCTCCGCGAGGCCAGCCTCGCCCCCCGGCCGTGACGGCCACCGGGTCCGGCGCCCGCACGCGGGGGGCGGGCCGGACCCCGCAGCAACACGCCTCGACAACGCAAGGGCGCAAAGACATGACCACCCAAAAGCGGCTGG
>JAVBUG010000208.1:0-2715 GCA_031555515.1 Microbacterium sp. | reverse complement strand
CGAGATCGGCGCGGCGTCGGTGACGTTCCACCTCGAGGCCGCCACCGAGCCGGTCGCGCTGGCCCGCCGCCTGCGCGACATCGGGTCGCGGGCCGGCGTCGCCGTCAAGCCCGCCACGCCGGTCGAGAGCCTCTTCGACCTGCTCGACGACTTCGACCAGATCCTCGTGATGACGGTCGAGCCGGGGTTCGGCGGCCAGTCGTTCATGCCCGAGACGATGCCCAAGCTCCGTCGGCTCGCCGACGAGGCGCGTCGGCGCGGGTCGTCGGTGTGGCTGCAGGTCGACGGCGGGATCGGCGAGTCGACGATCGCGCAGGCCGCCGAAGCCGGCGCCGACACGTTCGTGGCGGGTTCGGCGGTCTTCGGCGCCGACGACCCCGCCACTGCCATCGCGGGCCTCCGGGCCGCCGGGGCCGCGCACCACCTCCACTGACCCAGGCATCCGAGCCGCTCGGACGTCACGCGGCGCCTGGAGGCTCTGCCGGTTCGATACCCTTGACGGGTGAAGACGTTCGATGCCCTGTTCGCCGAGCTGACCGCCAAGGCGGCCAGCCGCCCCGAGGGATCGGGCACCGTCGCAGAGCTCGACGCCGGCGTGCACGCGATCGGCAAGAAGATCGTCGAAGAGGCCGCCGAGGTGTGGATGGCCGCCGAGTACGAGTCGACGGATGCCGCGGCCGAAGAGATCTCGCAGCTGCTGTACCACCTGCAGGTGCTGATGCTCGCGAAGGGTCTGAGCCTCGAGGATGTCTACCGACATCTCTGAGCCCGCGCTCCGACCCCTCAAGCTCCCCATCGAAAGAGACGCGAATGCTGCGCATCGCCGTGCCGAACAAGGGATCGCTGGCCGAGACCGCCGCTGAGATGCTCGCCGAGGCGGGCTACACCGGTCGCCGCGACCCCAAAGACCTCCACGTCATCGACCCCGCCAACGAAGTCGAGTTCTTCTACCTCCGTCCCAAAGACATCGCCACCTACGTCGGCTCGGGTGCGCTCGACGTCGGCATCACCGGTCGCGACCTGCTGCTGGATGCCCGGATGCCGGGCGCCCGAGAGATCGAGAAGCTCGGGTTCGCGGCATCCACGTTCCGCTTCGCCGCCCCCGCGGGCCGCTTCACGGACGTCGCGGACCTCGACGGCGTGCGCATCGCGACGTCGTACCCGGGCCTCGTGGACGCGTTCCTCGACGAGCACGGCGTCGCGGCCGATCTGGTGCCGCTGGACGGCGCGGTCGAATCCGCGGTCGAGCTGGGCGTCGCCGATGCCATCGCCGATGTCGTCGAGACCGGGACCACGCTGCGGCAGGCGGGCCTGGAGGTGTTCGGCCCGGTGATCCTCAAGTCGGAGGCGGTGCTGATCGGCGCGCCGACCGAGGCGGAGGGCACCGAGACCCTGCTGCGGCGACTGCGCGGCGTCATGGTCGCGCGCAGCTACGTGATGGTCGACTACGACCTGCCGGCCGACCTCGTCGACGCCGCCGTCGCCATCGCCCCGGGCGTCGAATCGCCCACGATCTCGCCTCTGCGCGACCCGGCGTGGGTCGCCGTGCGGGTCATGGTGGCCCGCAAGGGCGTCAACCAGGTGATGGACGCGCTGTACGGCATCGGCGCCCGCGCCATCCTCGTCACCGCGATCCACAACGCGAGGCTCTGATGTCGCTCGTGTGCCGCGTGATCCCGTGCCTCGACGTGGCTGCCGGCCGCGTCGTGAAGGGCGTCAACTTCCAGAACCTGCGCGACATGGGCGACCCGGTCGAGCTCGCCCGGGAGTACTTCCGGCAGGGCGCGGACGAGATCACCTTCCTGGACGTCACCGCGACCGTCGACGAGCGCGCCACCACGTACGACGTCGTGCGCCGCACCGCCGAAGAGGTCTTCATCCCGCTCACCGTCGGCGGGGGAGTGCGATCCGCCGACGACGTCGCACGGCTGCTCGCGGTCGGCGCCGACAAGATCGGCGTGAACTCCGCGGCGATCGCCCGCCCCCCGCTCCTCGACGAGATCGCGGACCGCTTCGGCGCGCAGGTGCTCGTGCTCTCGCTCGATGTCAAGCGGTCGCCGAACACGGACTCGGGCTTCGTCGTGACGACCCACGGCGGCCGTACCGAGACCGAGCTCGACGCCCTGGAGTGGGCACGCGAGGCCATCGACCGCGGCGCGGGGGAGCTGCTCGTCAACTCGATCGACGCCGACGGCACGAAAGAGGGCTTCGACCTCGAGCTCGTCCAGCTCATGCGCGAGCTGTCGAGCGTGCCCGTCATCGCCTCGGGCGGCGCCGGTCGCGCCGAGGACTTCGCGCCCGCGATCGAGTCCGGCGCGGACGCCGTGCTGGCGGCATCCGTCTTCCACTCCGGCCAGCTCACCGTGGGCGACGTCAAGCGCTCGCTGGTGGCGGCCGGCATCCCGGTGCGGGAGGTGACCGCTTGAGCGGCACGATCGACGAGCGCATCGCGCGCGTGACGTTCAACGGCGACGGCCTCGTCGCCGCGATCATCCAGCAGTGGGACTCCCGCGAGGTGCTCATGCTGGGATGGATGGATGCTGAGGCCCTGCGCCGCACGCTCACCGAGGGCCGCGTGACCTTCTGGTCGCGATCGCGCCAGGAGTACTGGCGCAAGGGCGACACCTCGGGCAACATCCAGCTCGTCAAGGGCGCGCGGCTCGACTGCGACGGCGACGCGATCCTCCTCGAGGTCGAGCAGGTCGGCCCGGCGTG
>JAVBUG010000302.1:0-3082 GCA_031555515.1 Microbacterium sp. | reverse complement strand
ATGTAAAGTATTTTTCAAAAAATGGCAAAATGTTAGCTTTTGACATATTTTCCTCCAAACATTTGATTTTTTCTTTTTACGGGCAACTGAAAACTACCGTCCCTGTACCGCAGTTTTTACATAATTTTATTATACAGAAACTGCAATCTAAAATATATACAATTTTTTTAAAAATTATGATATACTAATAGTGAAAGTGGTGCAGTATTCTAGTCAGGTACGGTTATCTTTGAGGGCGGGGCTAAAAATCCGCTAAAGGGCATATCGATGAAGCTCCTTGTTTTGGCTGCCGACGCCCAGTCGGGGGCTTTTGCAGGGAGAATGAAGAACAGGGCGATCCATAATGGCATATGGGCGCGAACCCTCTCTTCGTGGAGGCTTTTGGACACCTAAAGGTGCCTAAAGTATAAACCTGGTTCAGGGCGAGCTAGTTTTGGATCAGTGTAGCCTGCCGTGAGTGGAAAAAGGGGAGGACAGGAATCGTGCATTAGTATCCAGGGCCCGGAGAATATTGCATTTGCTGCCCGAAACATTTTCTGCAAAAGCGGCTAAGAGGTAACAGGACTGCTGAGGAAAACTCCTAGACTGTTTTTAGAGACATACTTTGGATTGCAGTACGGACTAAGTGGTAATCCGGCCGTATATTTGGTGACAATATACAGGGCGAATTGAAGGGGAACCGCTGATGAGGCGACTTATCAGTAACGCCTTGGGAAACCCTACCGGACCTAAGCCGTAAAGTTTACATCGTATGTTACCACTTTTTATTTTGGGTTGTCAGGACTCTGACCCCTACATAATTTATCAATAAAATAAACCAGAGGAAATAAATAATTCATGAAAGTAAAAAATAATAAAAGCAAAGAAATGAGCCATGTAAAATGGGTGGTGTTGATTACGATTTCAGCGTTTCTGCTTTCCATTGCCATGAGCTTTTTTTCTGAGCGTTTGCTTGCAAAAACCAATATACTGATATCGTTTGTCATTTTGATTGGTATCATTCTAATCGGAATTTTGTTTGATGTCGTAGGAGTTGCCGTTACTGTAGCGGAAGAAAAACCTTTTCACTCCATGGCAGCGGCCAAAGTAAAAGGTGCGAAGCAAGCACTCGTCCTCATCAGAAACGCTGCAAAGGTATCGAATTTTTGCAACGATGTCATAGGGGATATATGCGGAATCATAAGCGGCACGTCGGCTGCTTATATCATCATTAAAGTAGGGGAATTTTACAGCGGCTCACTATTTGCATTTTTTTCCGTGTCGCTTTCCGGCCTTGTAGCAGCACTTACAGTAGGTGGCAAAGCCATGGGAAAAGAAGTTGCCATTGGACTTTCAAAAGAGATAGTAACATTGATAGGACAGGCATTGTCCATTTTTCAGAGGTAGGATGATTGATTACAGAATATAACTTTCCGGCAGACCTAAAAGGCATGCCCGTTGATAAAATGCAGGAATTGGCGGAAGAAATTCGAGGGTTTTTAATAGATAAAGTGTCAAAAACAGGAGGGCATCTTGCCTCTAATCTTGGCGTCGTAGAGCTTTCTCTTGCGCTTCATAAAGTGTTCGACTCACCTAGAGACAAGATCGTCTGGGACGTGGGACATCAAGCATACGTACATAAAATCCTCACAGGGCGGATGGACGACTTTGATAGTCTGAGAATGCTGAATGGACTCAGTGGTTTTCCAAAACGCTCCGAAAGTATTCACGATACATTTAACTCAGGGCACAGCAGCAATTCTGTGTCTGTTGCTCTTGGTATGGCGAGAGCTAGGGATTTAAAGGGAAATGATAACGAGGTGGTAGCTGTCATTGGAGATGGTGCGCTCACGGGAGGTGTTGCGTTTGAAGCGCTAAACAACGCCGGACATGCAGATGAAAATGGCAATAAGACAAAGCTCATTGTTATCCTAAACGACAATGAAATGTCCATCGGAAAAAACATCGGAAGCATTACGCAGCATCTTTCCAACATGCGTACGACATCTTCCTATAACAATTTTAAGAGAAAACTGAAAAAGGCGCTGAAGTCTGTTCCTGTAGTGGGAGAAGGCGCTTATTCTGTTCTTGAGGCGGTTAGGGATGCGGTAAAGCTTGCCGTCATCAACGATGGACTTTTTGAAGGACTTGGATTTAAGTACTTGGGACCTATTGATGGAAATAACCTCGAGGAGATGACAACAATCCTTGAAGGCGCTAAGAATATTGAAGGGCCCGCGCTCATACATATCATCACAAAGAAGGGTAAAGGCTACGCTCCTGCCGAGGAAAATCCGGATCAGTTCCATGGAATAGGTCCTTTTGAAAAAGAAACGGGGAAGGTCGACTCGTCCTCCGCGCTTAGCTATTCAAAGGTGTTTGGGGAGGCCATGGTAAAGCTTGCTGATAAGAACAAACGAATTGTGGCCATCAGTGCCGCGATGGTAGATGCCGTAGGACTAAAGCCATTCAAAGAAAAATACCCTGACAGGCTGTTTGACGTAGGCATAGCAGAGCAGCACGCAGTGGATTTTGCAGCAGGACTTGCCATCGAAGGATATCACCCTGTAGTGGCTATTTATTCAACGTTTTTGCAAAGGGCGTACGATCAGATATTGATCGACATCTGCATGCAAAATCTTCCTGTAATATTCTGCCTCGACCGCGCAGGATGCGTAGGAAACGATGGGGAGACACATCATGGGGTCTTTGATATTTCATACCTTTCTCACATGCCGAACATGACGGTTTTGGCACCAAAGGATGGGGTAGAGCTTGAAATGATGCTGGAATATGCAGCTACCTTAGACGGACCTGTGGCGATCCGCTATCCGAGAGGAAGCGCAGATGTTTTCCCAGAGAGTATGCAAAGAAGTGAAATCGACGGAAAGATAGAGATATTAAAAGACGGTAAAGACGGCATATGCGTCCTTGCCGTGGGCAAAATGGTAGAAAACGCATATAAGGCGTTGGAAATTTTAAAAGAAAAAAATATTGATATTGATGTGACACTTGCCAATGCAAGATTTGTAAAACCACTGGATTACGCAGGCCTTTTACAGCTCGCCGAAAATCTTAAAGACATTATCGTTGTAGAAGACAA
>JAVBUG010000328.1:0-6340 GCA_031555515.1 Microbacterium sp. | reverse complement strand
ACAGGCGCCGTGACGTAGTCTGGCGGGACATCAGCACAATCGCGCCCTGGCCGTGAGCCGGGGCGTTCGGTTTATGCCCGCACCACTCCGGTCGGCGGCGGGCCCAACGAAGGAGTCAGCCGTGTCCACCGACGCCCCCGTGACCTTCCTCACCCAGGACGCCTACGATCGCCTGGCCGCCGAGCTCGAGCACCTCTCGACGACCGGCCGCGAGGAGATCGCCAAGCGCATCGAGGCCGCGCGCGAAGAAGGCGACCTCAAGGAGAACGGCGGCTATCACGCCGCCAAGGACGAGCAGGGCAAGCAGGAAGCCCGCATCCGCACTCTCCAGCACCTCCTCAAGACCGCGACGGTGAGCGAGGCTCCCGAGAGCAACGGCGTCGTCGAGCCCGGCACCGTCATCACCGCGATCGTGGCGGGCGGCGAAGAGGTCTTCCTGCTCGGCAACCGCGAGATCGCCGTCGGCTCCGAGCTCGACGTGTACAGCGAGGCGTCGCCCCTGGGCGTCGCGATCCTCGGCCGCAAGGAGGGCGAGAAGACGTCGTACACCGCCCCCAACGGCCGTGAGATCGCCGTCGAGATCGTCAAGGTCGAGACCTACAACGGGCAGTGACCCGAAGCGGCCTCAGGGATCCTCTGAGGCCGCCGGGCGCGGCCTTGCCTAGTCGGGGACGACCGTGGGCGCGTAGCCCGCTTCCTCGAGCACGGAGATGACGTGCGCGCGGTGCTCTTCACCGCGCGTCTCGACGCTCAGCTGCAGGATCACCTCGCTGATCTGGATCCCCTGCCCGTGGCGGGTGTGCAGCACCTCGATGACGTTCGCGCCGGCGATCGCCAGCAGCTCCGACACGCGCGCGAGCTGACCGGGACGATCCGGCAGCGGGATGCGCAGCGTCATGTACCGACCGGATGCTGCGAGCCCGTGTGCGACGACGCGCTGCAGCAGCAGCGGGTCGATGTTGCCGCCAGAGAGCACCGTCACGGTCGGGCCGGTCGCGACGACCTTGCCCGCCAGGATCGCGGCGACGCCCACGGCGCCGGCCGGCTCGACGACCTGCTTGGCGCGCTCGAGCAGCACCAGCAGGGCGCGCGCGATGTCGTCCTCGCTCACCGTGACGACCTCGTCGACGAGGTCGCGGATGATCTCGAAGGGCAGGTCCCCCGGCCGGGCGACAGCGATGCCGTCGGCGATCGTCGGCGACGTCGGCACCTCGAGCGGATGCCCCGCCTCGAGCGATGCCGGGTACGCGGCGGAGTTCTCCGCCTGCACCCCGATCACCCGCACGGTGCGGCCCTCCGCGGCGGCGCGCGCCTTGACGGCGGCCGCGACGCCGGCGACGAGCCCGCCGCCGCCGATCCCGAGGACGACGGTGTCGAGGTCGGGAAGCTCGTCCATGAGCTCGAGGCCCAGCGTGCCCTGTCCGGCGATGACGTCGTGGTGGTCGAACGGGTGGATGAAGACGGCGCCGGTGCGTTCGGCGAAGTCGGCCGCGAGACGCAGCGGCGTCTCGACGGTGGCACCCTCGAGCACGACGTCGGCACCGTACCCGCGCGTGGCCAGGAGCTTCGGCACCGGCACGCCGAGGGGCATGAAGATCGTCGCGTGGATGCCGAGCGCTTTGGCCGCGAGCGCCCCGCCCTGGGCGTGGTTGCCGGCCGAGGCCGCCACCACGCCGCGGGCTCGCTCCTCGGCGGTGAGCCGCGAGAGACGGTAGGTCGCACCGCGGATCTTGAACGACCCGGTGCGCTGCAGGTTCTCGAGCTTCAGGTGCACCGGCACGCCGAGCACGTCCGACAGGTGCAGCGAGGCGTCGAGCGGCGTGTGCGCGATGACGCCCTCGAGGGTGGCCGCGGCATCCTCGAAGTCGGCGAGCGTCGGCACGGCGGACGCGAGCGACGCCAGGGCGGGCACAGCCTCGGACGCCTGATCGGCGGAAGACATGGCGGTGGTCACGAACGGACCCTCCTCTGCCGGGGAACGGTACTCCAGATGAGGTCCCCGGTGGGTCTGGCGCCGGTCTCCCACGCGCGTTCGGCAAGGTAGACGGCGACGACGTTGACGAACGCGGCGAGCGGCACGGCGAAGAGGGCCCCCGGGATGCCGGCGATCATGGCGCCGCCGGCGACCACGAGCACCACCGCGAGGGGGTGGACCTTGACGGCCGAGCCCATGAGGAGCGGCTGGAGCACGTGTCCCTCGAGCTGCTGCACGCCGAGGACGACCACGAGCATCCACAGCGCGATCCATGGACCGTTGTAGACGAGCGCGAGGAAGACCGCGACGGTTCCGGTGACCACCGCACCGACGATCGGGACGAACGCACCCAGGAAGACGAGCACGGCGACGGGGATCGCGAGGGGCACGCCCAGCAGCGCGGCGCCGAGGCCGATGCCGATGGCGTCGATCGTCGCGACCAGCAGCTGCGTGCGCGCGTAGTTGACGACGGTGATCCATCCGGCGCGGCCGGCGCCGTCGGCGGCGGGGCGCGCCTTCTTGGGGAACAGCCGCAGCGTCCAGCGCCAGATGCCCGCGCCGTCGGCGAGCAGGCACAGCAGGATGAAGAACGCCAGCACGGCGCCCGTCACGACGTGGCCGATCGTCGAGCCGATGGCGAGTGCGCCCGACCACAGCAGCTCGGCCTGCTGCTGGAGGAACGTCAAGCCCTGCGCGAGCAGGTCGTCGATCTGGTCCTCGCTCAGATGCAGCGGGCCGTCCACGAGGTATTGCCGGAACTGCTCGACCGCGGCGACCGTGCTCGCCTGCACCGAGTCCCACTGCTGCATGATCTGCCACACAACGAGCCAAAGCAGACCCGTCACGATCGCGACGGTGCCCACCACCGAGATGACGATCGCGAGCCAGCGCGGTACGCGGCGCCGCAGCATCCATGCGAATGCGGGCCAGAGCAGAGCGGTGATGAGGATGGCGATGAGGAGCGGGATCACCAGCAGTTTCAGCTGGATGACGAGCCACACGCCGACGCCGATCGCCGCGGCCACGACGATGAGACGCCACGAATAGGCTGTCGCGACCCGGAGGCCGCGCGGCACCGCGGCGGACGTCTCGGTGGAGACGACCCTGCTGCGGTCGCGGACGGCGTCGAAGATGGAGCCGCGGGGCTTTTCGTCGGAGCCGCTCATTGGGCCAGTCTAGGCGCGTCGCATTCCGCGCCGGTCATGAACGGCAGGGGCTCGATGTCGGAGCCCCGGGCTACGCTGACGCGGGTGAAGTCCTCACTCAGCGCCGCAGAGGCGCGTCGCGTGGCGCTCTCCGCCCAGGGATTCGGGCGGCCCCGGCCCCCCGTCGCCGGCACCCGTCAGCTGAACGGCGCGCTGGCACGCATGGCGACGCTGCAGATCGACTCGGTCAACGTGTTCGCCCGTTCCCATTACATGCCGTTGTTCTCGCGCGTCGGCGCCTACGACACCGCTGCGCTCGACCGCCTCCTGTTCGCCCGCCGCTCCCCCTACGTCGAGTACTGGGCGCACGTGGCCGCCTTCATCCCCGCCGGCGACTGGGGACTGTTCGACTTCCGCATGCAGGCGATGCGCGCGAAGTACGGTAGCAAGCCCGGCGGCTGGTTCGACGCCAACCGCGACATCGTCGACTGGGTGCGCGCCGAGCTCGCCGACCGCGGTCCGCTGCGGCCGGCGCAGATCGAGCACGACGCCAAAGAGAGCGCTCGAGGCCCATGGTGGGACTGGGACGTGGTCAAGCAGGCCCTCGAGTACCTGTGGATGTTCGGCGAGGTGGCGATCGCGGGCCGCCGAGGCTTCGAGCGGCGGTACGGCCTGGCCGAGCAGGTGATCCCGCGCCACGTGCTCGAGGCTCCGGTCCCCCGCGACGACGCGGTGCGCGAGCTCGTACGGCGCGCGACGCGCGCCTACGGCGTCGCCACCGCCGCCGACATCGCCGATTACTGGCGCATCGCCGACCGCAAGGGCGTCACGGCCGCCCTGGACGACCTCGTCGACGCCGGCGAACTGCACCCGATCACCGTCGAAGGATGGACGACCGCCGGCCGACCGGCCAAGGCATGGCTGCACGCCGACGCCGTCGTTCCCCGCAAGGTCGACGCCGCCGCGATCCTGACGCCGTTCGATCCGGTCGTGTGGTTCCGTGACCGCGCCGAGCGACTCTTCGACTTCGAGTACCGCATCGAGATCTACACCCCGGCGCCCCGACGGCGGTACGGCTACTACTCGCTGCCGATGCTCATCGGCGACGACATCGTCGGCCGCATCGATCTCAAGGCCGATCGCGCCGCCTCCCGGCTGCTCGTCCAATCGGCATGGTGGGAGCACGGCAGACCCGCCGACGCCCCGCCCCGTCTCGCCGACGAGCTCCGGCTCGCCGCCGCCTGGCAGGGGCTCGAATCGATCTCGATCTCCCGCTGGGGCGACGCCACCGACGACCTCGCCCGGGTCCTGCCCGAAGCGGCGCGTCACGATGCGGGGCCGGCGGAGCCGGTGGCCCTCGCCGCCGACGAGCCTGGCGCGGATGCGCGCGACCTCCACGTCGAGGAGCTCGCCGGCTGACCGGGTGGCCGGCCCCCTCAGGCACCCGGGCCGACCGACTCGAGCCCGAGCCAGCGCGAGAGGTCGTCGATCTCGGCGCCCACCGCCTCGCGCAGCTCATCGGTGAACGGCGCGTCCTCGTGCACCGCGTGCACGCGAAGCAGGCCCGCCTTGCGATCGGCTTTGGCGTCGAGCTTGCCGACGAATCGGTCGCCGTGGAGGATCGGCAGCGCGAAATAGCCCCACCGGCGCTTCGCCGCCGGCTTGTACATCTCGAGCAGGTACTCGTAGCCGAAGAGCTCCTCGAGCCGGCGCCGATCGAACACGGCGCGGTCGAAGGGCGACAGCAGAGCGGTTCGCCCGACGAACCCTTCGGCGGCCGCCAGCGCCCCCGGATCGACGCGCCACGCGCCGTCGACGCCCTCGACGACCGCCTCCTCGCCGATCTCGCCGACGTCGATCGGCTCGAACGGCTGCGCGACACCCTTCACCCGCGCGATCCCCAGCGATGTGAGCCGGCGCTCCGCGCGCTCGCGCGCCGCCTCATGCTCGGACAGGCGCGGCACGTCGGACGGGTACACGCGCTCGGCGATGTCGAACAGGCGGCCCGCGGCATCCCGTGACGACACCGCGGCATCGCCGCACAGCACGAGCAGCTCGAGGAGCTGCATCGAGTTGCGGTTGTTCGTCCAGCCAGACGAACGCCACGACACCTGCGCGGTGTCGGGGATCTCGGCGGCGCGCAGGGGTCCCTCGGCACGCAGCCGCGCGAGCACTTCACGACGGAACACAGCGTTGGCGGCGAGCCACTCCCGCGCCTGCGCGGACTCGGGGCGGCGCCTCATCTCGGGGATGAGCAGCGCGAGGTCCGTCATGGCGCGGTAGAAGCCGCCCCACTCGAACACCGCGCGATCCTCTTCGAACAGGCGCACGAGATCGGCCGGCTGATACGGCCACCCGAGGCGGCTCCACAGGATGAGATCGGCGCTCGGCGCGATCGCCGCGGTCGGCTCGATGTTGACGACCGTGAGCGCGTCGACCGTCTCGACGATTCCCGCCGGTCGCTCGGCCGCGAGGAGCTGCCCGCTCAGCGCGATGCGCCGCGCCTGCACGCGGCTCAGCCGGTGGACCATGCCCCCGAAGCTACCCCTGGCCTCCGACGTGCGTCACGGGGTCGACACGCGTCAAAACTGCACGCGCGGGGGCTCCGAGATCGCGGCGCCGTCGATGACCTCGAAGAACTCGCGCTCGTGGAAGCCCAGGTTGCGCGCGAACATGTTGTTCGGGAAGACCTTGATCTTGGTGTTCAGCTCGCGCACCCCGCCGTTGTAGAAACGACGCGACGCCTGGATCTTGTCTTCGGTGTCGACGATCGACTGCTGCAGCTGCAGGAAGTTCTGGCTCGCCTGCAGCTGCGGGTAGGCCTCGGCGACGGCGAACAGCGACTTCAGCGCCTGCTGCAGGTGGCCCTCTGCGACCCCGGCCTCTGCCGGTCCCGTTGCCGACAGCGTCTCGGCCCTGGCCCTCGTCACGTTCTCGAACACGGCTTTCTCGTGTGCGGCGTAGCCCTTCACGGCCTCGATGAGGTTCGGGAGCAGATCGGCTCGTCGCTTGAGCTGCACGGTGATGTCGCTCCACGCCTCATCCACGCGCACATTCAGCTGGACGAGCGAGTTGTAGGTCGCCCAGAGATAGATGCCGACGATGACGACGAGCGCCACCACGATGAGGACTGGGATCAGCCATTCCATTGCCGAGGCTCCGTTCGATAGTGACCTCATCCTACCGACGCGAAACCCCCTCGCATGTGGGGTATTCCCCG
>JAVBUG010000228.1:0-12459 GCA_031555515.1 Microbacterium sp. | reverse complement strand
CGGCGCGATCAAGATCATGCCCGACTTCTCGCTCGTCGAGCTGCCCGCGAACCTCCCCGCCGGCGCTCTGGATCGCCTCGCCGACACCCGCATCTCGGGGCAGCTCATCGAGCTGCGTCCCGACACGGGTCGCCCGCAGCGCCGGAAGGACGCCACGGGCGGCTCGTACCGCGACAGCCGGGGCACCGGCGACCGCGGCTCGTACCGCGACTCGGGCTCGCGTGGCTCGTACGGCGACGACCGTCCGGCGCGCAAGCCGCGCCACAAGCGCAGCGACGGCTGACCCGGCCGCTGCGCCCGGGGCGCAGCATCCGTCCCCCCGCGGCTCAGGTGTCACAACACGCGGCATCACCCAGCCGACCCCGCGTGTCGCGCCACCCCAACGAGCGTGCCGGCGCGCAACCCACTGCTCAGGTGTCACAACACGCGGAATCACCCACCCCACCCCGCGTGTTGCGCCACCCCAACGAGCGTGCCGGCGCGCGTCAGGCGGGCGAACCCGACGTTCCCGCGGGGAAGGCCCGCACCGCCTCGTCGAGGTCGTTGTATACGCGGTCGGCGGGGATCCGCTTGCCCATGCCGTAGGCCGTGAACTCCGCCAGCACGGCGGTCTCGGGGCGTGCGAGCACGAGCTGCACCCCCCGCGCGTCGAGCCAGTCCACGAGACTCGAGAACGCCTCGCCGGCGGAGTAGTCGATGTCGGAGATGCCGGCGCAGTCGAGCACGAGCCACTTCACCGGGTCGGGCGCGTTCTGCACGACCTGCTGCACGTCGTCGACGAACCGCGACGCGTTCGCGTAGAAGAGGTCGGCGTCGTAGCGGAACACCACGAGTCCCGGCGCGGTCTGCTCGCCCGCGGCCGCGGTCGTGTACTCGTATCCCTGCTTGCCGCGCACGCCCAGCACGAAGTCGCGCGGGCGGTACTGCCGGCGCACGACGTCGAGCAGCGACAGCGCGAGCGCGAGGATCACGCCCGCGCCGACGCCGACGATGAACACCGTGAGCGCCGTCGCGAGGGCGATGAAGAACTCGCCGCGGCGCACGCGCGACACGCGCACGAGGCCCTTGATGTCGATCAGCTCGAGGCCGATCACGAAGACCACGCCGCCGAGCACCGCCTTCGGCAGGTCGGTGAGGAGGTTCGTGAGGAACAGCAGCACGATGAGCGTCACCGCCACGACCGTGAGGTTCGCGACCTGGGTGCGCCCCTTCTGGCCGTCGAGGATCTGCGTCTTGGTGGGCGACCCGTTGACGACGAACGTGCCGCTGAAGCCTGCGGCGAGATTGGATGCTGCGAGCCCGACGATGTCGCGGTTCACATCGGCGCGATCCCCGTGCTTGGCCGCGAAGCTGCGTGAGGTCGCCGCGCTCTGGGCGATGATGATGATGAAGCAGGCGAACGCGGTCGACAGCACCGCCGGCACGTCTCCCCACGTCACTCCCACGGGGAACCCGATCGGCGGGAACCCGCCCTGGATCGCGCCGATCACCTCGACGCCGTAGCTCGACGCGTTCGTGAAAGTGGCGAGGATCAGCAGGCCCACCACCGCGATGATGGCGCCCGGCACCTTCGGCAGGAAGATCTTGAACACGAAGATGATGCCGATGGTCGCCGCGCCGTAGCCGAGGGTGGCCCACGAGACCTGGCCGAGCTCCGAGATCCACGCCCACTGCTGCTGGAACCAGTTGCCCGACCCCTTCGGCACGCCGAGGATGTCGGGGATCTGGCTCGTCGCGACCTGGATGCCGACGCCCGTCAGGAACCCGATGAGCACCGACGCCGACAGGAAGTCGCCGATGAAGCCCAGGCGCAGCACGCGGGCGAGAATCAGCAGCAGACCGCAGACGAGTGCCGTCAGCCCGCACAGCGCGACCCACTGCGGCGACCCCGGGTTGAGACCGGCGATGCCGGCGGTCAGCAGGCCGCCCGCCATGATCGCCGCCGTCGCCGAGTCGCCGCCGACCACGAGGAGCTTCGACGACCCGAGCAGGGCGAACGCGAGCAGCGGCAGCAGGATCGTGTAGAGACCGGTGACGATCGGCGTCTGGGCGATCGAGGTGTATCCCATCACCTCGGGAATCGCGACGGCGGCGAGCGTCACGCCCGCGATGACGTCTCTGGGGAGCCACGACATCTTGTAACCGCGCAGCGAGACAGGAACGAGGAAGGTGGGCAGGGCCATGTCGACTCCCTTGGGCGAGGATCGCGCCGGCCCCTCCGCATGGCCGAGGAGGTGCCGCGGGGGCCCCAGGCACCCGGCCACGCGACGTGTGCGCTCATTCTGGGGTACGGGGGCGCGCGTGCGCCAGAGCCACGCTCTGCGCGAACATCCCCTCGCGGCCGCCGCCCGCCTCAGCCCGCTCCCAGCGGCCCCCGTAGGATCGATTCATGGCCGGATTCTGGGGCAGACGCAAGCGCGAGCAGGAAGAACTGAACACGCAGGACGCCGACCTGGCGCGCCGCGCGCAGCAGGCGCTGGTGGCCGCCGACGAGCGCATCCGCCTCACGACCGACGAGCTGGCGTTCGCGGATGCCGAGCTGGGCCCCGGTCCCACCAAAGAGCTGCGCGAGGCGCTCGCGTCGGTGCGCACCCACCTGCAGGAGGCGTTCCACCTCCACCAGCTCAACCACGACGAGATCCCCGACACCCCCGAAGAGCTGCGCACCCGCAACGCGCGGATCGTGCAGCTGTGCGAGTGGGCCGAAGACCTCCTCGACGACCGCACCGAGGCGCTCGCGGCGCCGATCGAGCGCGCACGTCGCGCTCCCGAGATCATCGCGAAGGTGCGGGCGGATGCTGCGCGCCTGCGCCTGCGGCTCCCCGACGCCCGATCGACCGTCGACCGGCTGGCGGTGCGCTACTCGGCGCACGCGCTCTCGCAGATCGAGGCGAACCCGGCCGAGGCGGAGCAGCTCCTCGGCTTCGCGGAGCACAGCGCCGGCGTCGCCGAGCGCCGCCGCGAAGCAGGCCAGCGCGAGCAGGCGAACATGGCACTGGAGGCGTCGACCGAGTCGGTGCGCCGTGCCGAGACGCTGATCGACGCCGTCGAGACCTTCGAGGTCGAGGCGCTCCGCGCCGAGTCCACGCTCGCCGCGATCGTCGAGGACTCCCGCGGCGACCTCGTCGTCGCGCTGAAGGAGCCCCACTCCCCCGCCGTGCAGACCGCGATCGAAGAGCTGCAGGCGGCGCTCGCCGCGCTGCCGGCCGCGGGCGTCAACACCGACCCGTTCGAGCAGCTCTCGCGGCTGCGCGAGGCGAACGCGGGACTGGATGCCGCGATCGCGGCCGCGCGCGAGCGCGCGGCGCGTCCGAGTCCGCCGCTCGAGCACGTGCGCCACGCCATCGACGACGCCGACCGCCAGCTCGCCGTCTCGCGCGACGTGATCGCCGGGCACCGCGGCTGGATCGGAGCCGACGCGCGCACGCGGTTCGCCGAGGCGGAGCGCGTGCGTCTCGACCTCGACCGCTACCTCGGCGCCTCGGCCGCCGCGGTCACCGCGATCGACGAGGACCACCGCGAGCAGGCGTTCGCCATGGCCCGCCGGGCCGCATTCCTCGCGAGCGAGGCGCTCCAGCTCGCGCAGCGCGACATCGACGCCGCACGTCCGCAGCCCGACCAGTGGGGCGGTCCGGGCTACGGCCAGCAGGGGTACGGCGGCGGTCGCCGCGGCGGCGGATCCGACCTCATGGGCGGCATCCTCGGCGGCCTCGTGATCGGCAGCCTCCTCGACGGCATGTTCGACTGACCTGCCCCGGGTCACGTCAGAGGCTGATAACCTCGAGCGCGTCTGCCACGACCCGACCGTCGTGGATCACCGTGCGGTCGGAGCCCCGGTCCATGACGGCACTCGTCGGCGTCTCGCCGTCGACGAGCACGAGGTCGGCGCGGTCGCCGACGGCGACGCCCGGGCGATCGCCGACGCCGGCCACCCGTGGCGAGGCGTGGCTCATGATCGACGCGCCGCCCATCGTGGCGACGGCGAGCGCGAGCTCGATGTGGTCGTCACGGCGGAAGCCGTTGACGAAGGCGAGCTGCCACGTGCGGTCGAGCATGTCGCAGTTGCCGTACGGGCTCCAGTAGTCGCGCTGGCCGTCCTCGCCGAGACCGACGCGCACGCCCGCCTCGACGAGGTCGACGAGGCGCAGGTGCCCGGTGGTCGACGGCGCGACAGTCGCCATCGCGATGTCGAGCTCGGCGAACTCGTCGATCAGCCGGCGGCTCACGGCCTCCGACACCGAGCCCAGGTCGTAGGCGTGCGACATCGTGACCTTGCCCTGCATGCCCAGCGCGCGCGTGCGCTCCAGCACGAGCTCGGTGCTGAACACGCCCAGCGCGCCAGGCTCGTGCAGGTGGATGTCGATCTCGACCTGATATTTCTCCGCGAGGCCGAACACGATGTCGAGGTGCTTCACCGGATCGCGGTCGAGCTGGCTGGGATCGATGCCGCCCATGACGTCGGCGCCCTGCTTCAGCGACTCCTCGAGGTACTCCACCGTGCCGGCCTCGCGCAGAATGCCCGCCTGGGGGAACGTCATGATCTGCACGTCCGCGTGCGTGCGGAACTTCTCCTTCGCAGCGAGCACGGACTCGAACTTCTCGAGCTTGCAGTCGACGTCGACCTGCGCGTAGGTGCGCACGCGCGTCGTGCCCTTCGCGATCATCTGCTCGAGGGTTCCGGCGACGATCTCGGCATGCGGCACGTCGGTGTCACGCCAGTTGTTCCGGTCGTTCAGCATCATGCCCCACACCCCCGGCGCGCCGCTGTGCGGGCGGAACGGCAGGCCGATCCGCGACGAGTCGAGGTGCACGTGCACGTCGCTGAACGAGGGGAGGACGAGCCTTCCGCGGCCGTCGACATCGTCCGAGGCCGTCGGCATCGAGGCGTCGTGGGGGCGGATCTCCGCGATGCGGTCGCCCTCGAGGACGATGTCGGCGGCGTCGGTTCCCCACGGGCGTGCATTGCGGATGATCACGTCTGTCACCTCTCGACGGATGAATGGATGCCGCGGCCCGGCCGCCGCGACTTCGTCGATGGTATACCGAATACCATCTCGGCCTCGGCTGGGCGGCAGCATCCGTTCTCGCCCGCCCATGAACGAGGGGCGCGACCGCAGCGGTCGCGCCCCTCGAGAGCACGTGTCAGGACGCCAGTTCCTCCGGCTGCGCCTGCGTGGTCAGTGAGATCACACCGTAGTCCCAGCCCTTGCGGCGGTAGACGACACTCGGGTGATCGGTGCGCGCGTCGATGAACAGGAAGAAGTCGTGGCCGACCAGCTCCATGCGGTCCACCGCCTCCTCCACCGACATCCACTCGGGGTGGAACTCCTTCGTGCGGATGACGACGGGCGTGTAGCCCTCTTCCTCCTCGTTGCCCGTGATGATCGGGATCTCACCGGTGGCGACGGCACGGAGCACGTCGACAGACGCCGGCTGCAGATCGATCCCCTCGAGCGCGCCGCTGCCCTTCTCGAACTTCGCGCCACGGGGGTGGTTGCGCGCGTCGACGCGCTTGTCCTTCGCGCGGCGCAGCTGCTCGCACAGCTTGTCGACCGCGAGGTCCAGTGCGGTGAACTTGTCGCCGTCGGTCGCCTCGGCCCGGATGACGGGACCCTTGCCGTTGACGGTCAACTCGACGGTCTCATCTTCCATACGACCGTTGTGGTACGCACGGTGTGTGACCTTGACCTCCACGCGTTGAGCGCGGGGCGCGAGGTTCTCGATGCGGAGGGCCTTCTCCTCGACGACACCGCGGAAGCGATCTGTGATTCCCACTCCCACGCCGACGATGCTGGTTTCCATCCTTGACCTCCTTGTTCCGGTCCGCCCGGCCAAGGGCGGACCATCAGTCGCCTTGTCACCCCCACGCTAGCCGGGCGTTCGGATCCTGTCACCTGTGAGTTTCGATTGCGTCGGAACGCCGTTCACCGCCCTGTGGGAAGCCTCCGCGGCGTGGCTGCCACGGTGACCGCGGCCACCACATCGGCGCCCGCGGCGCGCAGCGCGCGGACCGCTTCGGTCAGGCTCGCGCCGGTGGTCACGACGTCGTCGACGACCACGACGCGCAGGCCCGCGCCCCCGGTCGCCACGAGACTGTGGGCGACGTTGCGGGCCCGTGCGTCGCGATCGAGCCCGCGCTGGTCGGACGTTCGACGGGCGTAGCGGAGCAGGCGGCGAGGCCGGCGCCCGGTGCGCCGCACGAGGAGATCCGGCACGCGGTAGCCGCGCCGACGGTACGCCTGGCGGGACGTGGGCATCGGCACGGGCACAGCGTCCGCGGCGCCGGCGCGGGCGAGCGCCGCGGTGAGCGCGGGCGCGAGTGCGGACGCCAGACCCGTGCGCCCGTCCTCCTTGATCGCCCGGAGCACCCGCGCGGCGACGCCCTCGAACGCGAGCCCGCTCCACACCGCGACGGCGCCTCCCGGCGCCTCGACGATCTGCGTGCGGGGGTCGGGGGCGAGCGCGAAGACGCAGCGCTCGCACAGGGCGACATCGGGTTCGTCGCAGCCCGCGCACGAGAGGGGAAGCAGCAGGGCCAGCGCGTCCGCGCAGGCCTCACGCACCGCGAGGACGATCTCCGACATCATCGCCCCAGCATGTCCCTGCGCGGCGCGACCTCGCCGATTCGCGGTCCGGATCGGTGGACGACCCGCTCGCGCCGGCGACTGGGGAGGAACCGCTACTGCGGCATGCCCTGCTGGGTGGCCAGGACGCGGACCCCGGTCGCTGTCGGCTGCCAGCTCGTGCCGCGCTTGACGTAGAGCGTGCCGTCCTCGGCCCGCAGCCGCAGGCTCGAGATTCCCGTGCCGCCCGCGATCGAGGCCATCCCCGACGCGGCCGTCGACGTGGACGTCGGCGCACCGACCACCTGCTCGATGACTGTCGAGTCGGTGTCGGCACCGCTGGTCAGGACGCCGACGGAGACGTCGTCGATCCAGGTGACGCCGATCCGCGTGATACCGACGATCGCCCCGCCCGCGACGGCGAGCTGCAGCTGCGGCTGGCCGATGCGAACCGGCACGACGTCGTCACGCACGACGCCCGCGACCGACACGATCGTGCGACCGCCCGCGCTCACCACCGCGGCCAGGCGCGTGCCGTCGCGCGACAGCGACATGCCGGCGATCGACGTCGCGTCGCCCCACGCGTCGGCGATGTCGTAGACGTCCCCGTTGGGAAGGTAGGCCCGCAGAGCCGACGGGTCGTCCTGGGGGACGCTCCACACGATGCCGTACGGATCGATCACCGGATCGACGAGCCCCGGACGCGTGTCCAGCACCTCGGGGTCGGTCCCGGCCGAGTTCAGCCGTACGACAGCCCCCGACGCCAGACGCGCGGCGGCGAAGTCGCGCTCCGCTCCGACCTGCACGCTGACCGGCGAGGCGGCCTCCACCGCGGCCGACAGACCGGGGATCTTGTCGATCTCGTCGCCGGTGAGGAAGCCGAACCCGGCCTCCGTCAGCACGAGGGGCGCAGGAGGCACGCGTGTCGAACGCACGGCGACGGGCTCCGCGTCGATCGGGGCCGAGCCGACGGTCATCACGACCTCGGTCACGCCCGCAGCGCGCAGGCTCTCCTCGAGCTGGGTGAGCATGCGGTTGCGGGCGTCGCTGCTCGCCGCCAGCATCGCGTCGCCGGTGAGCGCGACATCCGAGACGCCTTCCTCGGCGGTGGGCACCACGGTGATCGCCGACACGCCGTCGGGGAATGCGGTGGTCACCGACTCGGCCAGCCATTCGCTCGTGGGCTTGTTGACCAGGGCGTTGGCGATGCTTCGCGCCGCCTTGGCGACCGGGAACCAGCGGACGTCGGGCACCAGGAACTGATACTGCGGGTCGAAGTACATCAGGGGATAACGGTGGAACACCTGCGGGAACTGCGCTTCGTCGAGCCAGATGCCGTCGGGCGCCTCGGTGATGCGCCATTCGCCGTCGTCCTGCTGTTCGAGCTCGAACGTCCAGTTCCCCGGCGACAGGTCGGCGCGCTGATAGGCGCCCTTGTCGTCGACCGACCCGACGACCTCCGAGGCGAAGTCGACGACGCCCTCGCCGGTCTCGACGTAGTCCCGCTCGGCGCGCTCATCGACGATCACCTGCGCATCGGGATTCCACGTGCCGCGCAGGGACGGCGCGAGGAACTCCTGGGCGACTGCCCAGTTCCCGCCCACACCCGGCCCGGAGCCGGCGTCGATGAATCCCTCGACGATCTGCTGCGGCGTCGCGCCCGGCTGGGGCCTGTTGGGAATGAACACCACGTTCTGCGAGCCGTTGCCGGTGTTCCCGTTCTCGAGCCCGTACTCCGGCGGGCCATTCGTGGGGAAGCCCGCGCAGCCGGTCACGACGACCGCGCACAGCGCGAGGATGAGCGCCAGGATGCTGCGTACCCGGGTCATGCGGAGCCCCCTCGGTGCGCAGCATCCGTTGTCCCGCCGTTTCCATCCCCGTCGGCACGGGGCAGGTCGAGCGGCGCGGTGAGGCCGAGGTCGTCGAGGGCTGCGACCGCGTCGTCTCCCGGATCGACAGGGATCGGCGACTCCCCCGCGAGCGGCACCGCCTGTCGTGGGAGGGTGAGGACGAAGTTCGTGCCCCGGCCGAGCTCGGACCACACGGCCAGTTCACCGCCGTGCAGCTTCGCGTCGCCCAAGGCGATGGACAGGCCGAGGCCGGTGCCGCCGATCGTGCGCTTGCGCGAAGGGTCGGCGCGCCAGAAGCGGTCGAAGACGTGCTCGACGTCCTCCGGCTTCATCCCCAAGCCGTAGTCGCGAACGCCGATGGCGACGGCCTGCTGATTGCTGTCGACGCTCACGACGATGGGACGCCCCTCGCCGTGTTCGATCGCGTTGCCCAGCAGGTTGCGCACCACGCGACGCACGCGCCGCGGGTCCATGTCGACGGGGGAATATCCTCCCGGCGCCACGAGCCGCACGTCGGTGCCGTGCTGCTCCGCGAGCTGCTGCATCGACCCGATCACGTCCTCCGCGAGGTGCGCGAGGCTCGTCGGCTCGAGTTCGAGCTGCACGGAGCCCGCGTCGTAGCGGCTGATCTCGAGCAGGTCGGTGAGGAGCGTCTCGAAGCGCTGCACCTGGGCGTTCAGCAGCTCTGCGGCACGCGCGGTGGCCGGATCGAACTCCTCGCGCTGGTCGTTGATCATGTCGGCGGCGAGACGGATCGTCGTCATCGGTGTGCGCAGCTCGTGCGACACGTCCGACACGAACCGCTGCTGCACGAGCGAGAGGTCGGCGAGCTCCTTGATCTGCGACTCCATGCTGTCGGCCATCGCGTTGAACGAACGGCCGAGCGTCGCCAGCTCGTCCTCCCCGCGCACTTCGAGGCGCACGTCGAGGCGCCCGGACGCGAGCTTGGCGCTGGTGTCGGCGGCCTCGCTGATCGGAGTCGTGACGGATCGCAGCACGAACCAGGCGATGCCGCTGATCAGAAGGACGAGGCCGATGCCGACCACCCACAGCGTCCGCTGCACGAACGTGAGCGTCTCGGGGGCGTTGGCGAGGTCGTAGGCGAGATACAGCTCGTACGACGCCACGCCCTCGATCGTGAGCTGCTGCCCCACCAGGATTCCCGGGACCGTCGAGTCGTCGCCGTCCGGAAGCGCGACGGGCTGCCAGATCTGCTGATCGGGGTTGGTGCGCACGAGCGCCCGCATCGGGGTGGTGAGCAGCTCGTTCATCACCTCTTCGTTGGTGCTGAAGTCCTGCGGTGCGTTCGGCACGAGGGGCCCGATCCGGTACGCGCCGACGATCGCGGCCGACGACTGGTCTCGCAGCGCCGTGAAGGCGAGCGTCATGACGTTCTGCAGCTGGATGGAATCGCTCTGCACCGAGGCGTCGAGCGTCCGCTGCGCCGCGGCGCGCGCCTGCTCGGCGTCCATGAGCACCTGGTCCTTGCGCGAGGCGAACAGGTCGTTCTGGATCGCCAGGGCCATCCACACGCACGCCACCACGACGGCGAGCGCCGTGAGGCCGATCGTCACGAGGATCGTGCGGAAGCGCAGGGAGCGGCGCCAGAGCCCTGCGATGGTGCCCGGCCACGCCCGCCACAGGCGCCACCACGGAATGCGGGCGCGCGCCGGCGTCACGGCCGTGATCGGCGCGGTCATGGCCGGCTGCCTAGACGACGGCGCCGGCGCGGTATCCGACTCCGCGCACGGTCGTCACGATCTTGGGGTTGTCGGGATCCTTCTCGACCTTCGCCCGCAGCCGCTGCACGTGCACGTTCACCAGGCGCGTGTCGGCCTTGTAGTGGTAGCCCCACACCTGCTCGAGCAGCATCTCGCGCGAGAACACCTGCTGGGGCTTGGATGCCAGGGCGACGAGCAGCTCGAATTCGAGGGGCGTCAGCGCGATGGGTCCGTCGCCGCGGCGCACCTCGTGCGCCGCCACGTCGACCGTGAGGTCGCCGATCCGCAGGGACTCGTTCGCCGGCTGGCTGGCGGGGCGCAGCCGCGTGCGGATGCGGGCGACCAGCTCCTTCGGGTTGAACGGCTTGACGATGTAGTCGTCGGCGCCCGACTCCAGGCCCTTCACGACATCGGCCGTGTCGGTGCGCGCGGTGAGCATGATGATCGGGATGCCGGACTCGGCGCGGATACGGGTGCAGATCTCGATCCCGTCCATCCCCGGCAGCATCAGGTCGAGGAGGATGAGGTCTGGCCGCTCGGTGCGCCACGCGTCGACGGCCTCGGCGCCGTCGGCGCAGAAGACCGTCTCGAATCCTTCCGTGCGCAGCACGATCCCGATCATCTCGGCAAGGGCGGTGTCATCGTCGACCACCAGGATGCGTGAAGTCATCGCGCGCGTTCGTTCCTTCTGTCCAGGCGCAGAGGACGACGTGCGCGTCCCCATGCGCTTCCCACAGAGTAGTCGACCAGGACTGTGGACCGGCCGAAGCTCGCCCGAAGGGACGCCGAGAGCCTCATCCACACCTCGGCTGCGGCATCCGCCCGATGTGGAACGATAGGGGCAAGCGCCGTCCTGAGGGCGCGGCCGAGTGCCGCACCACCCGCGACGCGCCGCCGACCGAGAGGGGAATCGTGTCCGCATACCCGGCCTGGACGCCGGCGTCCCGCCCCGGGATCATCCCGCTGCACCCGCTGTCGTTCGGCACGATCCTCGGCCGCTCGTTCTCGGCGCTGCGGCAGAACCCGCGCGTGCTGCTGGGATTCGCGCTCGTCGTGCAGACCCTCGCGTACATCGTGGTGCTGGGCGGCGTGCTCGCGATCGGCTGGGCGTCGTTCTCGCGCCTCGACACGCTGCGGCCGGGCACCGAGGAGTACGACACGGTGATGGCGGGGTCGATCGCCCTCACCGCCGTCGCGGGCATCGTGCTGTCGCTCGCCGCGGGCGCGCTCAGCGTCATCGTGCAGGGCATCGTCGTCGTCGAGGTGACGCACGCCGCCGTGGCCGAGAAGCTCACGCTCGGCGCCCTGTGGCGCCAGGTCAAGCCGATCGCGTGGCGCCTCATCGGGTATTCGTTCCTCGTGATCCTCGCGATCGTCGCGCTGGTCGCGGTCGTCGTGCTCGCGATCATCGGCATCGCGATCGCGGCGCCGCCCGCCGCGATCGTGCTGACGATCCTGGTCATCCTCGCGTCGATCCCGATCACGTGGTGGCTGATGATCAAGCTGCTGCTGGTGCCGGCGACCATCATCGTCGAGCACGCGACGATCATCCAGGCGCTGTCGCGCTCGTGGACCCTCACCCGCCGGCGCTTCTGGCCGGCGCTCGGCATCATCATCGTGATCAGCGTGATCTTCGCCGCCGTCGCGCAGGTGGTGAGCCTGCCGATGAGCTTCCTGTCGATGGGGCTGACGACGATCATCGCGCCGACGGGCGATCCCGAGCCGACAGCCATCATCGGCTTCGTCGCGGCGACCCTGCTCACCCAGGTGCTCACCCTGCTGCTGCAGTCGGTCGCCGTCGTCGTGCAGTCCACCGCGACCGCGCTGATCTACATCGACTGCCGCATGCGCCGCGAGGGGCTCGACCTCGACCTGCTCGCGTACGTGGAACGTCGGGATGCCGGGGCCCCGGCCCTCGCCGACCCCTACCGCGAGCACATCGGGCGCGAGATCGCGCCGCGCGGCGTTCCGGGGGCCTACCCCGTGCCCGGATCTGCGCCGTATCCTCCGGGCTACGCGGCGCCGGGGTACCCGCCGGCGCCGGCGGCCGCGGTGTTCTCCACGCACGCGCAGCCGGGGTACGGGCCGCCGGCCGGCTACGGCATGCCGCCCGGGTACGGAGGGCAGCCGGCGTACGGACCGCCTCCGGGATACGGCGCGCATCCGCCCGCGCAGCCCGCTTACGGTGCGCCCGCGCAGCCCGCCTACGGTGCGCCCGCGCAGCCGGCCTACGGTGCGCCCGCACAGCCCGCCTACGGTGCGCCCGCGCAGCCGGGATACGGCGCAGAGCCGCCCGCCTACGGCACCCCGCAGCCGAGCGCCCCG
>JAVBUG010000188.1:0-6290 GCA_031555515.1 Microbacterium sp. | reverse complement strand
GGCATCACGATCGACGGCGGAGTGAGCCACACCTACGACGTGCACGCCACGACGAAGGTGTCCTCGACGATCACGACCGATCAGGCCGACTGCACGACCGGCTCGAGCACCGAGGGCACGGGGCTGCTGAACGCCGCGACCGTGCTCTTCACCGACGGGGATGCCACGGCCACGGCGTGCGCGCCGGTGCCGGCGGCCCTTCCGCCGACGGGCGTGACGCTCACGGCCCTGTGGGTGGGTCTCACGATGCTCGCGGGCGGCGTGATCCTGTTCGCGATCCGGCGCCGCCGCTACCGCGGACCGAGAGCGCAGCCTGATAGAGCTCGCGGCTGGAGTGTCCCGTGAGGCCGGACACTTCGGCCGCGGCCTCCTTCAGCCGCGTGCCGCCGCGCACCAGCTCGAGCACCTGCGTCACCGCGTCGGGGAAGGCGACGCCGCGCGCCGGTGCGCCCTCGACGACGATCACGAGCTCGCCGCGGACGCCCGCCTCCGCCCAGGCCGCGAGCTCGGCGAGCGGGCCGCGTGCGACCTCCTCGTGGAGCTTCGTCAGCTCCCGGCACACCGCACCGCGACGATCGGCGCCGAAACCGGCCGCCATGTCGGCGAGCGTCGCGGCGACGCGCGAGGGCGCCTCGAAGAAGACCATCGTGCGCGGCTCATTGCTCAGCGCGCGGAACGCGGCAGCACGCTCCCCCGCCTTGCGCGGCACGAAACCCTCGAAGGTGAAGCGGTCCGTCGGCAGTCCTGACACCGCGAGCGCCGTCACGACCGCGCTCGGACCGGGAATCGCCGTCACCTCGACACCGGCGGCAGCGGCCGCCGCGACGAGGCCGTACCCGGGGTCGCTCACGGTCGGCATGCCGGCGTCGCTCAGCACGAGCACGTCCTGTTCGCGCGCCAGTTCGACGATCTCGGGCGCCCGCTCCTTCTCGTTGTGATCGTGCAGCGCGATCAGCCGCGGGCGGTTCGCGATGCCCAGGGCCGCCAGCAGCCGCTGCGTCGTGCGGGTGTCCTCGGCGGCGACGATCGTCGCCTCCTCGAGGGCCTCGACGAGACGCTTCGAGGCATCTCCCAGGTTGCCGATCGGGGTCGCCGCGAGGATGATCACGCCCTCAGCCTAAACTTGACCGGGTGACGGATGCCCCGCGGCTCGAGGCCGATCAGCCCGCCGCGCCGCTCCTCCCCCCGGCCCGACCGAGCTTCTACGACCGCTTCGCCCGCCGGCTGAGCGAGGATGCGCGCGCTCGCCGGCTCTATCGGTGGCTCGGCCCTGCCATCGTCCTGGTCATCGCCGCGGTGCTGCGCCTGTGGAACCTGTCGGCGGCGCACGACCTGATGAACCAGTTCGACGAGACGTACTACGTCAAGGACGCGTGGACTCTCCTCAACCTCGGGTACGAGGCATCCTGGCCCGCGAACGCCAACGAGAGCTTCCTGTCGGGCGACCCGAACGTCTTCACCACCAACCCGGCGTTCGTCGTGCATCCGCCCCTCGGCAAGTGGATCATCGCGCTCGGGATGGCGGTGCTCGGGCCCGAGTCGGGCTGGGGCTGGCGCATCACCACGGCGCTGCTCGGCATCGCGTCGGTGCTGCTGCTCATGCTCGTCGCGAAGCGCCTCACGCGCTCGACGACCTTCGCCGTCGTCGCGGGCCTCCTCATGGCGGTCGACGGTCTCGCCATCTCGATGAGCCGCATCGCGCTGCTCGATACGTCGCTCACGTTCTTCGTGCTGCTCGCCTTCCTGTTCGTGCTGCGCGACCGCGAGCGCACGATGACGCGCATCGCCGAGAGCGTCGCCGCCCGGTACGACGGCGACCAGCCGCCGACGTGGGGTCCGGTGCTGTGGAACCGCCCGTGGATCATCGCCGCAGGCGCCGCCCTCGGCGCCGCGAGCGCCGTGAAGTGGTCGGGCGCGTGGGTGCTCGCCGGACTCGGCGTCTACCTCGTCGTCACCGACGCGCTGGCCAGGCGCCGCGCGGGCGTGCTCTTCTGGCCGACGGATGCCGTGCGCCAGGGGCTGGCGACGTTCACGCTGCTCGTCCCGGTCGCGCTCCTGGTCTACCTCGCGTCGTGGTCGGGCTGGCTGTTCAGCTCGGGGGGCTACGACCGGCAGGCCGGGAGCAACCCGCTCCAGAGCCTGTGGCTGTACCACGTCGCGATGTACAAGTCGACGGCGGGGATCACCTCGGGGCACTCCTACGCCAGCCCGGCCTGGCAGTGGCCGCTGCTCATCCGCCCGACCGGGGTCTACTACCACCACGATGCGCTGGGCGTGAACGGCTGCACCGCCCCGAGCGGCTGCGTCGACGTGATCTCGACGATGCCGAACCCGCTCATCTGGTACGCCGGCGTCGCCGCGGTGCTGTACCTCGCCTACCGTTTCGTCGTCGCACGCGACTGGCGCTACGCGCTCGTGCTCACCGGCGTCGCCGTCACCTACGTGCCGTGGCTGTTCCTCCCCGAGCGCACGATCTTCCAGTTCTACACGGTGCTGATCCTGCCGTTCATGCTGCTGGCGACCACGTTCGCGCTGAAGGACATCGCCGGCCCGCCTTCGGCGGACTCGTACCGCCGGCTCACGGGTCAGCGGCTCGTGCTGGTGTTCCTCGTCGTCGCGCTCGCGCTGTCGGCCTTCTGGTACCCGATCATCTCCGCGATGACGGTGCCCTACGACTTCTGGCACCTGCACATGTGGATGACGACCTGGGTCTGACTCGGCGTCAGGTGTCGAGGTCGGTGACGTCTGTGACCGGCAGCCGGCAGGCGAAGCCGCGGCAGTCGTAGGCGGTGGCACGACCGTCCCGCGTCGTCTTCTCGGCGAACAGCTCGAATCCTGCTCCGGCCCACGATCGCGCCTGCTCCGGCGACACGATGGCCACGACATCGGCACGGATGCTGCGCGCCGCCGTCGCGAGCGCGGCACCGTCGTCGTCCGTGACGACGACGATCTGCCGGGGCGCCTCGGCGAGGCCGGCAGCGACTCGCAGCAGCGCGCCGTAGGCGAGCGGCTGCGCGAGGGCGGCGGGTGCGTGCGCGGAGACGAGGCGCTCGGCGATCGAGCGGTAGGAGTCGCCGGCGCCGAGCGCCCAGAGCGCTGCGGCAGCCTCCGCGACCGACGCGGCGCCGGAGGGCTCGTCGGCGTCGGAGGCGGCATCCGGTGCTCCGATGCCCTGCTGCGACAGCACCGGGTCTCCCCCGCCGGGAACGGCGACCCTGCCGTCGGAGGTGATGCAGGCGTCGACGAGCTCGCGGGCGCGCAGGGCGTAGGCGACCTCGCCGGTCGCGACGGCGAGAGCGGTGAGCCCCAGCGCGAGCTGGCCGTGGTCGGCGAGCGTCGCGTGGGCCCGTGACGGCACCTCGTCGAGCGAGGCCCGGAGCAGACGCCCGTCGGTCGTGACGTTCGTCTCGAGCACGGCGTCGGCCGCCCAGCGTGCTGCCTCGATCCACGTCCGTTCGTCGAGTCGTGCGCCCGCGCGCGCGAGCGCGCCGATGGCGAGACCGTTCCAGCCGCTGACCACCTTGCCGTCGACGGCCGGGGGTTCGAGGGCGGCTCGGGTCGCAGCATCCCGTGCGTAGTAGCCGCCCTCGCTGCGAGCGCCGTCGATCCAGGATTCCGAGTCCTGCGCGGCGCCGAACCCGCCGCCGGGCTGCTGCAGCACGTCGCGCAAGAACCCGGCGATACCGCGCGCGACGTCTTCGCGGGACGGAGTCGTCTCGAGCGCGACGTCGAGCAGCTGGGCGTTGTCGGTGAGCATCCGCTCGTAGTGCGGCACGGTCCAGTCGGGGCGCGTCGCGTAACGGAAGAACCCGCCTTCGACGGCGTCGCGCAGCGGTGAGGCGGCCATCGCCGTGAGCGCGCGGTCGGCGACGGCGGATGCCTCGGACGCCTGTTCGCGGACGACCCGCGCCTGCAGGAAGCGGAGCGCCGTGGCGACGGGGAACTTGGGGGCGCCGGCGGCCGGGTCGCCGAAGCCGCCGTGCACCGGATCCTCGCGGGCCGCGAGTGCACGTGCAGCGACGACGAGGTCATCCGCGGTCGGCACGGCCGCGTCGGCCGCAGGTGTCTCGGCGCGGACCTCCGCAAGGGCGCCGGCGACGGCAGCCGCGGTCTCGTCGATCTGGTCGCGCCGCTCGGTCCAGGCTTCGTGCACAGCGGCGAGCACCTGCCGGAATGCGGGGATGCCCGCGCGCGGCTGTGGCGGGAAATACGTGCCGGCGTAGAACGGTCGCCCCTCGGGCGTCGCGAAGACCGTCAGCGGCCAGCCGAGGCTCGGCGAGAACGCCGAGGCCGCCGCCATGTAGGCGGCGTCGACCTCGGGATGCTCCTCGCGGTCGACCTTGATCGACACGAACGCGGCGTCGAGCTCGGCCGCCGTCGCCTGGTCCTCGAACGACTCCCGGGCCATCACATGGCACCAGTGGCACGTCGAGTAGCCGATCGAGACCATGACGGGCACGTCGCGCCGCCGCGCCTCGGCGAACGCCTCCTCACCCCACGGAAACCACGCGACCGGATTGCCCGCGTGGGCTCTCAGGTACGGGCTCGTCGCTTCCGCGAGGCGAGGGTTCACGGCATCCGCTCCTGCCGCTCGCTCAGTTGACCTCGTCGGGGTGCGCGCTGACCCGGCCCGTGCCGTCGCCCGGCTCCATCGCGTCGATGGCGGCGATCTCGTCGGCGGTGAGCTCGAAATCGAAGACGTCGAGGTTCTCCTCGAGGCGCTCGCGGCGCACCGACTTCGGGAAGACGATGAAGCCCTTCTGCAGGTGCCAGCGCAGCACGGCCTGGGCGGGCGTCTTGCCGTGCGCCTCGGCGGCCGCGGCGACCGGCGCCGCGCCGAACAGGTCGTACTTGCCCTGTCCGAGGGGTCCCCACGACTCGATCTTCACGTCGTGGGCGGCGGCCCAGTCCGTGATGTCGCGCTGCTGGTGGGCGGGGTGCAGCTCGATCTGGTTCACGGCCGGCACGACGCCGGTGGCCGACACGATCTTGTCGAGGTGCGGCACGAGGTGGTTCGAGACGCCGATGCTGCGGGTGAGGCCGGCGCCCCGCAGCTCGATGAGCTTCTCCCACGCGTGGAGGTAGTTGTCGTGGGCGGGCGTCGGCCAGTGCACGAGGTACAGGTCGACCTGCTCGAGTCCGAGCTTGGCGAGGCTCTCGGCGATGGCGGCGTTCGGCTCGTCGCCGTCGTGGCGGTCGTTCCACAGCTTGGTGGTGATGAACAGCTCGTCGCGCGCGATGCCGCTTGCCGAGATGGCCGCGCCGACGCCCTCTTCGTTGCCGTAGATCGCGGCGGTGTCGATGTGGCGGTACCCGACTTCGAGCGCTTCGGCGACGGCTCGCTCGGTGTCTGCCGGCGGCACCTTGAAGACGCCGTAGCCGAGCTGAGGGATCGTGTTGCCGTCGTTGAGGGTCACGCTGGGGACTGTCATGGTTCCCAGCCTAGAAGTCGAAGTCGACGTCGGGGTCGTCCTGCGCTCGAGGCGGCGAGTACGTGAGGTCGATCGGCACCCACGGCGGCGCGATGTCGTCAGGAGTCGCGTGAATCTGGAAGGTGCGCTGCGCCCCCCTTCGCCCACGACGGGGCGGCTTTCCCGGCCCGCGAAACGGAACCGGCGCGTAGGTGGGCAGAACCGCGAGAGGGTCATGCTTCTGACCCGTGTCGGGATTCCATCCGATCGCCCGGTCGAGCTTCGACCGGAGGTCCGCAACGGAAGCCTCGAGGCTCTCGAACCCGGTCCGGTCGAGCCGGTACCACCGCCATTTCTCCTCCGCGCGGACGTCGACGTACCCGGCTTTGCGCAGGAGCCGCAGATGCTTGGAGACCGCTGTTCGGCTGATGCGGAACTCGACCCCCACCACATCTGCCAGCTGGCCGGAGGTGTGCTCGCCACTCGCGAGGATCTCGATGAGCCGGCGCCGCACGGGTTCGGCCAGAGCTTCGAAAGGGTCCACGCATCGACGTTATCGACGCCTCGTCCGGCGACCCTCGAGGTGCGGCTGTCGTGTGGATCGGATCTCGGTCTGCTGCCCTGGGGAGGAGCCTCCGACGCGCTGATCGGCGCTGCTCCGCAGGCGGGCATCTTCTCTTTTCGTCGATGAACTTCCGACTCACACGACACCGCTACCGGGCGAGCGGCCGATGAACTTCCGGCTCACACGACACCGCTACCGGGCGAGCGGGCCGATGAACTTCCGGCTCACACGACACCGCTACCGGGCGAGCGGGCCGATGAACTTCCGACTCACACGGCCCCAGCGCCGGAGCCCGCGCACCTCGAGAACCCCCG
>JAVBUG010000097.1:0-12548 GCA_031555515.1 Microbacterium sp. | reverse complement strand
GGGCGCCCCCGGCCGGGGTGTTGCGCTGCCCCCGATTTCCTGACCTCGCCCCGGGGCGCGCGGGGCCCCCCCCACGACGAGGTGCCCATCCCGGCCGACACCGCTGCGCTGGACTTCGAGCTGGAGCTCGCCTGCATCGTGGGGCGTCCGGCGCGCAACGTGTCAGTCGAGGATGCGGCGTCCCACATCGCCGGTTACGCGATCCTGAACGACTGGTCGGCGCGCGATCTCGTCGCCAAGGAACTCACCGTCGGCCTCGGCCCCTCCAAGGGGAAGGACTTCGCCACCACGCTCGGACCGTGGATCACCACGGCCGACGAGCTCGACGACAAGATCGTCGACGGCAGGCTCTCGCTCGAGATGTCGGTATCGGTCAACGGCGTCGAGATCGGCCGAGACGACAGCGCGAACATGTCGTGGACGTTCGCGCAGATGCTCTCGCACGCCTCGCGCAGCGCGACCGTGGGGGCCGGCGACGTCCTGGCCTCTGGAACCTGCTCGGCCGGATCACTGGCCGAGCTCTGGGCTCGCCGGGGCGAGCGGATCCCCCCTCCACTCGTCCCCGGCGACGTCGTCACCATGGAGATCGAGCGCCTCGGCTCGATCAGCAACCGTGTCGGCGCGGCGGAGCGGCTTCCGGCGCGTCCGGCAGCTCGGGACATGTCGGTCACGTGAGGGATACCGTGGGGCCAGTGCCACGGTGACGATGCCGTGACCGCGAGACCGATGGGGAGGCCGGGTTGCCGGACGCGCGCAAGCTCGATCTGAACCTCGTCAGCGTGCTGGACGCCGTGCTGCGCGAGCGCAACCTCACGCGGGCGGGGGAGCGCATCGGCATGACTCCGCCCGCGGTCGCGGCGGCGCTCGGTCGGCTGCGCGAGATCTACGATGATCCGCTGCTCGTGAAGGACGGCCGCGGGTTCCGGTTGACGGAGCGCGCACAGCGACTGGCGCCGATCATGGCCGAGGCGGTCGCCGAGGCGGAGCGGGCGTTCGAGCTGGTACCGGCGTTCGAACCGGCCACCAGCCGGCGGACGTTCCTCATCTCGGCGTCCGACTACGTGCTGTCCGAGATCACCAAGCCACTGCTGTCACTCTTCGAGCGAGACGCCCCGCAGGCGAACGTGCAGTTCGACAGCCTTCCGCTGGCGGGCACGATCACCCCGGTCGACCTGCTGCGCCGCGACCTGCTGGTGGCCGCGACGGGGCGCGGCATCCCCGGCAAGCAGGCGTCGCTGTTCTCCGACAGATACGTCTGTCTTGCGGATGCCGCGAACCCCGCGCTCGAGGACGGCGCGCTGTCGCTCGCCGCCATCGCCGGGCTGCGGCACATCCGCTCCGTCTTCGGTCCGCACGCGTCGACGCACGTCGACGACATGCTCGCGGCGGCCGGGATCGAGCCGCCGGCGGCCATGACCGTGCAGGGGTTCCTCGCCGTCCCGTTCGCGCTCCCGGGCACCGACTGGATCGGCTGGGTGCCCGAGCGCACCGCGCGACGATACGCCGGTGACCTCGGGCTCGTGGTCGCGCGCACGCCGATCGCACCGAGCGTGCTGGTCGAGGCTGCCTACTGGCACCCTTCCAAGACGAACGACGCCGCTCGTCAATGGCTCGTGCTGAAGCTCCGCGAGGCGTCCGAGGTGGTCGAGTTCGGCGACGACGGGTCCGAGACCCCCGTCTTCACGCCTGCACGTTGACGCCGGGCCGCCAGCCGCTCAACCGCGAGAGGCGCAGTCCGCTGGCGACCACCGACGGCGTGGCGATGGGCAGCTGGACGGAGCCCGACCGCACGACCACCGAGAGCGCCGCGACCACGCGCCCCTCACCGTCGAGCACACGGGTCGCGACCGACTCGGCACCCACGCTCAGCTCCTCCCGCACGGTGGCGATCCCGGTGCGGCGCACGTCGTCGAGCTCGCTGCGCAGCACCGCCGGATCCACGATCGTTCGCGGCGTGTACGCCCGCAGCGGTGCGGCGAGGACCCGGTCCACGCGTTCGTCGCCGCCGTGGGCGAGGAGGATCTTGCCGACGGCGGAGGCGTGGAGCGGCATCCGTCCCCCCACGCGGGAGACGAGTCCGACAGCCTGCGGTGCAGAGACCCGTTCGATGACGACAGCCTCGTCGCCCTCCAGCACGGCGACCTGGACGTGCTGGTGCAATGCCGCGTGCAGGTCCTCGATCACCGGCTGCGCGAGCGAGCGCAGTGACTCGGTGTGCGGCGCGAGCGTGCCCAGCTGCCACAGTCGCAGGCCCACGACGAAGCGGCCGTCCGCGCGGCGATCCAGCGCGCCGGCCTCGACGAGCTCGTGCACCAGACGACGTGCGGTCGCGTGCGGGAGGCCCGTGCGGCGCACCAGATCGGCGAGCGTGAGCGCGCGCTGGTGCGGCAGGAACGCGAACTGCAGCTCCAACAGCCGCGAAGCGACGGAGCGTCCTGGTTCGCTGGTTCGAGGCAACGGCCACCTCCTGGAGACGGCTCGATCGTACATCGGATGTCCATTCAACGACCAACGACCGCGTCCGCGGGACGCGCGCTCACGAAGATGACGGAATCACCCGCCGACCGGAAGACCCTCCATGCCTGCAGACCGCGTCCTCGACACCGACTCCCGCCGACCCGGCGTCACCGACCTGGACGTCGCCATCCTCGGCGGCGGCATCGGCGGCCTCGCGACCGCCGCCTTCCTCGACCGGGCGGGCATCCGCGCCACGGTGTACGAGCAGGCGTCCGCGCTGACGGAGGTCGGCGCAGGCCTGGTCGTCGCTCCCAACGCGGCGCGCGTGCTGCGACGGCTGGGGGTTCTGGGCGAGTTCCGCCGCACCGCCGTCCAGCTCGACGTCGGCTGGGAGTTCCGCCGCTGGGAGGACGGCGAGGTGCTCTCGGCCGAGAACCTCTCCGACGCCTGCGTCGAGCTGTACGGCGAGCAGACGTACACCGTGCACCGTGCGGATCTCCTCGGCGTGATCCGCGGCGCGGTGCCCGACTCCGCCATCCGTCTCGGCCATCGGTGCGTCGACGTGCGGTCGTCCGAGGCCGGGGTCGAGCTGGAGTTCGCGGACGGGCAGATCCGGCGGCACGATCTGCTGGTCGGTGCCGACGGCATCCACTCGATCGTCCGCCGCACCTTCGCCGAGCAGTCGTCCCCGACCTTCTCCGGCATGTGCGCGTTCCGGGCACTGGTTCCCGCCGCCGACGCCCCCGCGTTCGCGCGCCGCGCTGCGCAGACGCTGTGGCTCGGACCGGGGCGCCACCTCGTGCACTACCCGGTGTCGGCCGGACGCTTCATCAACGTCGTCGGATTCGCGCCCGCCGGCGAGGACGCCACGGAGTCGTGGAGCGCGACGGTCGGGATCGAGACGCTTCTCGCCGAGTTCGCCGGTTGGGACGAGCGGCTCGTCTCTCTGCTCCAGGCGGCGGACCGACCCGGCCGCTGGGCGCTTCTCGATCGCGCGCCGCTCTCGCGGTGGGGGACGGGCAGGGTGACCCTGCTCGGGGATGCGGCGCATCCGATGTTCCCGTTCTTCGCGCAGGGCGCGGCGCAGGCGCTGGAGGACGCCGCCGTGCTTGCGGCGTGCCTCGCGGACGCGCCCGAGCGCCCCGCTCGCGCACTCCGCCGGTACGAGTCGCTGCGTCAGCCGCGCACCACGGAGATGCAGGAACGCAGTCACGGGCGAGCAGAGGTGAACCATCTGCCCGATGGGCCGGCGCAGCGCGATCGCGACGCGACGTTCACCTACGGCGATCCGCTGGTCGCCAACGGCTGGATCTACGGCTACGACGTCGACGAGGCGGTCGCCGGCGCGCCGGTGTGACAGGCTGATCCCCGCGCCGTGTCGGGGGCCGTCGGTACGGTGGTGGCTGGAGGGGAAATGAAGCCCAAGAGATTCGCCCGCACCGCGTTACGCCTGCCGCGCCGCGGGCACGTGCTGGTGACCGTCACCGTGGTCGACGAGAACGGATTCACCTCCCAGTACGAGACCGTCGAGACACCGGTCGGCGCCCTTCGTGACGGCGTCGCCGCGATCCACCTCGCCTCCGTCGCCGTCGACGCGGACTCCGACGGCCTCTCCGCCTAGCCGAACGCATCCCCTGTTGCGCGGGTGCTTCGCGCGCTCTACTATCGAACATAAGTTCGAGAAAGGTGGAGCATCATGCGAGTGGCGGCCCGAGAGGATGTTCAGGTCTGGTGCGAGCAGGGGCGGCCGGTGCGCCTCGTCGTCGATCATGAGCGGTGGCGCATCATCGACACTCCCACCCGCAGCGACGGTGGGCGGTTGTTCCAGAGCTGGCGGTTCACCGCGCGCAGCGATGTCGATCACCGCACGCGTGTGATGGACGTCGAAGAGGTCGACGGCCACTGGATGCTCGTCGCCGCGTGGGAGTGAGCGGGGTCCGCCCTGCGGGGGCGGCTCTCTGTCGAAAGCGAGAAGATCCGGCGATCTTCACCCGCCGAGCGGAGTCAACCCCCTTGAAACCTGAATCGTGCGTCAGGTAACGTCCCGCAGGGCGGTTCCCCACGAGCCGCTTCCGCGCTCTACAAGGAGGTACCAGCGCATGGCATCACCCCAGACACCCCCGGTCTCGATGAAGCAGTCGAGCCTGCGGCGCGTCGTCACGGCCTCGATGGCAGGCACCGTCGTCGAGTGGTACGAGTTCTTCCTCTACGCCACCGCCGCGACGCTCGTGTTCAACAAGATCATGTTCCCGCCGTCGGACGACCCGTACGCGCCCATCATCGCGGCGTTCGTCACCTACGCCGTCGGCTTCATCGCCCGGCCGCTCGGCGGCATCGTGTTCGGCCACTTCGGCGACAAGTACGGGCGCAAGAAGCTGCTGCAGTTCGCGATCATCCTCGTCGGCGTCGCGACGTTCCTCATGGGGTGCCTCCCCACGTTCGACATGATCGGCTATTGGGCGCCCGCGCTGCTGGTGGCGCTGCGCTTCGCGCAGGGCTTCGCCGTCGGCGGCGAGTGGGGCGGCGCGGTGCTGCTCGTCGCGGAGCACTCGCCCAACAAGACCCGCGGCTTCTGGGCCTCCTGGCCACAGGCCGCCGTGCCGATCGGGAACCTGGTCGCGACAGTCGTCCTGCTCGTGCTCAGCCGCACCCTCACCGAGGAGCAGTTCCTCGCGTGGGGCTGGCGCATCGGCTTCTGGCTGTCGGTCGTGATCGTCGCGATCGGCTACTACGTCCGCACGCGCGTGACCGACGCGCCGATCTTCCTCGAGGTGCAGAAAGAGGTCGAGCAGTCCAAGGCGCTCCGCTTCGGCGTGCTCGAGGTGATCAAGCGCTACCCGCGCGGCGTGCTGACGGCGATGGGCCTCCGCTTCGCGGAGAACATCATGTACTACCTCGTCGTGACGTTCTCGATCACGTACCTCGCGGTGGCGCTCGAAGTCGACACGGCCGAGATCCTCGGGCTCCTCGTCATCGCGCACATCGTGCACATGATCGTCATCCCGCTGATCGGCGGGCTGACCGACCGGATCGGCCGCAAGCCCGTCTATCTGATCGGCACGCTCGGCGCGGCGGCCTGGGGCTTCGTCGCCTTCCCGATGTTCGACACCCGCAACCCGGCGATCATCGTCGCGGCGATCTGCCTGGGTCTGTTCATCCACGCGTTCATGTACGCGCCGCAGCCGGCGATCATGTCCGAGATGTTCCCGACGCGCATGCGCTACTCGGGCGTCTCGCTCGGCTACCAGGTGACCTCGATCGTCGCCGGCTCGCTCGCGCCGATCATCGCGACGGCGCTTCTGGCCAGCACGGGGTCGTACATCCCGGTCGCCGTCTACCTCGCGATCGCCGCGGCGGTCACGCTCATCGCCGTCATCTCGATGCGCGAGACGAAGGGGACGTCGCTGCACGACCTCGACCGTCTCGACGAGGAGAAGCTCGCGGCCGAGAAGGAAGCGGTCCGCGCCTGAACCTCCCCGCGTACCGCCTCGCCACACTCGTGGCGGGGCGGTTCGCCGTTCGCGGGTCGATTCGCCCTAGACGCCTTGCGCGCTGCGGCGCATGCCCGGCACCGGCTGCGGACGCAGCACCATCGCCGTTGTGATCGCGAGGATCACGATGCCGATCGACTCGACGATGACGGTCTCGGGCACCAGCATGAAGTCCCACGTCTCGTGGATGCCGAACAGCCCCACGGTGAGCGCGAGGAAGAGCGCACCCAGCGTCGCGATGAGGAACAGCAGGCTCAGCACGGTCACGAGCTGCAGGAGCCGACCGCGGAGGAGCACCATCCCGGTGGCCAGCACGAGACCGGCCACGGCGTTCAGGATGAACATCACCCCCAGCAGGCCGCCGACGCCGTTCAACGCGAGATAGAGATGGATGCCGCCGGTGGCGAGGAGGGCGATCGCGCTGAGGATGCGCATGATCCAGAGCGCCCGTCCGCTGGATTCGGTCATGGTCCTACCTGCTCTCTTCCGGAGGTGAGGTGGTCGACGCCTTCTCGAGGGAAACGAGCGGCGCGCCGGCGAGGTTCACACGCACGAGCCAGATCACATCGCGGGCGAAGGACTCGAGCACCAGCACCAGCGCCGCCACCGCGACGAGGACACTCACCGCCGGCGGCAGCAGCTGGGAGGCGACGACGGCGAGGGCCACGCCGCACACCGCCGTGACGACCTTGCGCCAGTACCGCGGCGGAAGCGTCTGCCTCATCCACGGCAGCACCCATCCCGCGACGACGAACGCGTACCTGAGCACGCCGATCGTGAGCACCCACCAGCCCACGATTCGCACGTCGTACACGCACAGCACCAGCAGCAGGAACGCGTCGACCTCCATGTCGAAGCGCGCACCCAGTGCGCTCTCGCTGCGGGTGCGGCGAGCGACGTACCCGTCGAGACCGTCGAGCGCGAGCGCCACGGCGACCAGCGTGACCAGCATCGCGGTCGGCACCTCGCCCGCGAACGACTCCGCCACCAGGGCGGTCACGAGCCCGACGAGCAGGGACCGGGTCGCGGTGACCGCGTTCGCCGGTCCGAAGCGCTCGACCCCGCCCTGGCGGATGCCCCTCATCAGCAGCGCCGTCGACACCACCAGGTACCCGACGCCGGCCGCCCACGCCGCAGCCGTCAGGGGCGTCACCGACCCGATCGCGCCGAGCCCGACGATTCCGGCCGCGACCCACCACCAGGGCACCCGCTGAACTTTTCCCATGCGCGCTCCGTGTACTCGTCATGGCGGTCACCGGGAACACGACACAGGGACCCGCTGAGGTTCACCACGAGATTCCGGATGCCGCGACCGCCTGGTGGACGATCGGCCCCGGGCAGGGCGAGTTCCGCGGTGAGCCGGTGCCCGCTGTCTCGGACGGGGAGGCGTCGGTGCGTACGCTCTTCACGGGCGTCAGCCGGGGCACCGAGTCGCTGGTGGCCCGGGGCGAGGTGCCGGCGTCGGAGCGCAAGCGCATGCGCGCCCCCTTCCAAGCTGGCGAGTTCCCCTTCCCGGTGAAGTACGGGTATCTCAACGTCGGAACGGTCGAAGCCGGACCCGCCGAGCTGCGCGGCCGTACGGTGTTCGCCCTGTTCCCGCACCAGTCGCGCTTCGTCGTCCCCGCCGACGCTCTTCTCCCGGTGCCGGATGCCGTCCCCCCGCGCCGGGCGGTGCTCGCCGGCGCGGTCGAGACGGCGGTCAACGTGCTGTGGGATGCGGCCCCGGTGGTCGGCGACCGGATCGTCGTCGTCGGCGCGGGCATGATCGGGTGTGCGATCGCGCGGGTGGCGCGCAGCATCCCGGGTTCCGAGGTCACCCTTGTCGACGTCGCCCCGGCGCGCGCGGCGACGGCCGAGGCGCTCGGCGTCGGCTTCGCGCTCGCGACGGAGGAGGTGCCGCAGGCCGACGTCGTGATCGAGGCGAGCGGCGCCGGCGCCGGACTGCAGCTGGCGCTCGGCATCGCGCCCACGGACGGCAAGGTGATCGTCGCCGGCTGGTACGGGAGCCGTCCGGTCTCGCTGGAGCTCGGCGCCGACTTCCACTCGCGCCGGGTCGCCCTCCGGCCGAGCCAGGTCGGCGCGGTCGCCGCACGGCGGAGAGGTTCCCGCACGACGCGCAACCGTCTTGCGATCGCGCTGCGGCTGCTCGAAGATCCCGCATACGACGAGCTGCTCGGCGGCGCCTCGACGTGGCGGCAGCTGCCCGAGATCACCGCCGCGCTCGCAGACGGCACCGCCGGCGAGCTGTGCCACACGATCGATTGGAGTGCCGCATGAGCTTCAGCGTCACCGTCCGCGACCACCTCATGATCGCCCACAGCCTGCGCGGCGACGTGTTCGGGCCCGCCCAGCAGCTGCACGGGGCGACATACCTCGTCGACGCGACGTTCCGTGCCGACGCACTCGACGAGCACGGTGTCGTCGTCGACATCGGCCGCGCGAGCGAGGTGCTCCGCGAGATCGTCGGCGCGCTGACCTACCGCAACCTCGACGGCGAGCCCGACCTGCAGGGCGTGAACACCACGACCGAACGGCTGTGCCAGATCATCGGCGACCGCCTCGCCGGGCGGGTGCAGGACGGCGGCGTCGGCGAGGCCCACCTGAGCGGCATCGCCGTGACGCTGCACGAATCGCACGTCGCGTGGGCGTCCTACGAGGTGGCGTTGTGACGGATGCCCCGTCCCTCCGGTTCGTCGTCCCTGCAGGGGTCGATGACCCTCGCCGTGTCAGCGGTGGCAACGTCTACGACCGGCACCTCCGCGACGGGCTCCGCCGCCGCGGCTGGAACGTCGACGTGTGCGAGGCGGCCGACGCGGGGGACGCGGCATCCATCCTCCGTGACGCGCCGGACGGATCGCGCGTGATGGTCGACGGACTGGTGGCGGGGTGGGCGCCGCAAGCGGTGGAGGAGGCGGCGGGGCGGCTGCGCCTCACGGTGCTGGCCCACATGGTGACCGCGGCCTTCGCGGATGCGACGGATGCGGCGATCGACGCCGAGCGGCGCGCCCTCGCGTCCGCGCACGACGTGATCGTGACCAGCGATTGGACGGCGGCCGAACTCGCGCGCCGCGAGCTCGCGGACCCCGATCGCACGGTCGTCGCCGTGCCGGGAACCGTTCCCGCCCAGCCCGGCCCGCCGCCGGCCGACGCGGGAGAGCTGCTGTGCATCGGCGTGATCGCCCCGCACAAGGGACAGGACACGCTCCTCGCCGCGCTCGCCCGGCTCCGCGCGACCGAGTGGAGCTGCACGATCGTGGGGTCGAGCGAGGCGTTCCCGGCGTTCGCGGCTGCCATCGCCCGGCAGGCGGACGCGCTCGACGGCAGGGTCCGGCTCACCGGAGTGCTCGACGACCGAGCGCTCGACGACGCCTACCGCCGCTGCGCGCTGCTGATCGCGCCGTCGCGCGTCGAGAGCTCGGGCATGGCGATCGCCGACGCGCGGGCCCGGGGGATCCCCGTGCTCGGCGCCCGGACCGGCGGGATCCCCGACGCGCTCGCGGGCGGGGGAGGGCTCCTCGTCCGTGCCGGGGATGCGGCCGCGCTCGCCGCGGCCCTGGACGGGTGGCTGACCGACCCGGCGCTGCGGGCACGGCTGCGCCGGGAGGCGCTCGCCGTGCGGGCGACGCTGCCGACCTGGCGCGACACCGTGACCCGCGTGGCCGACGCACTGGAGGCGGCATGACCGCGATCTCGACGGCGACGGCCGGGTGGCTCGCGCTGCGGGCGCCCGCCGACGACCGCGCGCGCTCGGCCGACCTCGCCCACGAGCTGGCGCGCCTGCTGGCTCCGGGCGCGGAGTCCGCGCCCCTGATCCTGCACGACCTCGGCGCGGGCACCGGATCGATGACGCGCTGGCTCGCCCCCCGGCTTCCGGGTCCGCAGCGCTGGGTGCTGCGCGACGGCGACGCCGACATCGTCGAGCACCTCGACCTGCGCACCGTCGTCGACGCGGCGGGTCGCACCATCGTCTCCGATGTCGTCGTGGAGCATCTCGCCTCGCTGCCGATCGACGCCTTCGACGGTGCGGCGGCGGTCACGGCGTCCGCGCTCCTCGACGTGATCACCGAAGCCGAGGCCGCGCATGTCGTCGCCGCCTGCGTCGCCGCGGGCACGCCGGCGCTCTTCAGCCTCTCGGTCACCGGCACGGTGAGGGTTCGTCCCGCCGAGCGGCCCGACGACCTCGAGCGCGCCATCGCGTCCGCCTTCGACGACCATCAGCGTCGCGAGGCGGACGGACGACGGATGCTGGGACCCGACGCGGTCGCCCTGGTCGGGGCGCGCTTCGCCGATGCCGGCTGGAACGTCCGCACCGCGGCGACCCCGTGGCGCCTGACGCGTCGCGACACCGCGCTGATCGGCGACTGGCTGGACGGCTGGATCGGCGCCGCCCTCGAACAGCGTCCCGAGCTCGCGCCCGCCGCCGCGTACCGCGAGCGCCGTGTGGCCCAGGTCGCGGCCGGGCGGCTCCACGTGACGGTCGCCCACGAGGACCTGCTGGCATGGCCGCGCTGAGCAGGATCCCGCCGCGCGTGCGGTCCGCGCTGCGGATCGCGGCGGCGCTCGCGGTGGTGGCGGGCACGATCGCCGTGGTGGGCGTCGGATCGTTCCTGCACGGCCTGGCTTCGATCTCGCCGATGACGGTCCTCGCTGCGGCGGTGCTCGCGGCCATCGCCACGGCGGCCGCCGCGTGGCGCTGGCGGATCGTCTCCGCGGGCTTCGGGCTGTCGCTTGCGTGGAGCGAGGCGTTCACCTCGTACTACCGGTCGCAGTTCCTCAACACCGTGCTGCCGGGCGGAGTCGTCGGCGACGTCCACCGCGCCTACGTCCACGGGCAGCATCACGACCGCGTCGACCTCGCCGCGCGCGCGGTCGCGGCGGAACGGGTCGCCGGACAGCTCGTCCAGATCGTGCTGACGCTCGCGATCCTGCTGCCGCTGGGGCTCGCCTCGCCCCTCGCGCCGCTCGCCGGGATCAGCGGTGCGATCGCCGCGCTCGCGCTCGCGGCCGTCGGCGTCATCGCCCTCACCCGGCGCGGACGCGCTGCCGTGAAGAGGGAGTACCGGATGCTGCGCCCCGTCCTCACGCGACCGGCCGCGCTGTGCGCGATCGTGGCGGCGTCGGTCGTCGTGGTCGCGGCGCACGCGACCACTTTCGTGGTCGCTGGCCTGGCGGCGGGGGTGCACGCGGGTGCGGACGAACTCGCCGTCGTGGCGCTGATCGTGCTCGGCGCGGCAGCCGTCCCCGTCAACGTCGGCGGCTGGGGGCCGCGCGAGGCGGTCGCCGCCTCGGCGTTCGCACTCGCCGGGCTCGGCGCGGGCGCGGGGGTCGCGGTGTCCACCGCGTTCGGCGTGATCACGGTGGTCGCCGTGCTCCCCGGCGCGCTCGCTCTGCTCGCCGACCGCTTCCGATCGCTGCCCGCGAGGGGCATCATCGGGAAGAGGAGATCCGCATGAGCGAGCGACCCTACGTCACCCTCAGCTGCGCGATGTCGATCGACGGCTACCTCGACAGCCTCGAGCCCGCGCGGCTCGCGATGTCCAACGCCGCCGACCTCGATCGCGTCGACGACGTGCGCGCGCTCCACGACGCGATCATGGTCGGGGCGTCCACGGTGCGTCGCGACAACCCGCGCCTGCTGGTGCGGGACGCCGCGCGCCGTGCGCGGCGGCTGGCCTCGGGGCGCCAGGAGTCGCCGGCGAAGGTGACGGTCACCGCGAGCGGCGACCTGTCTGCGGACGCCGCCTTCTTCACGACGGGGGAGGGGCCCCGCATCGTCTACTGCCCGCGGGTGCGCGCGGCGGAGCTCGGTGCACGGCTCGGCCGACGCGCGGTCGTCGTCGGGATCGGCGACGACTGCGTCACGATGGACGCCCTGCTCGACGACCTGGGCATGCACCGCGGGGTGCGAAGTCTCATGGTCGAAGGCGGCGGCACGGTGCTCACCCAGTTCCTCGGTGCCGACCTCGTCGACGAACTCCATCTGGTGGTCGCGCCGTTCTTCGTCGGCGAGACCGGCGCTCCGCGCGTGGTCGGACCCGGCGCCTTCCCGTGGACGGCATCGCGCCGCGCGCACCTCGTCGACACGCGCCAGATCGGCGACGTCGTGCTCCTGCGCTACGCCCTGTCGGACCGCTTCGGCATGCTCGACGGGCAGCCGGACGGAGCCGGGCGGTCCGTCGCCGAACACCCGTGAGCACGATGCCCGGCGCGCGCGTCGTCCCGGTCGGGCGACGGCGGCTCGCCCTCGGCGGCGCGATCGCCGCCCTGGTCGTGCTTCCCCTGCTCCCGGGGGTGCTGGCGACGGGCGCGGTCGCCGACCTCGTCCGCATCCCTGTCGAGTCGATCGTCACGCTGCTGGTGCTCGCACTGATTCCGTGGCGGATGCTGCGCCTCGCCGTCGCGACGGCGTTCGGGGTGGTCGTGGCCGTCGCCGTCCTCCTCGCGAGCATCGATCGCGGCTACGAGGCGGCGCTCGGCATCCACTTCGTGCCGCTGGACTGGCCGCAGCTGGGCGACGCGTACGGGGTGGTCGCCTCGGCGATCGGACCGGCGCCCGCCGGCGCTCTGCTCACCGCCGCCGTGGCGCTGATCGTCGCCGTC
>JAVBUG010000213.1:0-11301 GCA_031555515.1 Microbacterium sp. | reverse complement strand
AGGCCGGATGTCGTCTGCCGGGGCTAGCCTCGTGGCATGACCTCGATCGTGCCGCCGTACCTCCTCGCCCGGATCGCCGCCGCCGACGAGCAGTTCCCGCAGGCGGCCCACGCGGCGCGCGCGACGCTCGCCGCACCGCGCGACTATCGGCCGATCCGCCAGAACCTCGTGCTCTCGATCGAAGAGCCCGGCACGCTGGTCGCCGAGACGTCTCCGGCGCCCGACCGCGTCGTGTCCGACGCGAAGAACCGCGAGACGCTCCCAGGGGTGCGCGTCCGAGGCGAAGACGACTCCGCCACCGGCGACGAGTCGGTCGACGAGGCCTTCGACGGACTGGGGGCGACGTTCGAGTTCTTCGCGGATGCCTACGGCCGCGCGGGCATCGACGGCGCGAACGCCCCGCTGCTGGCTACGGTGCACTACGGCCGCGACTACGACAACGCCTTCTGGAACGGCGAGCGCATGGTGTTCGGCGACGGCGACGACGAGGTCTTCCGGGGGTTCACACGGTCGCTCAGCGTGATCGCGCACGAGCTCGCGCACGGCGTGATCGAGGACGAGGGCGGCCTGCTGTACCGCGGCCAGTCCGGCGCTCTCAACGAGTCGATCGCCGACGTCTTCGGCGCTCTGGCCGAGCAGCACCGCGACGGGCAGACCGTCGACGAGGCGACGTGGCTCATCGGCGAGGGGATCTTCACCGATGCCGTGCAGGGCGTCGCCCTGCGGTCGCTCAAGGCGCCGGGCACCGCGTACGACGACGACGTGCTCGGCAAGGATCCGCAGCCCGCTCACATGCGGGATTACGTCGACACCCGCGACGACAACGGCGGCGTGCACATCAACTCGGGCATCCCCAACCACGCGTTCTACCTCACGGCGAAGGCGCTCGGCGGCCATGCGTGGGAGCGCGCCGGGCTCATCTGGTACCGCGCGCTGACGTCGGGCACGCTTGCCTCCACGGCGGACTTCACGATGTTCGCCCGCGCCACCCTCGCCGCGGCGGCAGCGGAGTACGGTGAGGAGTCGGAGGAGGTCGACGCCGTCCGCGCCGGGTGGACGGGCGTCGGCGTGATCCCGGATGACCAAGAACCCGAGTCCTGACCCGACCGCTCGGTCCGCGGCGCCGCCCGCGGTCGAGGTCGACGTCGCGCGCACCGGCGGCATCGCCGGCATGACGCGACGGTGGTCGGCGCAGCCGCCCGAGGCGGAGGCATCCGAGTGGATCACCCTCATCGACCGCTGCCCGTGGAGCGAGGCGACGCACGAGGAGCCGATGGCCGACGGCTTCGTGTGGTTCATCCGCGCGACGTGGTCGGGGACCGGCCCCCTCGAGGCGGAGCTGCCCGACGACGAGGTCGTGGGCGCCTGGCGCGAACTGGTCGACGCCGTGCGCGACTGGAGCCGGCAGAGCGCGGGATCCGGCCGGCCGGGTCGCTGAGGCTCAGCGCGCGAAGATGCCCTTCTTCTTCGCCGGCTTGAGCGCCTTCTGCATGTAGATCGTGCCGAGCCAGCGGCCGAACTTGAAGCCCACGCGGCCCATGCGGCCGACCTCGACGAAGCCGAGCTTCTCGTGCAGGGCGACCGATCCCTCGGCGCCCTTGTCGCTGATGACCGCGACCATCTGGCGGATGCCGGCTGCCTCGCACGCTTCGATGAGCGCCTCCAGCAGTGCCCGCCCGAGCCCCTTGCCGGTGGCGGCCTGACCGAGGTAGATCGAGTTCTCGACCGAGAACCGGTACGCGGACTTGCTCGACATCGGCTGCACGAGCGCGTACCCGAGGATCTGGCCGGACGGCGACTCGGCCACGAGAAACGGGAGCCCTTGCTTCGCGAGGCCGTCGCGCTTCTTGCGCCACTGCGCCACCGACCAGACGTCCTCGTCGAACGTCACCACCGAGTTGGTGACGTAGTAGTTGTAGATCTCGCGGATGTCGGGGATGTCGCGATCCTCGACGGGCCGGATCGTGAACGAGAACCCGCGCTCGGGCTCGGGCTGCCGCTGAAGGTGGCGCGGCAGCTTGCGGCGATCCTTCTCGTATTCCTCTTCGAGCATGGCTTCTCCTGGATGTCTGCGGTCAGCCGGCGCCCCTATGCGGGCAGCCGCCAGTCGACGGGGTCGGCGCCCTGCTGGGCGAGCAGTTCATTGGCACGCGAGAACGGCCGGGAACCGAAGAACCCGCGGCTCGCCGACAGCGGCGACGGGTGCGGCGATTCGATGATCGGCGTGGTGCCGAGAAGCGGCCGCAGGTTCGCGGCATCCCTCCCCCACAGGATCGCCACGAGCGGCCGGTCACGCGCGACGAGCGTGCGGATGGCATGCTCGGTCACCTTCTCCCAGCCCCAGCCGCGATGGGATGCAGGCGCCCCCGGCGCGACCGTGAGCACGCGGTTGAGCAGCATGACGCCCTGGTCGCTCCAGGCCGAGAGGTCGCCGTGCGGGGCGCGCGGGATGCCGAGGTCGGACTCGAGCTCCTGGTAGATGTTGCCGAGGCTGCGCGGCAGCGGCCGCACGTGAGCGTCGACCGCGAACGAGAGCCCGATCGGATGCCCCGGCGTGGGGTAAGGGTCCTGCCCGACGATGAGCACCTTGACGTGGGGCAGCGGGCGCTGGAACGCGCGCAGAACGCGGTCGCCGGCCGGGAGGTAATGGCGTCCGGCGGCGACCTCGGCGCGCAGTCGCTCGCCCAGTGCGGCGATGTCGGGGCCGACGGGCGCGAGGGCCGCCGACCACTCGGTGTCGATGAGTCCGGCGTCGGCGAGCTCGGGCAGCGTCATCGCCATCTCAGGCACGTTCCGCCGTGGTGATCATGACGAGCTCGAGGCCACCTTCGACGGGCGCGGACGTGAATGCCACAGTCGCCGCCGACAGCTCGTGGACCGAGGCGACGTGCGTACCGCCGCAGGGGATCCTCGCCTCGGCGCCCGGCAGCTCGCACACCCACGTGCGGCGGTCGGCGAGCGTGTCGCCGTCGCGTTCGATGCGCACCGCGCCGCCCGCGGCGATCCAGTCCGCAAGCTGCGCGTCCACCCGTGCCGCAAGGGTGTCGAGGTCGGCGAGCACATCGGGATCGAACCCCTTGCGCCGGAGCGACTTGCCGATGCGGTAGACGTCGCGCGAGCCGTCCGGCAGGATGCGCGACTCCTGGATCGCGAGGGCGTCGAAGGCCGGAGCGCCGAGCGCGTCGGTCGGCGCCTCCTTGCGCCACGCGCCGGCGAGTGCCGCGTCGAGCGCGAGAGAAGCCAGGTGACAGGCGGTGTGACCCGCCGAGAGCGCGGCGCGGTAGGCGGCATCCACTGTCACGTCCACCGTGTCGCCCGGCGCAATCGCGGCGCCGTTCTCGAGGAGGTGGGCGACGACGACCGTCCAGCCCTCCGTTCCCGTGCGCACGGGAACGTCGGGGCCGAGCAGCAGCCCGTCACCCTGGGTCGCGCCGACGACGGCGTCGACCACGACGAGCTCGGCGCCGCCCACGCCCAGCGTGCCGCGGTCGGCGGGCTGATCGGGCCACGCGGTGTCGACCGGGTGGAACGCGGTCTGGTCCAGGACGACGGCCGTTCGCCCGTCGCCAGCGTCGGCGACGTGGACGACCGTGCCGCGGGAGGAGGTGGCGCCGGCCGGATAGGTGACGACGGTGCCGTCGGCGAGGGTCACAGCTCCTCCGTGCCGCGCGGTCGGAGCGGGCCGCGAGCGAGAAGGAACTGCGCCGACTGCGCCACCGGTCGCATGGTGATGAGGTCGAGGTTGACGTGCCCGGGGGCGTTGAGCGCATACGCGATGACGTCGGCGACGTCGTCGGCCGTCAGCGGGTTCTCGACGCCGTCGTACACGCGCTCCGCCGCGACGCTGTCGCCGCCCAGGCGATTGAGGGTGAACTCGGGCGTGTGCACCATGCCCGGCGCCACCTCGATCACGCGGATCGGCTCGCCGTTCAGCTCGAGCCGCAGCGCGTGGGCGATCATCGCCTCGCCGGCCTTGGCGGCGTTGTACCCGGCGCCGCCCGCGTACGCGGTCTGCGCGGCCGTCGAGGTGACGAAGAGGGTGTCGGCGTGGCCGTCGGATGCCGCGGCCCGGCGCAGCTGCGGCAGCAGCGCGGCGACCAGCCGCTGTGCCGAGAGCACGTTGACGTCGAACATCCACTGCCAGTCCTCGACACGGCCGTCCTCGACGCGGTCGGTGCCGCGCGCGCCGCCGGCGACGTTGACCAGGGCGTGGACCGGGCCGGACTCCGCCAGGAACGCGGCGAGCGCCTCGACGTCGGCGTCGGTCGTGAGGTCTGCGGCGAACGCGACGGCGCCGGTCTCGGCCTCGAGCGCGGCGAGCCGATCGGCGCGTCGTGCGACCCCGACGACGTCCCAACCGCTCGCGCGCAGCGCGCGCACCGCCGCCTCACCGATCCCCGAGCTCGCCCCGGTCACCACTGCACGTCTGTTCGCCATGACCACAACGCTACCCACGTCCCGCCCGGCGGCACTCCTCCACCGGGATTCCGGGGTCGGAGCGCGTTACGTCACATTTCCCCCACGTTGTTGACAAGACCCGGTTCTCCGTACTCTCGAATCCGGCTGGGGGGCACGCTCCCGGCACCCGATCCCGCAGGAGCAGGCCATGTCCGCAGCCGAGAACTGGCGTTTCGAGACCAAGCAGATCCACTCGGGGGCTCAGCCCGACCCGGTGACCAAGGCTCGCGCCACGCCGATCTACCAGACCACGTCGTACGTGTTCGACAACGCCGACCACGCGGCGAACCTGTTCGCGCTCGCCGAGTTCGGCAACATCTACACGCGCATCCAGAACCCGACGCAGGCCGTCGTCGAGGAGCGCCTCGCGGCGCTCGAGGGGGGCACCGGCGCCCTGCTGCTCGCGAGCGGCCAGGCCGCGGCGACGTTCGCGGTGCTCAACATCGCCGAGGCGGGCGACCACATCGTGTCGTCGAGCTCGATCTACGGCGGCACGTACAACCTCTTCAAGTACACGCTCGCCAAGCTCGGCATCGAGGTCACGTTCGTCGAGAACCAGGACGACCTCGAGGAGTGGCGCCGCGCGGTCCGCCCGAACACGAAGCTGTTCTTCGCCGAGACCATCGGCAACCCGAAGATCAACGTGCTCGACATCCGCGGCGTCGCCGACGCCGCGCACGAGAACGGCGTGCCGCTCATCGTCGACAACACGATCGCGACCCCGTACCTCATCAAGCCGTTCGAGCACGGCGCCGACATCGTCGTCCACTCGGCGACGAAGTTCCTCGGCGGCCACGGCACCACCATCGGCGGCGTGATCGTCGACGGCGGCACGTTCGAGTGGTCGAAGAACGTCGACAAGTTCCCCGGCCTCACCGTTCCGGACCCCTCGTACCACGGCGCCTCGTACACGGCCGCCGTCGGCGACGGCCTCGCCTACATCATCAAGGCGCGCGTGCAGCTGCTGCGCGACCTCGGCTCGGCCATCTCGCCGAACAGCGCGTGGCTGCTGATCCAGGGCATCGAGACGCTGTCGCTGCGCGTCGAGCGCCACGTGCAGAACGCGCAGGAGATCGCGGAGTGGCTCGAGAACCACTCCGACGTCGCCTCGGTCAACTACTCGGGCCTGCCGACCTCGCCGTGGTACGCCGCCGCGAACACCTACGCCCCCAAGGGCGTCGGTGCGGTGCTGTCGTTCGAGCTCAAGGGCGGCGTCGAGGCGGGCCGCGAGTTCGTCAACTCGCTGACGCTCTTCAGCCACCTCGCCAACATCGGCGACGTGCGCTCGCTCGTGATCCACCCCGCGTCGACCACGCACTCGCAGCTCACGCCCGAGCAGCAGCTCACGACCGGTGTCACGCCGGGCCTCGTGCGCCTCTCGGTGGGCCTCGAGAACATCGACGACCTCAAGGCCGACCTCGAGCAGGCGCTCGCGGCGGCTCGCCGGGTGTCGGAGGCCGCTCGCGCCTGATCCCCCTCCTCGGGACCCGGATGCCCCGGCCCGGCGCACTGCGCCGGGTCGGGGCATCCCTCATTCCTGGTCTGTGTCGGGCTCATCCGCCGCGAAGTCGGCCGCCAGCTCCTCGGCGGTGAGCTGCGCCCCCGCGACCGGACGCGGCAGCGTCGGCGCGGCGTCGTCGGTGTGCCAGGGCTCGCCCGCGGCCTCGGAGCCATCCGCCGCGTCGAAGATGACGTCGGTGTCGTGATCGAGGTCGTGCTCCTGCGGCGGCACGGCCGGGCGCGGCTCGTGGGCGGGCATGAAGGGCTCAGCGGTCGACATGCGCGCATTCTGCCATGCCCGGTGTAACAGACGGCATCTCTCCGCATGCTCAGGCGAGAATGGACGAATGGACTGGCAGACCTCCGAAGACACGGTGCCGAGCGCGCCCGTGACGGAGGCTGACGCCCGCCTGCTGCTCGGGCGCCCTCCGGCGACCGGGGCATGGCGCGACGGCGATCCGCTGGGCGAGCGCCACTTCGCCGCGTTCGGGGGGTTCCGCACCGAGGGCGGCCGCGATCTTCCGGCGTACCGCCTGGCGTACGAGACGTGGGGCGAGCTCAACTCCGCGCGCGACAACGCCGTGCTCGTCCTGCACGCCCTCACCGGCGACAGCCACGTGCGCGGGCCGGCCGGGGCAGGGCATCCGACGTCGGGCTGGTGGGACGACATCGTCGGCCCCGGCGCGCCGATCGACACCGACCGCTGGTTCGTCGTGGCGCCCAACATGCTGGGCGGCTGCCAGGGGTCGACGGGTCCGGCCTCGATCGGTCCCGACGGCTACGAGTGGGCCTCGCGTTTCCCATACCTCACCATCCGCGACCAGGTCGCCGCGCAGGTGCGCCTGGCCGACGCCCTCGGCATCGACCTCTGGGCGGCCGTCGTCGGCGGATCGATGGGCGGCATGCACGCGCTCGAGTGGGCGGTCATGCTCCCCGACCGCGTGGAACGCGTGGGCATCCTGTCGTCGCCGCCCGTCAACACGGCCGACCAGGTCGCGCTCAACTCGGTGCAGCTCGAGGCGATCCGCATCGACCCGCGGTTCCAGGGCGGCGAGTACTACGACGCCGGCGACGGCGACGGGCCCAACCGCGGGCTCGCGCTCGCCCGGCGCATGGCCCTGCTCAACTACCGCTCCCCCACCGAGCTCAACCAGCGCTTCCAGCGCACGTGGCAGTCCGGGGTGAGCCCGCTCGGGCACGGTGGGCGCTTCGCCGTCGAGTCCTACCTCGACTTCCACGGCAACAAGTTCACGCGCCGCTTCGACGCGAACTCGTACATCACGCTCGTCGAGGCGATGAACTCGCACGACGTCGGCCGCGACCGCGGCGGCGTCGAGGATGCCCTCGCCCTCATCACCGCCAAGGCCCTGGTGCTCGGCATCGACAGCGACCGGCTCTTCCCCATCGACGGTCAGCACCGCATCGCACGCGGCATCCGCAACACGCTCGACGGCGATCGCGCCGTGGTTCTGTCGAGCGACTTCGGCCACGACGGCTTCCTCATCGAGACGACGGCCGTCGGCGCGCACCTGCGGCGGCTGCTCGAGGCCTGACCCGCCCGGGGTCTCAGTCGGTGCGCTGATAGCGCCAGGGCAGGGCGCCGATCTCGAGGCGATGGCGGGAACCGGATGCTGCGCCCTCGGCGTCGCCCTCCCACTCCGCGTCGCCCTGCCACAGCAGCAGCGGGCCCTCGCCGCCGCGGCGGGCGACGGTCTCGAAGCGCTGCACACCGCCGATCCGCGCCGCGCCCACGACGGACTCCGTGTCGGCGTGCTCCGCGAGGGCGTGCAGCGTCACCCAGGTCGGCGGATACAGCGTGAATCCGCCGTGGCCGTGACGGGCGAGCGCGTCGGCGGGACGCAGCCACTCGGCGGCGACGGCCTCCTCGGCCGACAGCGTCAGCGCGCCCACGGCCGCCGGGGCCACGAAGAACCACGTGCGGATGCGCAGCGCGAGGCCGGGCGGCGGGTCCCAGCACGACAGCGTCACGAGCGCCTCGACGTCGATCTCGAGGCCGGTCTCCTCCTGTGTCTCGCGCACACCGGCGCGGCGCGCGACCGCCTCCTCGGGCTCGTCGCCCGACCCGCGGTCGGCGCCTTCGAGCTTCCCGCCCGGAAAGACCCACGCGCCCGCGAACGATCCGCGGTCGGGTCGCTCGATCATCAGCACCTCGGGCCCGTCGTCACCGTCGCGCAGCAGCACGACAGTCGCGGCGACGGGGATGGCGGGATCCGTGGCGTCCTCGGGGCGACGCGTCCGCGCGCCTCCGATCGAGTCGCTCAGCGCCTGCAGCGCGCGATCAGCAGACGGCGAGGGTTCCGGCATCCGCTCACTCTACCCACCGGCCCGACGAGCGCCGAGGGCGGTTCAGGCAGCGACGGGCACGCGGCGCCGCTCGAGCATCAGGCTCGCGGAGGCGAGTGCCAGTCCGCCCACGGCGAGCCCGACGCCGACCCACGCGGGCGCCGCGAATCCCAGCCCGGCCGCGATGACCACGCCGCCGAGGAACGCGCCGAGGCTGTTGCCGATGTTGAGGGCCGAGTGGTTGAGCGCCGCGGCGATCGACTGATTGTCCTGTGCGACATCCATCAGCCGCGTCTGGATCGTGGGGCTGAGCGCCGATGCCACCAGCCCCACGGCGAACACGAAGAACGCGAGGGCCCAGATCCACTGCGCCGTCACAGCGAGCAGCGCCAGCACCGCCGCGAGTGCCACGAGGCCCCCGATGAGCGTTCGCTTGAGGTCGACGTCGGCGAGGTGACCGCCGACGAGGTTGCCGACGGTCATGCCGAGACCGATGAGCACGAGCACGATCGGAACGGCCCACTCCGGCGATCCCGCCACTTCGGTCACGAGCGGCGCGACGTAGCTGTAGACCGCGAAGAACCCGCCGAAGCCGATCGCGCCGACGCCGAGCGCCAGCCACACCTGACCGATGCGGAAGACCTTGAGTTCGGCGCGCAGCGTTCGCGAGGGATCGCCAGGATGCGCCGGCACGAAGAACGCGATGAGCACCGTGGCCACCGCGAAGATGGCCGCGACGACCATGAACGTCGCCCGCCACCCCAGCTGCTGGCCGAGGTAGGTGCCCAGCGGCACGCCCACGACGTTCGCGACGGTGAGGCCGGTCAGCACGAAAGCGACCCCCTTCGCGCGCTTGCCCGGACCGAGCACGTCCGCGGCGACGAGCGCCCCGATGCCGAAGTACGCGCCGTGCGGCAGTCCCGCGAGGAACCGGGATGCCGCGACCCACTCGAACGTCGGCGCCAGGAACGTGAGCGCGTTGAAGACGGTGAGGGCGAGCGCCAGCCCGATCATCACGCGGTGGCGCGGGTACTTGGCGACGGCGCCGGCGATCGTCGGAGCGCCGACGACGACGCCGAGCGCGTACAGCGAGATGAGCCAGCCCGCCTGGTAGATCGCATCCTCCTGGCGGAGTGCCCAGAGCGACGGCAGCAGGTCGGAGCCGATGTTCGGCAGCAGGCCCATGACGACGAACTCGGTCATGCCGATGCCGAAGCTGCCGACGGCGAGGGAAAGGAGCGCCCACGTCGCCGCCCCCCTCGTCAGATTCGAGGAGGTCACGGCGTCATGCTAGCGGCGGTCGCAGCATCCTGTCGAATCGATTCGGGAAGCCGTCGACGCGCAGCGTCATGAACGCGTCGGGAGGCAGAGCCTCACTCGGCGTCGGCGTCGCCCACCTGGCGGTCGATCGCGGCCTCGAGGCGCTCGATCTTGCCGTCGAGTTCGCCCGCGTAGCCCGGGCGGATGTCGGCCTTGAGCACGAGGGAGACGCGGGAGCCGTAGGGGGCGACGGCATCGGTCGCGCGCTTGACGACGTCGAAGACCTCGTCCCACTCCCCCTCGATCTCGGTGAACATCGATGTCGTACGGTGCGGCAGACCGCTGTCGCGCACGACCCGCACTGCGGCGGCAACGGCGTCGTGCACCGAGCCGTCGGCGCGGCCGGTTCCGCTGGGGGCGACAGAGAAGGCGACGAGCATGAGGACCTCCGGGGTCTCGAGGGGACGAGGTCTACTCTGACACGCGCAGCCGCACCGGCTGGCGCCCCGGGAGCCGCACCAGACGCACGACAACCCACGCGAACAGCGCGAGGAGCATGACGTTGCGCAGGACGACGAGCCAGACGGCCGCGGGCCACAGCACGAGAAGCCAGTCGTAGGCGAACGGGAAGAGCCACTGGGTGAGAGCGAGGATCACCACCGTGAGCACGGCGGGGCGCAGCCACCGGTGCCGATCGATCGTGAGCCCCAGGACGACCGGCGCGATCAGCCACGTCATGTACTGCGGCGATCCCACTTTGTTGAGGACGATGAAGCCGAGTACCAGCGCGAGCGCCAGCGGCGGGAAGAGCGCCACGAAGGACGCGCCCCGCCAGGCCTTGACGGCACCGATCACCGCGATGGCGAGCATCCCGAGCATGAGGATCGGGGTCATCAGCATGATGACGGTGTCGACGGACGGGCCGGTGATCTGGAACGTGATCAGGTCGGGGTCGTAGAAGATCCGCGCGCCGGGCACATCCGCCAGGGCGAGCAGCAGGTACACGCTGCTCACCGGCGCTTCGATCTGCAGGCCCCGCGAGGTCTGGTCGCCCACGAAGCCGAGCAGGTGCGGGCCCCCGCCGGCGAGCAGGACGACCGCCACGACCACCGCCGAGACAGCGGCCGCTCCGCCGATGACCGCGAGCCGGCGGCGCACCGCGATCACGGCGGCCGCGAGCAGGGCCGCCGGCCACACCTTGATCCACGTGGCGACGGCGAGCAGCACCGACCCGAGCCAGGGCCGGCCGACGAGCCACAGTGAGCCGGCGACCGCGATCGGCACCGTCACGCCGTCGAGCCGGAACATGCCCACGCCGCCGAGCGCGAGGATCGCCGCCAGCCAGAACCACGCCGCGAACATGCGGCCGCGCGAGCGCCCCCGGCCGACGAGCACCGCGAAGGCCGCGGCGTCGAGCGCCGTGACGAGCAGTCCCCAGCCCAGGGTGTAGTCCACGACCCCGCGGAACGCTCCGACGAGAAGGATCGGCAGGTGTGCGAGGGGCGGATAGATCCAGTCCTCGGTGATGCCGGGGAGAGCATCGCCGCCGAGCGTGAGGCCGGCCCACCAGCGGTACAGCTGGTCGACGTCCCACGAGGCGGCGTGGTCGTCGGAGAAGCCGAGCCAGATGACCACCGCGTGGACGAGGACGAACGCGATCCACACCCACGTCCGCCGCAACACCCCTTCATCCTAGGGACGAGAAGCGCGGCCTCCCGTCAGCGGCTCAGCGCCTCGGCCACCGCGCGGGGCAGCGCCTCCGCGACGTCCAGCGCCGTG
>JAVBUG010000338.1:0-11244 GCA_031555515.1 Microbacterium sp. | reverse complement strand
TACGGCGGCGTGATCGCCGCCAACGGCACCGTGACCCTCAAGATGGCCGAGAACCTCAAGGACATCTTCACCGAGGTCATCGTCGCGCCGTCGTTCGAGCCGGCCGCGCTCGAGGTCTTCAAGGCGAAGAAGAACCTGCGTCTGCTGCAGCTGCCCGCCGACTGGCAGCAGGAGCGCATGGACGTGCGCCTGGTCTCGGGCGGCCTGCTGCTGCAGGACGCCGACCGCTTCCCGGACGACATCGAGTCGGTCGCGAAGGACTGGCAGCTGGTGTCGGGCGAGCGCCCGGCCGACGAGGAGATGACGAACCTCATCTTCGCGTGGAAGGCCTGCCGCGCCGTGAAGTCGAACGCCATCGTCCTCGCCAAGAACTCGGCGACCGTGGGCATCGGCATGGGCCAGGTCAACCGCGTCGACTCGTGCCGCCTCGCGGTCGAGCGGGCCGGTGACCGCGCCGCAGGGTCGGTCGCGGCATCCGATGCGTTCTTCCCCTTCGCGGACGGCCCCCAGATCCTGCTCGACGCCGGCATCTCGGCGATCGTGCAGCCGGGCGGTTCGGTGCGCGACGAGGAGGTCGTCGCCGCCGCGAAGGCCGCGAACGTCACGATGTTCTTCACGAACGAGCGCCACTTCTTCCACTGAGCCCGGCTCAGCCACGACGGCCCCGGTGCGGTTCTTCCGCCCGGGGCCGTCGTGCGTCTGTCTCACGGCTGAGGTGGTTCCGGCGGTGGGAAGGCGGGGGTGGATGCTGCCACCGCCGTGTCCGATTTCCGCGAGCCGATGTCGGGGGAGCGTGTCAGGCTAGGTGCATGAGCCTGACCATGACCTTCGACGAGAGGTACCGTGCGATCGATTCGCGCGACGCCCGCTTCGACGGGCAGTTCGTCACGGCGGTGCGGTCGACCGGCATCTACTGCCGCCCGAGCTGCCCCGCACGCACCCCGAAGGCATCGAACGTCACGTTCTACCCGACCAGCGCCGCCGCGCACGAGGCCGGCTACCGGGCGTGCAAGCGGTGCCTGCCCGAGGCGGCACCGGGGTCGCCGCAGTGGAACCTCCGGGGCGACACCGCCGGGCGCGCCATGCGCCTCATCGCCGACGGTGTGGTCGAGCGCGAGGGCGTGCCCGGGCTCGCACATCGCCTGGGCTACTCGCCCCGGCATCTGACGCGGCTGCTGACGGCCGAGCTCGGCGCGGGTCCCCTCGCCCTCAGCCGCGCGCACCGTGCGCAGACCGCGCGCATGCTGCTCGTCGGCACCGACCTCCCCGCGGCCGACGTCGCGTTCTCGTCGGGGTGCGCCAGCGTGCGCCAGTTCAACGACACGATTCGCGAGGTGTTCGGCATGCCGCCGCTCGAATTGCGCGCGCGCCGCCGGGCCTCGCGCCACGAGGGGCCCGGGGCCGCGGTCCCGGCGCCGGGTAGCTCGGCACCGGGCGTCACCATCGACCTCGCGCTGCCGCACCGCGGCGCGCTCGACGCGCCGGGGCTCTTCGCGTGGATGGCGGCTCGCGCCGTGTCGGGCGCGGAAGCGGCGACGGCCTCGACCTTCGCGCGCACGCTGCGCCTGCCCCATGGGCCGGCGTGGTTCGAACTCCGCCTCGACGACCTGGAACGCGTACGGCTGCGCGCCGCGCTGACGAACCTCGCCGACCTGTCGACGCTGGTCACGCGCGCGCGGCGCCTCTTCGACCTCGACGCCGACCCGGACGCGGTCGACGAGTCGCTGGCGCAGCATCCCGAGCTCGCCCCGCTCGTCGCCGCGCTGCCCGGCATCCGGGTTCCGGGCGCCGCCGATCCGCACGAGATGCTCATCCGCGCGATGGGCGGCCAGCAGATCACCGTGGTCGCCGCGCGCCCCGCTCTGACCGCGCTCACCGCCGCGCTCGGCGAGGAGGTGCCGGCCTTCGCAGGCATGCTGTCTCCTGGCGCAGGCCCCGGCGAGACCCCCGCCCCCGTCCGCCTGTTCCCGACGATGGCCGCCATCGCCGAGCACGGCCCCGGGGTGCTCCGGGGACCCGCCGCCCGTATCCGCGCGATCACCGGCGCGGCCGGCGCGCTGGCCGACGGCTCGCTCACGCTCACCGCCGGCGACGACGCCGTCGCGCAGCGCGCCGCCCTCCTGGCCATGCCCGGGATCGGCCCGTGGACCGCGGACTACGTGCGCATGCGCGTGCTCGCCGACCCCGACGTGTTCCTCCCGGGCGATGTCGCGGTGCGCGCCGGCGCCGCGGCGATCGGCCTCCCGGCCGACGCTCGCGCGCTCGACGACTGGGCCGCCCGCACCGCCCCGTGGCGCAGCTACCTCACGGCCCACCTGTGGCGCGCCGTCCCGCCGAAACCCGCCGCACCGCGGCGGAGAGCAGCATCCGTCACCGTCCTCACATCCGAATCGACCACCGGAGGCATGTCATGACCACCGCCACCATCCAGACCGTCGACACGCCCGACGGCGCGTTCACGATCCTCGCCGACGAGGGCGGGCGCGTGCTCGCCTCGGGGTGGACCGCCGACGCCGACGCGATCCTCGCGCGCCTCGTGGAGCGGGTGCGCCCGACGGACGTCGTGACGGGCGAGACGGATGCTGCGGCCGCCGTCGCCGCGTACTACGGCGGAGACCTCGCCGCGATCGACGACGTCGCGGTCGCGCAGCACGGCACCGCGATGCAGCTCGCCGGGTGGGCGGCGCTGCGGCGCATCGCGCCCGGCCGCCCGCTGACCTACAGCGAGTTCGCCGTCGAGCTCGGGTCTCCGAGCGCGGTGCGGGCCGCGGCATCCATCTGCGCCCGCAACGCGCCCGCGCTCTTCGTGCCGTGCCATCGCGTCCTTCGCACCGACGGCACGCTCGGCGGGTTCGCGTGGGGATTGCCCGTCAAGCAGCGCCTGCTCGACCGCGAGGCGGCGGTGCCCGCGCTCATCTGAATCACGCGCATCAACCGCTTTCCGGGGGACCGGAAAGCGGTTGTTGCTTTCAGAGAATTCTCAGGTATATGCTGGAGGGCTGTCGCGTCGCTACGAACTAGCGGCGCGCACAGCCCTTTCCGCAGAGCCCAAGGAGGAAGAAATGTATCAGGCCGCCGTCGCCGCGAAGACCGCTTTCGTCCTCCGTCTCGCGGGACCCCGCACCGCTTCCCGGCTGCCGCGTCCCCGCGTCCAGGGGTAGTCCGCTCCTCGCACTGCCGGCTCTGCCGGATTCGGCATACCGCCGTCCCCCGGAGCGTTCCTCACCGAGGAAGCTCCTCTCTCATGACAGCGCTCCCACACGGCGCTGTCGCCTCGCGACCCGACGACGGGTCACCGCAACACCCCCACAAGGATCATGACCACCACCGCCCTTCCTGAGCGATCAGAACAGCCGCAACGGTCCGAACTGTCCACCTTCCAAGCCCTCGCCCGGCTCCTTCCTTTCGCGAAGCCGGTGCTTCCGCGTCTCGTGATGGGCGCCGCCAGCGCGCTCGTCGCGAGCCTGCTCGCGCTGACCATTCCGCTCGTGCTCGAGCAGGTGGTCGGCGGCCCGATCGCCTCCGGCGACATCGCCCTGATCGCGTGGGGATCCGCCGCGATCCTCGCCCTGGGCCTCGCCGAGGCCTTGATGGTCTGGCTCCGCCGCTGGTTCGTGCTCGGCCCCGCGACCATGGTCGAGTACGAGCTGCGCCAGACGTTCTACTCGCGCCTGCAGCGCCTGCCCGTCTCGTTCCACGACCGGTGGCAGTCCGGGCAGCTGCTGAGCCGCATGATGCAGGACATCAGCATGCTCCGCCGCTGGCTGGCGTTCGGCGTCGTGCTGCTCGTCGTCAACGTGATCACCATCGTCGTCGGCACGGGGCTGCTGTTCCGGTGGCACTGGCTGCTCGGCACGATCTTCCTCGTGACGTCCGCGCCGCTCTGGTACGCGGGGTACCGCTTCGAGAAGTCGTACGGCACGCTCGCGCGCCAGTCGCAGGACCAGGCGGGCGACCTCGCGACCTCGGTCGAGGAGAGCGTGCACGGCATCCGCGTGCTCAAGGCCTTCGGCCGCGGCAAGCACGCGCTGCAGAAGTTCACGCGGCAGGCCGAGACGCTGCGCGAGACCGAGCTGAGCAAGGCGCGCGCCGTCGGCTGGATCTGGTTCTGGCTCGTGCTGCTGCCCGACATCGCATTCGCGCTGTGCCTCGGCGCCGGCATCTACCTCACCGCGCTCGGCCAGCTGACGGGTGCCGAGCTCATCGCCTTCTTCGCGATGGCCACCGTGCTGCGCTGGCCGATGGAGTCGATCGGCTTCCTCTTCTCATTCCTGCTCGACGCGCGCACGGCGACCGACCGCATCTTCGAGGTGTTCGACGAGCAGAACACGATCGTCGACCCCGAGTCGCCGAAGACCATCGCGAAGCCGCGCGGTGAGCTCGCGTTCGAGGGCGTGCACTTCCGGTATCAGGATGCTGCGGAACGCGAGCGCGACCTGCTCGACGGCGTCGACCTCGTGCTGCGGCCGGGCGAGACGATGGCGCTCGTGGGCCTCACCGGCTCGGGCAAGACGACCCTCACGACGCTGCCGACGCGTCTCTACGACGTGACCGGCGGCCGGGTGACGCTCGACGGCGTCGACGTGCGGGACCTGACGCTCACCGAGCTGCGCCGGCACATCGGCATGGCCTTCGAGGACGCGACGCTGTTCTCCCAGTCGGTGCGCGACAACGTGCTGCTCGGCCGGGAAGACCTCGTCCCCGGCAGCGACGAGGCCGAGCGCGTGATGCGCGAGGCGCTCGACGTCGCGCAGGCGTCGTTCGTCGACGACCTCCCGGACGGCGTCGACACGATCATCGGCGAAGAGGGCCTGTCGCTCTCGGGCGGTCAGCGCCAGCGGCTCGCGCTCGCGCGCGCCGTCGCGGCGCGCCCCGCGGTGCTCGTTCTCGACGACCCGCTGTCGGCGCTCGACGTCGACACCGAGGCGCTCGTCGAAGATGCGCTGCGTGAGGTGCTGCACGAGACCACCGCACTCGTGGTCGCGCACCGCCCGTCGACTGTCACGCTCGCCGACCGGGTGGCGCTGCTCGAGGCCGGCCGCGTGACCGCCGTCGGCACGCACTCCGAGCTGCTGCGCACCAGCGAGCACTACCGGCACGTGATCTCGAGTCTCGAGGTCGAAGAGGCCCGACTCAGGGCGAGACAGGAAGACCAGGAATGGGAGGTGACCCTGTGAGCACCACGGTGACCGGAACGAGCGGCGAAGACCGCTCCGACTACACGCGCGCCGAGAGCAAGGCGATCCGCAAGCGCTCGCTGCGCCTGCTGGGCTCGCTCATCACCCCCGTGCGCGCGCAGCTGATCCTCGCGGGCGTCGTGCTCGTCGTCTCGACCGCGCTGCGCGTCGCGGGGCCCTGGCTCATCGGCATCGGCATCAACAACGCCCTGCCCGCCGCGGTGGAGCAGATGAACTGGATGCCGACGATCCTCGTCGTGCTCGTCTACCTCGTCACCGCGATCGGCGGGGCCGCCCTCATCGGGTGGTACGTCGTCGTCGCGGCGCGCCTCACGCAGGCGATCATGCTCGACCTCCGCAAGCGCATCTTCCTCCACACGCAGCGGCTGAGCCTGGAGTTCCACGAGTCGTACACGTCGGGCCGCATCATCTCGCGTCAGACGAGCGACCTCGACACCATCCGCGAGCTCCTCGACGGGGGTCTCAACGAGCTGGTGTCGGGCATCCTCTACGGTGCGTTCACGCTGGTCGCGCTGTTCCTCGTGGACTGGCAGTCGGGCCTGATCCTCACGTTCATGGGCATTCCGCTCTTCCTCCTGATGCGCTGGTTCTACACGCGCTCGCAGCTCGTCTACCGCGAGTCGCGCGTCATCAGCGCGAAGGTGATCGTCAAGTTCGTCGAGACGATGACGGGCATCCGCGCCGTGAAGGCCTTCCGCAAGGAGGGGCGCAACGACGAGGAGTTCGGCGGGCTCGCGATGGACTACCGCGACGTCAACATGCGCTCGATCCGCCTGTTCGGCACGTTCGAGCCGGGACTCATGGCCGTGGCCTCGTTCACCCTCGCGATCGTGATCGCGTGGGGCGGCATCCGCGTCGTCGACGGCGCGATGGAGATCGGCTTCCTGCTGTCGGCCGTGCTGTACGTCCGCAACTTCTTCTCGCCGCTGCAGGAGGTCGCGTTCTTCCTGAACTCGTATCAGTCCGCGACGGCGGCGCTCGAGAAGGTGTCGGGCGTCCTGGAGGAGGAGCCGACGGTTCCCGACCCCAAGACCCCGGTGGATCTGTGGGAGGCGAAGGGCCACATCAGGTTCGACGACGTGCTGTTCGGGTACTCGCAGGACCGCGTCATCCTTCCGGATTTCTCGCTCGACATCCCGGCCGGGCAGACGATCGCGCTCGTGGGAACGACGGGTGCCGGCAAGTCGACGCTCGCCAAGCTCGTGTCGCGGTTCTACGACCCGACGCGAGGTGCGGTGACGCTCGACGGCGTGGATCTGCGCAGCCTGCATCCGAAGGATCTCCGCCGCGCGATCGTCATGGTCACGCAGGAGGCGTACCTCTTCAGCGGGACGGTCGCCGACAACATCGCGCTGGGCAAGCCCGACGCGACGCTCGACGAGATCCAGGCCGCGGCGCGCGCGGTGGGGGCGGATGCCTTCATCCAGGCGCTCCCCGACGGCTACGCGACCGACGTCAACAAGCGCGGTGGCCGCGTGTCGGCGGGTCAGCGCCAGCTGATCTCGTTCGCGCGGGCGTTCCTCGCGAACCCGGCGGTGCTGATCCTCGACGAGGCCACGGCGTCGCTCGACATCCCGTCGGAGCGCCAGATCCAGGACGCGCTGCAGACCCTGCTCGCCGACCGCACCGCGATCATCATCGCGCACCGTCTGTCGACTGTCGCGATCGCCGACCGCGTGCTGGTCATGGAGCACGGCGAGATCATCGAGGACGACACCCCCGAGGAGCTCATCGGTGGCACCGGCAAGTTCGCGCAGCTCCACGCCGCCTGGCGGGAGTCGCTCGTCTGACCCCCGTCTGAGACCTCGGATGCCCCGGCCCTCCTGTCCACACTCAGGGTCGGGGCATCCGTCGTCTGGTCTCTTCTCTTCCGAGCGTCGCGACGCCTTCAACAGGTCAACCGGGCTTCCACAGGAGCGAATCCGACTGGGGGCGCCTGCAGACGCCCGGTTGACCTGTCGAAGTGGTGGGGCAGGGCTGGAGGCGCGGCCGGGTTCCACGACCGTGGATCAGGCGTGTGCGATCGAGACCGCGTGGGCGAGTGGATGCTGCGGGGCGAGGCCCGCGAGGGCCGCGGCGCCGTCGATCCCGTGGCCGCGAGGCTCGACGAGCGTGACGTCGAACTCGCTCGCGGCGATGTGCGACGCGAACGCCTCGCGCAGCTGCGGGGAGCGGAAGACGCCGCCGATCGCGCACGCGGCGAAGTGCTCGCCCGGCTCGTCGGAGCGCACGCGGCGCAGCGCCGTCTCGACGCTGTGGGCGAGCTCGCCGCCGGCGCGCACGGTGATGTTCTGCGACACGGCGTCGCCGTCCGTCGCGAGGCGCGCGACGTGGGCCGCGAACGACGCGATCACGCTCACGCGCTCGGGGTCGGACTGCAGGTGGATGTACGCCTGGCTGAGGTCGGGCCAGCGCTCCTCGGCGACGGCGCGGAGCGCGGTCGCGGGGCCGCGGCCGTCGTACTCGCGCATCACGGCGTCGAGGGCCTCGCGGCCGATCCAGTACCCGCTGCCCGCGTCTCCCATGAGGTAGCCCCACCCGTCGACCCGGGCGACCTGCGACGCGCCGACCGCGAGCGTGACGACGCCGGTGCCCGCCGCGACGACGGCCCCGCGAGTGTCGCCGAGGGCCCCGAGGAACGACGTCGTCGAGTCGTGCGCCAGGATCACCTCGTGCACGGCGGCGTCGTCGATCCGGGCGAGGAGGGCCGCAGCATCCGATTCCCGTGTCGTGAGCCCCGACACTCCCGCGCTCACCACCGAGACGTCGGCGCCGGTGCGCTCGATCGCGGCGTGCGTGACGGCGGCGAGCTGGGGGAGCAGCGGCTCGCCGGTGCGGATGCCGGGGAACACGATGTCGTGTTCGCGCACCCGTACCTTGATGCCGGTCTGGCCCGCGTCGATCGCGAGCACACCGGCGGTCATCGTGCCACCTCCGCCGCGAGCGCCGTGTACTGCGCGCGCAGGTACGCGCCCGCGGGCTTGCCGTACGGGCAGTAGTCGTCGTTCCGCGCGGCCTCCTGAGCGGAGTACAGCCTGGCGGGCCAGTCCCACAACATGAATCCCCCCACCCATGCGCGCTGGGCGCACGCCTCGAACATGACCCTGTAGTACCGCAGTTGCTCTTCGCCCGAAACCTCTCCGGGCAGCGACCAGTCGTTGGGGCGATCGGGTGAGCCCTCGCGCGAGGGGCAGCCGGCCTCCATGAAGAAGAACGGCTTGCCCGTGGCGGCGACGGCCGCCTCGATGCGGTCGAGCTCCGCCTCCCACCGGTCGATCGGGTAGTACCCGCTCGACGTGACCGCGTCGACCGCGTCCCACCACGACAGGCGGTCCTCCTGGTACTTGTCGCAGTTGTACGTCACGAGGCCCGAGTACTCGTCGCGCACGGCGGCGATGAGCTCGCGCCACTCGGCCTCGCGTGCGTCGGCGCGCACCATCTCGCAGCCGACGCAGAGCATCTCGCAGCCCTCGGCCTCGGCGATCCGCGCGGCGTGCAGGATGAACTCCCGGTACGACGCGAACCACTCGCCCCAGGTCGGCTCACCGGGCACGTCCTGGTCGAAGAACCCGATGTACGCGCGCCACGTGCCGTCGGCGACGTTGACGACGGGCTTCAGGCAGACCTTCATCCCGAGCGCCTTCGCCTCGCGGATCGCCCACACGATCTCGTCGTCGGTCACCGTCGGCTCGTCGCGGAACCGCACCTCGGTCGACTGCGCGGTGTCCTGCAGCGCCGAGTACGCGAGGGCGGTCCAGTTCACGCCGTGCTCGGCCATGAGCCGCATCGACGCCGAGGCCTCCGCCGTCGCCCACGTTCCGCGCACCCCGGTCCATCCCCAGGTCATTCCGGCCACGTACGGCCCGAGCGCCTGGGCGGTCTCGGCCGTCACGAGACAACCAGCTCGTTGGCGGTGCGGAGCACCCGCGGATGGGAGAGAGCGGATGCTGCGAGCCCGTCGCCGCCGTGCCGCACGACGACCGTCGTGCTCTCGCCCGGCAGCAGCGTGACGAGCGCGTCCGACGCGACGGCATCGGGGTCGATCTTGTCGACCAGCAGCGCGAGGTCGCGCACCAGCGTCGCGGCGGTGAGCGTGACCACCGTGCCGTCCGCGGCCGGCTCGGTGCGGACCTCGACCTCGGCGGCGCGGAGCGCCGAGTCGCGAGGCTCGGCGAAGAACCAGAAGCCGCGCACGTCGCCGACGCCCGCCACCACGAGCTCGGACGCCGCGTCGGCGGCGACGGCGACGTCGGCCGGAAGCACGAACGTCGCGGTCTCACGCGGGGCGAGCGACACCGAGACCGCGAATCGCGCCAACTCGTCGCCCGCGAACCCGACGCGCCGCGCCGTCAGCTCCCCGGACCACGGCTCGGCGGTGTCGTTCACGAGCACCGCCGCGAGCCCGCCGCCCCGGGGCTGGATCGTCGCGATGCGCGGGGCGAACGCGTTCTTCAGCCCGTAGTACAGCGGCTTCGGGCGCTCGTCGCCGTCGATCGCGGCCCACGAGGTGACCGGCCAGCAGTCGTTGAGCTGCCACACGATCGCGCCCTGGGTGTGCGGCGCCCACGAGCGGAAGTGCTCCAGCGCGGTGCGCACGGCGAGTGCCTGGTTGAGCTGCATCGCCCAGTGCCAGTCCTCCATGGCCTCCGGCCTCCGGAAGTGGGGAATGAGCCCGTTCGAGAGCTTCGTGTTCCCCTCCATCGCCTTCTGGTGCACGATCATGCCGGGCGACTCGGGCGTCAGCGGCGCGTCCGACACGGAACGCACGAGCGTCGACCACGCCGGCGGCCCCTGCCAGCCGAACTCGGCGACGAACCGCGGCTTGTGCTCGCGGTAGGTGGGCCAGTCCCGGCGGTTCCACTGCTCCCAGAGGTGCATCGAGCCGTGCTGCTCGTCGTTCGGGTGCGGGCCGGTCTGCGTCTCGCCGTCCCAGCCGGTGCCGGGGCTGAACGGGCTGCCGGGCGCGTACGGCACGTGCGGCGCGAGCTCGGCGACGAGCGCCGGGAACAGCTCGTAGTAGTACTGCGCGCCCCACGTCTTGCCGTCGAGGCGCAGCTTCCAGCCCCAGTCCTCGTAGCCCCACAGGTTTTCGTTGTTGCCGGTCAGCAGCACGAGGGAGGCATGGTGGCCGAGCCGCACGATGTTCTCGCGTGCCTCCGCCTCGACCTCGGAGCGCAGCGGCTCCTCCTCGGCGTACGCGGCGCACGCGAACAGGAAGTCCTGCCAGACCAGGAGGCCCAGCTCGTCGGCGAGCTCGTAGAAGTCGTCGGACTCGTACAGCCCGCCGCCCCACACCCGGATGAGGTTGAGGTTCGCGTCGAGCGCCTGCGTGAAGCGGCGCCGCAGGCGGTCACGCGTGACGCGCACGGTGAGCGCGTCGTCGGGGATCCAGTTGACCCCCTTCACGAACACCGGCTGGTCGTTGACGACGAGCGTGAACGCGGTGCCGGCATCGTCGGACGTCGTGTCCCATCGCACATCGCGGAAGCCCACCTTGCGCGTGGCACGGTCGAGCAGAGTGCCGTCGGATGCCGCGACCTCGACGTCGATGTCGTACAGCGGCTGCGCGCCGTACCCGACGGGCCACCACCGCTCGACCTCGGCGAGCGAGAGCGTGACAGTCGCGGACGTGTCGTCCCCGGCGAGGCTTCCGGAGGTCTCCACCCCGCCGGCACGCACCGTCACGATGACCGGGTCCTGACGGGAACGCTCGAGCTCCACCTCCACCGTGACCGTGCCGCCGTCGCCCTCCGGCGTCGCGGCCACCCGCGTCTGCGCGAGGCGAGCGACCGACCACGACTCCAGCCCGACGGGCTTCACGATGCCGCTCGTGTACGTCGCGATGCCCCAGTCCCACCCGAAGCTGCAGGCCGACTTGCGGATGGCGTCATAGGGGAGCGGGTACGGGCGCTGGCGCACGCCGAGCGCGACGCTCTGCTCGTTGGCGTACTTGACCGGCGAGCGGAAGGCGACCACCAGCTCGTTGTCGCCCTCGACGAGCGCGTCGCGCACGTCGAACCGGTACGAGCGGTGCTGGTTCGCGGTG
>JAVBUG010000029.1:0-15331 GCA_031555515.1 Microbacterium sp. | reverse complement strand
GGGCCGAGGACGAGGCAGCGATCGCCCGGGCGCAGCGCCGCACCCTGCACGGCACGGAGGGCGTTGCCGCCGGGCTCGACCATGGCGGCCATCGCGTCGTCGACGCCGTCGGGCAGCCGATGCAGCGAAGAGACGGGCGTCGCGACCTTCTCGGCGAGCGCACCCGCCTTCCCGCCGCGGATGCCGAGCTCGAGCCGGTTCTCGCAGACGTGCTGGCGGCCGTGCTCGCAACGGCGGCACGCGCCGCACCCGAGCATCGTGTCGCCGGTGACCCGCCGCCCGACCCAGGCAGGGTCGACACCGGCTCCGACGTCGGAGACGGTGCCCATCCACTCGTGACCGATCCGCATCGGGTAGGCCGCGTGGCCGGCGTGCAGATACGCCATCTCGCCGGTGAAGAACTCGATGTCGGTGCCGCAGATCCCGGCACGCTGCACGTCGACGACCACCTCGCCGGCCGCAGGTTCGGGTTCGGGCACCTCCTGCACCTCGGCGTCTCGAGGCGCCGTGATCACGAGAGCCCTCATCGCCCCGCCCGCTCGCGCCAAGGCTCAGTGGGACTCACGCGTCACCTCCGAGCCCGACGCGCCGACCAGGAAGTCGAGGTCGGCGCCGCGGTCGGCCTGCAGCACGTGGTCGACGTACAGCCGCTCCCACCCCCGCCGCGGGTTCGCGTAGCCGTCGACGGTGGCCTGGTTCGGCACCCGACTCGCCAGCTCGTCCGCCGGCACGTCGAGGTCGAGGCGGCGGTCGCGCACGTCGAGTTCGATCCAGTCGCCGGTCTGCACGAGGGCGAGCGGCCCTCCCGCGGCGGCCTCGGGGGTGACGTGCAGCACGACGGTGCCGTACGCGGTGCCCGACATGCGGCCGTCGCAGATGCGGACGATGTCACGGATGCCGCGTTCCAGGAGCTTCTTCGGCAGCGGCATGTTCGACACCTCGGGCATGCCCGGGTAGCCCTTCGGCCCGCAGCCGCGCAGCACCATCACGGAGTTCTCGTCGATGTCGAGGTCCGGATCGTCGACGCGGGCGTGGAAGTCCTCGATGGAGTCGAACACCACCGCCCGGCCCCGGTGCTTCAGGAGGTTCGGCGACGCCGCCGCGGGCTTGATCAGCGCGCCGCCCGGAGCGAGCGAGCCGCGCAGCACCGAGATGCCGGCGTGGGGCTGCAGCGGGGTGTCGCGAGGGGTGATGACATCCGCGTCCCAGATCTGCGCGTCATCGAGGTACTCCACGAACGGCCGACCTGTAATGGTGAGGGCGGTCGGGTCGAGCAGGTCGCGCACCTCGCGCATCACCGCAAGGAACCCGCCGGCGCGGAACAGGTCGTCCATCAGGTACTGGCCGGCGGGCTGCAGGTTCACGAGCAGCGGCACCTCGGCGCCGATCCGGTCGAAGTCGTCGATCGTGAGATCGATGCCCAGCCGCCCGGCGATCGCGAGCAGGTGCACGACCGCGTTGGTCGAGCCGCCGATCGCGGCGAGCGCGACGATCGCGTTGTGGAAGTTCGCCTTCGTCAGGAACGTCGACGGCCGTCGGTCGTCCGCGACCAGCCCCACGGCGAGGGCGCCGGTCAGGTGCGCGGCCTCGAGCAGGCGGGCGTCCGGTGCAGGTGTTCCCGCGACGCCGGGGACCACGACGCCGAGCGCTTCGGCGACGAGCGCCATGGTCGATGCGGTGCCCATGGTGTTGCAGTGGCCCTTGGAGCGGATCATCGACGACTCGGACTTCAGGAACATCGCCTCACTCAACGTTCCCGCGCGCACCTCCTCCGAGAGCCGCCACACGTCGGTGCCGCAGCCGAGCGCCTCGTTGCGGAAGTGGCCGGTCAGCATCGGCCCGCCCGGCACCACGACGGCGGGAAGATCGACGGATGCTGCCGCCATGAGCAGCGACGGGATCGTCTTGTCGCAGCCGCCCAGCAGCACCACGCCATCGATGGGGTTGGCGCGGAGCATCTCCTCCGTCGCCATCGCCGCCATGTTGCGCCACAGCATCGCCGTCGGGCGCACGTTCGTCTCGCCCAGCGACACCACCGGCAGCTCCAGCGGGATGCCGCCGGCCTCATAGATGCCGTTCTTCACCGACTGTGCGACCTCGCCCAGGTGCGCGTTGCACGGCGTCAGGTCCGATGCGGTGTTCGCGATCGCGATCTGCGGACGCCCCGTGAAGGCCGAGTCCGGCGCACCGCGGCGCATCCACGCCCGATGGATGTACGCGTTCCGGTCATCGCCCGAATACCAGTGGGAACTGCGCAGCGTCACCGTCGACCCTCATCCTCGCCCGCACAGGCCGGGCGCTTCCCGCCATCCTGCCCGACCTCTGGATATCCCGCACGCGTGCCGGATCACGTCCAACGGGATGAAGGCACGGCGCGCCGTCCGATGCGATCCTCGAGCTCCGAGAGTTCGTCCATGACGTCCTGGGCGAGCCACACCCGGTTGCGCGTGTGGCCGGTGAGCTCGGTGAGCACGCCGGCGTCCACCAGCTGGGCGAGTGCGTCGTAGGTGCGGTTGGGGGCGGCACCGGTGACCTGGGCCGCCTTCTCCGCGTCCAGGATCGGCGCCTGCAGCAGGGCGCCCAAGAGCTTCCCCGCTGACGACCCCTTCCGGGGCCTCACCTTGTCCACCCACTCGGTGGGAAGGGCAGCCAGTCGATCCGCTGACACCATCGCGGCGTCCGATGCGGCAGCCGCGGACTCGGAGAGGTAGACGATCATCCCCTGGGCGTCGCCTTGCCGGTACGCGGTCAGCCGCTCGAAGTAGGTGTCGACGTCAGCGAGCATCACCGCGGCGATGGGGACGGTGGCACTGCGGGTGATGCCGCGGCCCCGGAGGATGGACCCGATGATCGCCCGGCCGACGCGACCGTTGCCGTCGGTGAACGGGTGGATGGCCTCGAACTGGGCGTGAGCGAGAGCGGACTGGGCGATCGCGCTGATGTCGCTGCGCCTGGAGAAGGCGACGAGATCGTCCATGAGCCCGCTGACGAGAGCTGCCGGCGGGGGGATGTGGACGGCGTCGGCGGGGCTGAAGTCGCTGCCACCGATCCAGTTCTGCTGCTGGCGGTATCTGCCGGCCCCATCCCCTTCGAGGAGGTCCCCGTCCATCAGTTCGGCGTGAGCGGCGAGGATTGACGTGTTGGTGACGCCCTCGTGGACAAGCGACTGCATCGCGGTTGCGGCAGCCACAGTGCGCCGCGCCTGCTCCCCCGCGTCGGCGCCGATGGATGCGCGCGCGATGTCGGTGACGTCGGCGTAGATGTGCTCGACCTTGGAGGACGCGACGGTCTCGCTGCGGACGAGCAAATCGCTCAGCCCGCTCAGACTGACCGCCCGGCCGTCCAGCAGTGCGATCGAGTGCGCTGCTTCCTCACTGGCACGAGCCGCTTCCTGGCTCAGCGGCAGCGCCTCGGCGGCGATGCGCCGCGGGATCTCCACCCTGATCTCCGTGAGCATCCGGTCCTTCTGGGACGGCCGGCGTCCGGCAGCATTTCGCTGGTCGGGGTTGGTCGTCCATGGCACGGTCCGGGTTTCGACGGCAGGCCAGGAGACGGCAAGCTGGGCTTCCAGCCCGGTGGGCTCCATTTCTCCTCCTCAAAACCGCTAATAGTCCGACCTATATTAGCGGTTATTTCCACAACCAGTAATAAGAGATCGTCTAGTAGCGGTTGGCGCCCCACGACCGCGAGTCGAAACGCCCCGGACCCGGCGACAACCCGGGCCCGAGGCGTTTCGATCGTCGCGACTACTTGGTCACTGTCACCTTGAGCGGGGCGCTCACCGTCGTGCCGGCGGCGTTGGTGAACTCCACCGTGTAGGTGTACGTCCCCTTGGCCTTGCCCGACACCGGAAGGGTCGCGCGCTGCGCGTTCGGCGTCGCCGCCTTGAGCTCACCCGCGCCGACCTCGACGCCGTTCTCGAGGAACCGGTACGAGGTGGCGTTGGTGCCCCACCACAGGTCGGCGGTGACGGTGTACGACCCGGCGCCGTTTCGGGCGTCGCTCGACAGGACGGGCTTGCCGGGCGAGGCATCCGTCACCTTCACGGTGAGCGGCTGCGTCGCGGTCGTGCCCTTCGAGTTGACCAGCTCACCGATGAACACGTAGCTTCCGTTCACCAGGCCCTTGATGTCGACGACCGCGCTCTGCGCGCCGGGCGTCATCATCGTGAGCGGCACCTTGGCGACGAGCTCGCCGTCGCGGTAGAGCTTGAACAGCGAGCCGTTCTCGCCCCACCACAGGTTCATCGTGAGCTGGAACGTGCCGTCCTTGAGGCCGGTGTCCCATCCGTCGTTCGACGAGAGCACGCCCTTGGCCGGGGCCGTCTTCGCGCCGTCGTTCGAGGCGACCTCGGGGAGGGTGACGGATGCCGTCGCCGCCGACCGCTCGCCCTCGCCGAGTGCGTTCACACCCGCGACCTCGTATGCGTGGGTCGTGCCGAGCTCGAGCGCCCGGACCGTGCAGCTGGTGCTGCTCGTCTCGCACACCGGGTCGGTGCCGCCCGCCTCGTAGACGCGGTACCCCGTGAATCCCGGACCGGTGAGGGTCGAGGCATCCCAGGCGACCGCGATCGAGGTGTCGCCCGCGAGCGCCGCCGTCACGTTCTGCGGAGAACCCGGCAGGCTCTCGTCGGCCACGGCGAGCCACGAGATCACCGGCTTCTCGGCGCCGGCGCCCTCGTTGGTGACGAGGTAGTCGACGGTGGCGGGAGCCGTCAGCGTGAAGGTGAGCGGCGCGGCGATCGGCCCGCTCGACCCCGACAGCGGGACCGTGCCCTTGGCGAGCTCGGTGCCGCCCACCGACACCGTCTGGTACATCGCGCGGTTCAGGCCCCACCATTCGGTGAACCCGCCCGTGAGGGTGTACGTGCCCGCGTCGAGCGGCAGACGGTAGACGAGCTTCGTCGTGTCCTGGTACAGACCCGTCGAGTACTTGTCGTTGATGTCGGTGGTGCCCTTCGTCTTCATGCCGTCGGCGACGTAGCCCCACTGGTCGGCGGCCGCCGAGACCTGGTCGACCCTGTCGTTGCGCAGGCTCACCGACCCGGCGACCGCGGTGTACTGCGGCGAAGCCGCCCCATTCGTGCCCGCGTCGATGTAGTACACCAGCGCCGGCGGGACGATCTCGTAGCCCGCGACGACGGCCTGGTCGGTGTCGGTCAGGCGACCCGTGAGGGTGAGCTTGCCGTACACCGTGCGCGGCTGCGCGGCGGACGCGGCATCCCATTCCACAGCCTTCTCGGCGCCGGCGACCGTCACCGTCTCGGGAAGCTCCTCGTCGACGGTCAGCGCACCCTGCACCCCGAGGTCGCGCGGCAGGCTCTGCACGTAGACCAGCGCGAGGCGGGCGTTGTAGCCGCTCGTGCCGTTGGTGCCGAACTCGACGTCGACCACGGCGTCCGCGTCGAGCGTGAGCGTCTGCGCGACCGGCGTGGCCGATCCCGTCGACGTCGCGGTCTTCGTGGTCTCAGTGCCCGCGACCTTCACCTTGGAGTAGACGTTGGTCGTGAGCCCCGCACGCGGCGCCTGGACGGCGACGATGTTGTACGAGCCCGCGGGCAGCGTCAGGTGGTACGTGACCGGCTTGTTGTAGTCGGCGCCGACGTACGACGAGCCCCAGTCCGCCGGCGAGCCCGCCGCGATCGTGGACGCCGTGGTCGAGTAGCCCCACGTCGTGCCCGCCGTCGTGCCGTCCCACTTCTGGTCGCTCGTGCCGTTCAGCAGTCCGGGAACGGATGCTGCGACCGCGGCGTACACCGATCCGGTCGGAGCACCGGTCGCGCCCGAGTCGATGAAGTAGTCGAGGTCGGCGGGAGCGACGAGCACCGTGGCGCTGAAGCGCTGGTAGAAGCCGGACGACAGCTTCTCGGTCGAACGCCCGGTCGCCGCGAACGTGCCGAGCTCGGCGACGCTCTTCGCGCTCGTGGTCGACGCGAGGCTCCACGTGACCTTCGCGTTCGTGCCGGCGAGGTCGAGCTTCGCGGGCAGCGTGCGGTCGGTCGACGTGATGGTCACGACGCCCACCTCGAGCACGTCGGGGCTGACGTCCTTCGGCACGAGGCCGTCCGCTGCCGCCGTCAGACGGGCCGCGATCGCCACCGATCCCTCGGTGTCGAGGCCGTAGGCCGCCGGGTCGTCGAGCGCGGCCGTCGCGTTCGCCTTCACGGCCGCGAACACCGCCCACGTCTCGGCGCTGTACTCGCTCTCGTCGAGGCCCTTCACGGCGTCCGCCGCCGCGGCGAGCGCCGTGGTGTCGGCCTTCGCCGAGTCGGCGGTCGCGGTGACCACGCCGACGGCGTCGACGTTGATCGAGGCATCGTTCGCGGTCTTGATGACGACCGTGTGCGGTCCGTTCGACAGGCCGCGCAGGATGAACGTGGTGCGCTCACTCCCCGCCGCGAACGTCGGCGCCGCCGTGGCGATCTGCACGCCGTCGACGATGACGTCGAGGGTCGTGGTGCCGGCGTTGGTGCCGATGATGTCGAGGCCGGTGCCGGTGAAGGAGTACGTCATCGACGCTCCCTTCGCCGTGCTCTTGGAGGCCGTGCGCTGCCACTCGAACATGCCCTGGCCGTTCGCGTGACTCCAGTTCTTGTCGAACTGCAGCACGGGCACCGAGCGGTCCGCCCAGCTGGTCTGGTGCATCCCGTCGATCATGGCGGCGTAGTACGGCGTGTAGCCGGGCACCGTCTCGATCTTCAGGTTGTCGAACTGCACGAAGCTGAAGCTCGAACCCAGCTGGATGCGACCGGTCGCCTGGGGCGCAGCATCCGTGTACGTGGCGATCTCCACGCCGTTGACGTACGCCGTGTACACCGATCCGGCCACCTTCACGGCGATGTTGTTCCACACACCCGCGCCCGTCTGGAACGCCGCGGCGGCGTTGCCCGCCACGGTGCCCGTCGAGAGCGTCGCGCCGAAGCGCATGAACGTCCATGCGCCGGTCGGGTCGATCTTCAGCTCGGCGGCCGAGACGCTCTGGCCGTTGGCCGTGCCGCCCTGCTCGCGCGCGCCGATGGTCGCGTACTGGGATCCGGATGCCTCGAACAGCACGTCGGTCGAAACCGTGTAGTTCGCCCACCGGGCGTCGCCGATCGTCGTCTTCGGGTCGCCGCCGTTCCACGCGCCGCCGGCCATTCCCGGGCCGACCTGCTGGCGGAGCACGCGGTCGTGCGAGGCGTCCGGCGTCGCCACCGACTCGAACGCGCCGTTCGTGTCGTTCGTGTAGCGCGGCGTGGCGCCGTTGTCCTCACTCTGCACAGCGGGCGTGCCGGCGGGCTTCGCCTGGTTGCCGCGGCTGTCGAGGAACGAATCCTGGGTGTCGACGAGCTGGCCGTTCTGGGGGTTGTAGCTCTTGATGTTCCCTTGCTCGGTGTAGTCGAAGTCGTCGGCGTAGAGGAACGCGTCGTCGGTCACGCCGTTGACGTTGCCGCTCGCGTCGGTGTCGAGCACGTCACGGCCGCCGCCGGCGTCGGTGTACTCCTTCGACGTGGGCAGCGCACTGCCGTAGCCGTCCTTCGCGGCGAGCTTGCCGCCGGCGTCGGTGGCGGCGTGGTCGAGCGTCGTGAACGTGACGGCCGACCACGGCTTGACCGTGACGGTGTACGTGCCGTCGGCGGCGGGGGTGACCTCGCCGACCGGCTTCAGGTAGTTCGCGTCGTAGGCCTGGCCGGCGTCCGCCGCACGGGTCTCCCACACCTCACCCGTCTGGTCGGCGCCGAGGTTCAGGACCTTGGCGACGATCCGGTAGGTCTTCGTGAACTTCGAGTCGTTGATGATGACGGTCGAGAAGTCCGACGCGTCCGGCGCCGCGAGCGTCGTGTACGACGCTCCGCCGGCACGCGCACCGCCCGGCGGGTTGCCCGTGCCGAGCTCGCTGCCCGACGCCTTCGGGATCGCGCGCCAGATGCCGGCGGTGTTGTCGGCGTTCTCCCACCCGAGCTTTCCGAACTGGGTGAAGTGCTCGATGACGGCGAGACCGCCGTCGTAGTACGTCCAGCCCGACCAGGGGTCGCGCGCGTTCACGAGTTCCTTCGACGAGTACTGGAACCCGTCGTAGAACGAGCCGATCGCCGGCTGGAAGATGTTCATGGTGCGCCGCGACGCGTTGAAGCCGGTCGTGACCCAGTTGCCCATCTCGAGCGCGCTGTTGGTGCCGCCGAACTGCGTGCCGAAGCCGCCCTGCTCGTCGCTCGCGTTGTTGTTCGGGCGGTCGGCCGAGCTCGAGAAGGTCGACTGGCCCTCCGAGTTCCAGACCTCCTTGTCGAGCTGCTCGGCGATCTTCTTCATGTTGCCGGCGCTGTCGTCGGCGCTCGAGTAGTGGAAGCCGACGACGTCGACCGCGTCGCGCAGCGACGGGTCGGTGGCCGAGGTCATCGCATTGCCGAACGAGACCGGCGGCGTGCCGACGGTGTCGGCCGCGATCGTCTGGATGCCGCGGTAGAGGTTCTTCTCCTCCTCCGACGCGAAGCCGTTGTTCGGGTCGGACGCCGTGGCGCCCTCGTAGCCTTTGTCGTCGTTCCGGAGCCAGCCCGAGAAGGTCTTGTAGAGCTGGATGTTGGGGCTCGAGGTCTCGTTGGTGTCGGGGTTGATCGAGTCGACCATGACCCCGAATTCGCGGTAGGCCGCGAGCACGGTGTTCTTGAACCAGATGTACTGGTCGGCGTCGTTCGCCACCCAGGCCGGACGGTTCCAGCGGAGCAGGCTCACGTGCACCTCGCCGTGGGCGACGAGCTGCGCGTCGGCGGCGAGCTGGAAGCCGGGCTCGCGCAGGACGTTCGGGTACTCGTCGCGCGTGCGCATCGTCGACGCGTTCGGGCCGGTCGAGGTGTTGCGGTCGTTGCCCATCTCGATCTTGACGGTGTTCATGATCGGGTGGTCCCCGCCGAACAGCGTCTCGATGAGCTCCCAGTACTTGTCAGGATGCTGCGCCTTGTAGTCGAGCAGCAGCGCGCTCGTCGAGTTCGCCGACAGCACGCCGAACCCCTTGAACGTGAGGCCGTTCTTGTTCTGCGCTGCCGCCGCGACGTCGGCGCCCGTGACGTTCACGGTGACGGGATCAGCGCCCGCCGCCTGAGCCATGGCCGGCACGGCGAGCGGCGCAGCGACCACCGCAGCGGTCACCACCGCCGCCAGCGTCGTGCGCACCCGTCGTGGTCTGCGTCCATCCTTCGGACGAGGCATCCATCCCTGCGACATCGCAGTCTCCGTTTCCGCTGGGGCTTCTGGCGTGCGCGCGGACCCGGCCCGGCGTCGACGCACGAAAGGGGCACGACCGCGTGCCCGCAGCGATCCTCTCGTGAGGAGAACGGATGCCGGAACTTAAACGAACAGACTCGTTCACTCTTGAACCGATTCGAACACACTTGTACGCTGAGGCGATCATGGAGCAGCCCACCGACCCGCCCGCCTTCGGACTCTCCCGCCGCGAGCACATCCTCGACGAGCTGCGCCGTTCGGGCTCGGTGCGGGTCGCCGACCTCGCACGAGGACTCGGGGTGTCCGAGCTCACCATCCGGCGCGACATCGGGCAGCTCGCCGACCGCGGTCTCGTCACCCGCGTGCACGGCGGGGCGACGCTGCGGAGCCGGCTCGACACGACGGTGCCCGCCTCGTCGCGCGCCGCAGTCCGATTCCGCGTCGGCATGGTCGTGCCGTCGCTCAGCTACTACTGGCCCCACATCATGATCGGCGCGCGGGCGGCCGCGACCGAGCTCGGCGTGCAGCTCATCCTCCGCGGCGCGACATATGCGGTCGACGACCAGCGCCGTCAGATCGCGTCGCTCGTCGAGTCGGGGAGCCTCCACGGGCTCATCGCCGCTCCGGAGACGCTCGGCCCCGACGGCAGGGCCCTGCTGCACTGGCTCGAGGCGCTGCCGATCCCCGTCGTGCTCGCCGAGCGCCGTGTGCCGTCAGCACTCGCGCTCACGAGACTCGAATGGGTCACCACCGACCACGTCTTCGGGGGCTCGCTCGCCGCCGATCACCTCGCCTCGCTCGGCCACCGCCGGGTCGGCATCCTCACCTCCGCGGGTTCACCGACATCGTGGCAGCTGCGCCGCGGCTGGGATCGCGCGGTCGAGGGCCTCGGACTCGAGTGCCTCGTCGACGTCGATGCGACGCTCGATGCGCTGGACGGGATCGCCCGCGAGGCGCTCATCGCCGATGTGCTCGAGCGCTGCCGCGAGACGCGCACCACCGCCCTCCTCATCCACAACGACCCGCAAGCGGTGCTGCTGCAGCAGCACGCACGCGACCACGGCTGGTCGATCCCCGAGGACCTCGCGATCGTCGCCTACGACGACGAGGTCGCTGAAAGCGCCGAGCCCGCGATCACCGCCCTCCGCCCGCCGAAGCAGCAGGTCGGGCGCCTCGCGGTCGAGACGATGGTCGCCCGCCTCGCCGAGGGCGCGCGGCGCCCGGTGCAGCGCGTCTCCCTGCTGCCGGAACTGCTGCCGCGCGCCTCCACGGTGGGCCCCGCGCACTGACCCCTCCCCCCACTTCGACAGGTCACCCGGGGCTCTGCAGGCCCTCTGAACCCAGTTCGGTCCTGCGGAGGCGCGGTTGACCTGTCGAAGCGCGTGATCGGAGGGCGGCAGCGCGGGCCAATTTGCACGAAGATAGATCGAGTGCAAAACTGCATGATGTGACAGATAGTGCAGAAGGTCTTCGCGAGCGCCGGCGCGCCGAGACCACGCGCACGCTGATCCGCGCCGCACGACGGTTCACGGCCGAGCACGGCCTCGCCGGCTTCACCGTCGAGGAGCTGTGCAGCGAGGCCGCGGTGTCGCGACGCACGTTCTTCAACTACTTCGCCTCGAAGGACGACGCCGTCCTCGGCATCCCTCTGGAGCGATCGGATGCTGCCGCCATCGCCCGCTTCCTCGCCGGCGCCTCCGATGACCCGGGCATCTCACCGAACCTGCTGACCGACCTCGCTCTCCTGGCCGAGGAGCGCTGGCGCGCGCTCGACATCGCCCCCGACACGGTGCAGGACCTGTTCCGCGCGGTCGAGAAGGAGCCCCGACTGCTCGCCCGCATGCTCGAACTCGGGTTCGAGGGCGAGCAGTTCGACGCCCGGCTGATCGAGCAGCGCGAGAACCTCCTGACGGGCGATCTCCGCGCGCAGGTCGCCGCGCAGGTCGTCGGCGCCCTCGTCCGGTCCGCTGCCGGCGAGTTCCTGAAACCCGGCAACGCCGAGTCCTTCATCCAGATCTTCGAGCGGCGCATCGGCGCGGCGCGCGACCTCTTCGCCACGCAGACCGCATTGATGGGAACCCCCGAATGACCACCGCCACCGTCCCGACCGCCAAGCCCGGCGGAGAGGCGCCGTTCCTGCTCACGCAGCGGCGCATCTGGATCATCTTCTCCGCCCTCATCGCGGGCATGCTCCTGTCGAGCCTCGACCAGACCATCGTCTCGACCGCGATGCCGACGATCGTCGGTGAGCTCGGCGGTGTCTCGCACCAGGTCTGGATCACGACCGCCTACATCCTCGCGACCACGATCGTCATGCCGATCTACGGCAAGTTCGGTGACGTGCTCGGCCGGCGACGACTGTTCATGGTGGCGATCGCGATCTTCACGCTGGCGTCGGTCGGCTGCGCGTTCGCCACCGACTTCTGGATGTTCGTGGTATTCCGCGCGATCCAGGGCCTCGGCGGCGGCGGGCTCATGATCCTCTCGCAGGCGATCATCGCCGACATCGTGCCGGCCGACCAGCGCGGCAAGTACCTCGGCCCGATCGGCGGCATCTTCGGCCTCGCCGCCGTCGCCGGCCCCCTCCTCGGCGGCTTCTTCGTCGACCACATGACGTGGCAGTGGGCGTTCTACATCAACATCCCGGTCGGCATCGCGGCGTTCTTCATCGCCGTGTTCGCGCTCAAGCTGCCGAACAAGAAGGCCGAGAAGCCGATCGACTGGCTGGGCGTGCTGTTCCTGTCGGCCGCGACGACGTGCCTCATCTTCTTCACCGACTTCGGCGGCTCGGCCGACCAGGGGTGGAACTCCGGGGCGACCTGGGCCTGGGGCGCGGGGCTCGTCGCCTCAGCCGGCCTGTTCATCTTCACCGAGTCGCGTGCGGCCGACCCGATCATGCCGCTGTCGATGTTCCGCAACCCGATATTCATCAACGCCACGGCCATCGGCATGGCGATCGGCATCGGCATGTTCGCGGCTCTCGGCTTCGTGCCGACGTTCCTCCAGATGTCGTCGGGCACGTCGGCCGCAGCATCCGGTCTCCTCATGCTCCCGATGATGGTCGGCGTCATGGGCATGTCGATCGCGTCGGGTCTGCTCATCACCAAGACCGGCAAGTACAAGCTGTTCCCGATCGTCGGCACGCTCATCGTCGGCGTCGCGATGGTGCTGATGACGACACTCACCGCGTCGACGCCGATCTGGCTGATCTGCACGTACCTGTTCCTGTTCGGCGTCGGCCTCGGCTGCATCATGCAGGTCGTCGTGCTAGTCGTGCAGAACGCCGTGCCCGCGGCGGATCTCGGCACCGCGACGTCGACGAACAACTACTTCCGCGAGGTCGGTGCGGCGCTCGGCACCGCCGTGTTCGGCACGCTCTTCACGACGCGCCTCACCGAGAACCTGACGAAGGTCTTCACGGATGCCGGCGCCAGCCCGGAACAGGCGGGCGAGGCGACGTCGAGCATCGACCCCTCGGTGCTCAACTCGCTGCCCGACACGGTCAAGACGGGAGTCGTGGACGCCTATGCCGACGCGCTCGCGCCCGTGTTCTGGTACCTCGTGCCGTTCATCGCGATCGCCTTCGTGCTGGCGCTCTTCCTCAAGCAGATCCCGCTGTCGGACGTCGCCGGGCTCGTCGCGCGCGGCGAGGCGATCGGCGGCGAGGAGGCCGAGCGGCTCGAAGCCGAACGGCTGAAGGCCGAGCAGCACAGCGCCGCTCCCACCGGGCGCGCGCGCCGGCGCACGCGCGAGAAGGACCGCGCCGCGCGGTAGTCAGGCCCCGAACCGGCGCTGCACGTCGCCGTAGCCGAGGCTTCCGTCGAGGAAGCCCAGCGTGCCGGTCTCGAGGAGTTCGTGGCCGGCACGCTCCACGGCGGAGAGCGCCGCACGGGCGAGGCTGCCGCCCACGCTGACCCGCGTGACGCCGAGCGAGAACAGCGCAGGCGCGGGGATGACCGGTGCCACCAGTCCGGCGACGACGTTCAGGGGTGCGGGGATCTCCGCGACGAGCCGGCGGATCGTGTCCTCGTCCTTGACGCCCGGCACGAAGACGCAGTCTGCTCCGGCCTCGACGTAGCGCTGCGCGCGCTCGACGGTCTCGGCGAACGGATCCTCGGCCGTGCCGATGAAATACGCGTCGGTGCGCGCGTTGAGCACGAAGCTGCCCGCCGGTGCGGCAGCACGCGCGGCGCCGAGGCGCTCCGTCGCCTCCTCGACCGGGAACAGGGCGCCCGCGACGGCGTCCTCGATGTTGCCGCCGACGACTCCGAGCTCGGCGGCGAGCGCGACGGTGCGGCCGACCTCCTCCGGCGTGTCCCCGTAGCCTGCCTCGAGATCCGCGCTCACGGGCACGCCCACCGAAGCGGCGATCTCCGCGACGCGTTCGAACATGACGGCCGGGTCCAGCGCTCCCCCGTCGGGCACGCCGTACGACCACGCGATGCCCGCGCTCGTCGTGGCGATCGCGGCGAAGCCGACCTGCTCGAGGATGCGCGCGGTCCCGGCGTCCCACGCGTTGGGGATCACGAATCCCGGACCCGAGTGGAGCGCGAGAAACGCCGAGGCTTGCTCTGCCGACACGAGCCGTCCTTCCGTGAAGACCACCGCTCAGTCGTCGAGCCGCTGTCCGAGTTCGATGATGAGGCCCTCCGGCCCGCGCACGTAGCAGACGAGCCACACGTCCTCGTAGTTCACGAGCTCCGCCATGGTGTCGTACCCGGCGGCACGGACCTTGGCGAGCACGCCCTCGACATCGTCGACGCGGTAGGCGAGATGGCGCAGGCCCAGCGTGTTCGACGGGAGATCGCCGACGGAAGCCGGGCTCTCCGGCCGCAGGAACTGCGAGAGCTCGATCGCTCCGGAGCCGTCGGGTGGGGTGAGGAACACCATCTCGACGTCGGTGCCCGTGAGCCCATTGACGCGATCCGCCCACGGGCCGCCGATGCGAGCCTTCTCGCCGCGGTGGAATCCGAGCATCTCGAGGAACCCTGCCATCGCCTCCAGATCCTCGACGATGAGGCCGATGTGCTCGAAGCTGCGGACACCCACCCTCGCGACCTTAGGCGCCCGACGGCGTCGGCGGTACCCCCGCGACCACCTGGATGGTGTCGAGCGTCGGGTCCGCGGCGTACGCGATGCGGCCGCCGTCGCGCCTCGTCTCGCGCAGCGCGTCCAGCGCGCCCGCGGTGAGGACCTCACCCGGGGCGAGCACCGGCACACCGGGCGGGTAGGGGGCGATGAGTTCCGCGCACACGCGTCCGATCGCCGCCTCGGCGTCGACCGTCTCGTGCGTGGCGAAGAAGGCCTCGCGCGGGGTCAGGGCGGGTCGCGACTCCACCGACCACGCCGCCGAGGGTGTGACGGGGCGAGGGATGCCGCGGCGCCGGCCGATCGCGGCGGTCAGCGCCTCGACGAGGCCCGAGAGGGAGCGCTCGTCGTCGGCCACGGTGACCAGCGGCACGAGCACGTCGCGGTCGGCCATCTCGAGCGTGATGCCGTCGGCGAGGAGGTCGTCCTCGATCGTGTGGCCGTGCGCGCCCGTGCCCGCGATGAGCAGCACCAGCTTCGCCGGATCCACGGCGAGCGCACCATCGGGATGGCCCGCCGGACGCTCCTCGAGCACCGTCACGCCCTCGACCTCAGAGAGCCGCCGGCGCGCCTCGGCCACCAGACCGACGAGCCGCCCGACGAGCTCCTCGCCGTCGCGCTGCAGCATCGCGCGCGAGGCGTCAGTGCTCGCGAGGATCGCACCGGCCGAGCTGGTGGTGTGGGATGCCTCGAACCCGCGCTGCAGCCGGTCGGGGTCGAGCAGCCCGCCGTCGCGCGTCGTGCGCGCGAGCAGCAGCGCGCCCTGACTCCAGGCGGGAAGCGTCTTGTGGGCGCTCGTCACGAGGGCATCGGCACCGCGCTCGAGCGCGTGGGCGGGAACGAGGGACGAGAAGCCGAAATAGGCCGCCCAGGCCGCGTCGACGACGAGGGGAACCCCTACGGCGTGCGCCGCATCGGCCAGTCCGGCGATGTCGGACAAGGTGCCGACGTACGACGGGTCGCCGATCAGCACGCCGCAGGCGTCGGGGTGCTCGGCGAGCGCCGCCCTCACCGCGGCGACCGGCACGGCGCCCGGCAGCCCCGTC